>JADBKH010000017.1 GCA_014896485.1 Bacillota bacterium | reverse complement strand
GTAACATCGAAGGACATGACCTGGTGCACGGGAAAGCGGATGTGGTGGTGACCGACGGCTTTGTCGGCAATGCCCTGCTGAAATTTATGGAGGGTTTCGGCGATTATTTGAACGCCCAATTTGGCGTCGAATTATCCAACCAGCTTTCTGCACTGCAGTTGGAAAAGTTGCAGCAAGGGCTTTGGCGCTTGACACACCCCGTCGAACGGGGGGATGGAACACCGGTTCTGGGCGTCAATGGGTTGATGGTGATGGCGCATGGTGCCAGCCGGGGGCCGGCATTTACGACGGCGTTGCAGACAGCTGCCCGTGCGAAGCGGGGCCATTTCTTGGAGCGCATGAAAGCTGCACTCACCCGTTCTTCTGTGCTTGCCTACACCGATGCGGGGCAGGACAGTCACAAGGTGTAAAATAGAAGCATCATGTGTGGCACACGCATGCAGAGAGGCGCCACGGTGTAAGGGGAGGGGTGGCTATATGGCAGAGGGGATAAACGCAGCAGCGCCGCTGACCCCCCAACAGCTGAACCGCTACGCACGGCAAATTCTGCTTCCAGGTGTCGGGAACGAAGGCCAGCTCCGGTTGCTGAATGGGCGGGTCTTGATCGTGGGTGTGGGTGGATTGGGTTCCCCTGCGGCACTTTATTTGAGTGCGGCTGGGGTCGGCACGATCGGTTTGGTAGATGGGGGTGTTGTCGATCTTTCCAATCTTCAGCGGCAAATCCTGTATAGCTCTGAAGATGTTGGAAAACCGAAGGTTATGGCAGCTCGGGATCGGTTGGCTGCTTTAAATCCGGACGTGCATTATACGTGCTATCCGTTGGTCTTAGATGCAGCGAATGTCCGTGCCATCATCTCTGATTATGATGTAGTGGTCAACGGCTGCGACAATTTTCCGACCCGCTACCTGCTCAACGATGCCTGTGTGCTGGAGGGCAAGCCACTGGTCGATGCTTCGGTTCTACGCTGGGAGGCACAACTGACGGTCTTTGCTCCAAAGGCAGGGTGTTACCGCTGTCTCTTTCCGCAGCCGCCTTCGCCGGGAAGCGTACCCAGTTGTGCCGAAGCGGGGGTATTGGGTGCGTTGGTTGGCGAGGTGGGCAGCATGCAGGCTGTCGAGGCGCTCAAGCTGCTCTTGCAGACGGGCGAGCCACTCGTTTCCCGTCTGCTGATGATCGATGCATTGCGAGGGCGTCAGGAAACCCTGCTCTTTGAACAGAACCCCCAGTGTCCGGTTTGCGGCGAGCATCCCACCATTCTGGAGGTTGAGACACAGGATTACGAGGGCTTTTGTGGCGTACCCTTGCCCACACCAGAGATAACTGCGATGTCGTCCCATGCGCAACCTGCTCCTTTTCTACCTGGGGCAGAAGCATGGTTGCCGGCCCAAGTGGAAGAGGCGTGGCGGAAGGGGGAGGTCTATCTTTTGGACGTGCGCAATCCAGATGAGTACGCACAGAGCCATATTGAGGGTTCTCATCTGCTGCCGCTGCCATCCTTGCCTGAACATCTCAACGAAGTGCCGAAAGACAGGAAGGTGATCTGCATCTGTCATGTAGGCCAACGTTCCGCACAGGCGGCACGTCTGCTGCGAGCGGCTGGATACCGATCGGTTTATAACATGACTGGTGGGATGCTGGCTTGGGAAAGCGAGGGTCGGCCAGTTGTACGATCGGTTGAGGCCAATGATCCTGCGACAAACCGGCGGTGAGAGCCGATGGAGATCCCGGAGACGCTCTGCCGTCAGATGCTCGTCTTTGCGAAGGAGACGCTTCCCAACGAAGCTTGCGGGTTGATCGGCGGCTTTTATGATAAAGCGGTGCGATTTTATCCAACTCCCAATGCGGCGGCTAGTCCCACCCGTTACTGTATCGATCCGCAGGTGCTCTATGAGACATTGCAGCGAATCGGTGAGGAAGGATGCTCACTGGTCGGGATCTTTCATTCCCATCCCTACGGGCCTCCGACGCCCTCGCAGACCGATGTTGCCTTGGCGTACTATCCACAGGCTGTCTATTTGATCGCTTCTGGGTTGGAGACGCACCAGCCGGTCTTGCGTGCTTTCCGAATCATCGAAGGTCGGGTCGAAGAAGAACCCCTCATCGTACAACCCACCCTTTCCCAAACAGGCCGTTTACCGCCTACTGAATCGAAGGAAACGTGAGATGGAACAAGAGCGGATTCGCAATTTCTGTATCATTGCCCACATCGATCATGGGAAATCGACACTGGCCGATCGCCTGCTGGAGCGTACGGGTACCGTTTCCCAGCGCAAGATGACGGACCAATTGCTCGATCGGCTGGAGCTGGAACAGGAGCATGGTATCACGATCAAGTTGCAGCCTGTCCGCATGATGTATCAGGCACAAGACGGCAAAAACTACGAGCTCAACTTGATCGATACGCCCGGCCATGTCGATTTCAACTACGAGGTTTCCCGTTCCCTTGCTGCGTGTGAAGGTGCACTTTTGGTGGTGGATGCCACGCAAGGCGTCGAAGCTCAGACGTTGGCCAACCTGTATCTGGCGCTCGATCAAGACCTAACCATTGTTCCGGTGATCAACAAAATCGATCTTCCCTCGGCCAACATTGAGCAGACGCGTTCAGAGATTGAAACGATGGCAGGCCTTCCTGCTGAAGATGCCATCTTGGCGTCGGCCAAAGAGGGTACGGGAGTTGATGAAATTTTGGAGCGCGTGGTGCAACAGATTCCACCGCCTTCAGGCGAGGATGAGGGGCCCCTACGCGCATTGGTCTTTGACTCGTATTACGATGCGTACAAGGGAGTCGTCGTCACCGTTCGAATACGCGATGGGGCCCTTGTTCCCGGCATGCAGATTGCCTTCATGAACACAGGGCACCGCTTCGAGGTCGATGAGGTCGGCATTTTTACACCTTGGCCTCAACCGGTGGATCGTCTGGAAGCTGGCGAAGTTGGCTACTTCACTGCCGCGATCAAATCTGTGCAGGAGACGCGTGTAGGCGATACAGTCACCGACGCACAGCGTCCGGCGCACCAGCCACTGCCTGGCTACCGCCACGTCCAACCCATGGTTTATTGTGGCTTATACCCACAAGATCCAGATCAGTATGATGACCTGCGTGAAGCGCTGGAGCGACTGGCGCTGTCAGATGCAGCGCTCCAGTATGAACAAGAGGTCTCAGCGGCGCTGGGTTTTGGCTTTCGCTGTGGCATGCTGGGCCTGCTGCATGCCGAGATTGTGCAGGAACGACTCGAACGCGAGTACGGCCTGGATTTAGTAACTACGGCGCCCACCGTCGTCTATCGTGCGCACTTGACAGATGGTCAGACCGTCGAAGTGCGCAGTCCAGCGCAGTTGCCCTCCAGCGATCGACTCCAAGCCGTTGAAGAACCCTATGTCCGGGCGGAGATGTATGTTCCGCAAGCCTATATTGGCCCTGTGATGGAACTGTGCCAGAACCGTCACGGTCGCTTTATGGATATGCGCTATTTAGGCGGTCCCCAAGATCGGGCCTGCTTGATCTACGAGATGGCCTTGGCCGATATCATCTTCGATTTCTTCGATCAGCTGAAGTCTCGGACGAAAGGCTATGCCTCGCTCGACTATGAACCGATCGGCTACCGAGAGGCCGATCTTGTCCGGCTTGATGTGCTGATCAATGGCACTGTCGTCGATGCACTCTCTGTCATCGTCCACCGCGATGAGGCGCAGCGTCGTGGTAAGCAGCTTGTCAGCAGGTTACGCGAACTGCTCCCACGGCAGCTGTTTGAAGTGCCCATTCAAGCCGCCATTGGCGGACGGGTGATTGCTCGGGAAAATGTGCCTGCGATGCGCAAGAACGTTTTAGCAAAGTGTTACGGTGGGGATGTCAGCCGAAAGAAAAAGCTGTTGGAAAAACAGCGTGAGGGCAAGCGGCGCATGAAACAAATCGGCCGAGTCGACATCCCGCAAGAAGCCTTTATGGCTGTGCTCCGCTTGGATGACGAAACCCATTGAGCACAAGATCATGTGCGCATCGGTTGCGTCCGCAGGGGACATTGGCCAAGGCAAAAGTGTTGCGCCCAGTCTTTCCACTCTTCCAGATAGAGGGTGCTGGTGTGCAACATCTCTCGCGATGCTTCTTCCTCCAGCTTTTCGGCAAGCTGTCTCGCTTGACATCCCATGACGGTGGCCTGGGTCAAAAAAGCGTGGATGCCCTGACAGAGCCGTTCAGCGTTTCCCTGTGTGCTCGAAGTTCTCATGAAACGACTCCCTCCCCCTGTAGGCTACGCAGGGGAAGGTCAATGGGTCATGATGGTGGGCAGTGCCCAAGGAGGGTTTGTCTTGGCTATCGACGATCCACGTGTGCCCATCCGATCGGTTTATGTGCACATTCCGTTTTGTACCAGACGTTGTCAGTACTGTGATTTCCCAACCTTTCGTTACACTCTCCAGCGGGAAGCGACATACCTGGATGCACTTGTTGCAGAATGGAGATTATGGCGACAGCAGGTTGTGTTTGGCCCGCTTGAAACGGTCTTTTGGGGAGGCGGTACGCCTTCACGGCTCAGTGATGCCGGGTTGGCTCACGCCTTGGAGTGTTTCCGCGATCATTTCGAACTTGGTGACAACGTGGAGTGGAGCGTGGAATGCAACCCAGAATCGTTGACGGCTGAAAAGGCGACGCTCTTGGCGCAGGCCGGAGTTAACCGCCTTTCGATCGGGGCACAGTGTTTCGACGATGCTCGCCTGGCTTCCTTGGGTAGGACGCATACCGCCAACCAGATTCGACAGGCGGTGGAACATGCGCGACACGCGGGCATTGAAAACCTCAACCTCGACCTGATCTGTGCATTGCCTGGAGAAACGCCAGACGAGCTGGAACAAGATTTGCAGCAAGCTTTGGCCCTGCAGCCGACCCACCTGTCGGTCTATACGCTGATTGTCGAAGAAGGAACGGTTCTGAAACGCAAAAAGGAGCGCGGTGAATGGGAACCGCTTTCAGAGGATGAGGAGGCCGATCAGTACCTACTGGTGTGTCAGCGCCTCAGCGAAGCAGGCTTTCAGCAGTACGAGATCAGCAACTTCAGCCGACCGGGCTTTGCCTGTCGCCATAACCTACGGTATTGGGAAAATGGCAGTTACGTCGGAACAGGGTTAGGCGCTTCGGGATCCCTGCCAGGCCGGCGGACGTATAATCTTACACGACTGCAACCGTATCTGGATCGGGTTGCAAACGGTTGCCTACCGATCGATCATGAAGATCGGATCTCATGGGCAAGTGAAGCGGAAGAAAGTGTCCTGCTCGGGTTGCGTACTGTGGCGGGTGTCTCTGCCGAAGCTTTCCGGCGACGCTTCGGCGTTTCCTTACAGGAGTTGTTTCAACGGCCGATTGCGGAAATGTCGGCTGTGGGGTTGTTACAGGCCGATACGGCTGGCATTCGGCTCACCGATCGGGGGCGACTGTTGGGCAATGAGGTCTTTGCGGCTTTTTTGGATGCTGCGACAGAGCCTTCTGTGCGTTGACGCCGCAAAAGTAGGGTGGTATCTTGATGCCAGGAATTTAGCACTCAACATTCAAGAGTGCTAATGGTGGTGAGGTGGTACTGTGCTTACGCAACGGCAACAGGCCATTCTCAATGCAGTGGTTCAATACTACGTGCACTACCACGAGCCGGTGGGCTCGCGGACGCTCTCAAAGATGAAAGGGTTCTCTTTGAGTCCGGCAACATTGCGCAATGAGATGGTCGATTTGACGGAAATGGGCTATATTGAACAGCCCCATACATCGGCAGGCCGTCGTCCGACGCAAAAGGGTTACCGCTACTATGTCGATCATTTGATGCAACCTGTTCCACTTTCAGCGGCAGAAGTGGACCAGATTCATGAGCTTCTTCGCCGGGCCAACGAAGAAGAGACAGAGCTTGTCCGTCAGGCTGCACGGTTGTTGGCAACCATCACCCATCATGTAGCGGTGGCACTGGGACCGACTGCTCAGGCACAACGACTTCAAAGCTTGCAACTCATTCCTTTGCGGGAGCAGCGGGCTGTCGTACTGCTGGTAACCGATACAGGTCATGTGCAGAACCATACGGTTCAGCTGCCCGACGATATCGCTGTAGACGATTTGGTCACCTTGGTTGGACGGGTAGGGGATGTCCTGAAGGTAAGCCTGTTGGATGAGCTGCCAGCGAAAGTGGAGCAGGTTTTGCGGGGCTACTTCTGGGATTTGGAGTGGCAACGCGGTTGGGGCGAAAAGTTGAAGAATTTTATGGAAGCAGCGGTGGCGCAGGACCCGGATGCGATTCCGCTGACGTTAGAGGGTACGCATTACGTGCTCGCACAACCGGATGGCCTCTCCCCGGAAAGGGCCGCCCACTTGCTCGCCTTCCTAGAGGAGCAGGAAGGGTTGATTGCCCTCTTTCGCCCTTCCGTGAAGGATCCGCTTCGGGTCTCTATCGGGCAAGAGAATGGACTTGAACCTGTGCAAGAGATGAGCGTTGTGACAGCCACCTTTGCCATCGGGCAACAGCCGGTTGGCACAGTGGGGGTCATTGGTCCTTTGTGGATGAATTACGCACGTGTGGTCTCCATCTTGGAACTGCTCGCACCGGGGCTCTCGGTGACGCTGGAGAAGCATTTTGGCGATCGCAGGGGGACGTGAGGCCTTGGTTTCAGGCGAAGGATGAAGGGTGTGACGGGTCGGTAGGAGGCACGAAAATGGAAGAAAAGTGGAAAGCGCAGAGCGCGCCTTGCGAAGGTGAAACCGCTTCTGACGAGACGACAGAAGAAGGTGCGCCGGAGACGACTCAGGTCGAAGAAGAAAAGGAGCAAGTGGCACAAGAACCACTGGATGCTCGTCGCCTACAGGCTCTACAGGACGAAGTCGCACAGCTTCAGCAGGCTTTGCAAGCGTCGCAACGGGCAGCGGCAGAAGCCCAGGATCGCTGGTTACGTGTCCAGGCTGATTTTGACAATTACCGTAAACGAATGGCCCGGGAGCGGGAGCAGACGAGCAAGTATGCGGTCGAACAATTGGTCAAAGAGCTCTTGCCTGTCTTGGATAACCTAGAGCGGACCTTGACGGCTGCCCGCGCCAACAGCGACATGCAGACCTTGCTCCAAGGTGTCCATATGGTTTTGGATCAGCTGCGGGCGGGCTTGGCCCGCTTTGGTGTTTCCGAGATTGATGCCGAAGGGCAGCCGTTTGATCCAACGCAGCACGAGGCCATCGAAGAGGTCGACGACCCCAATGCCGAAGCGGGCGCTGTGGTGGCGCAGCTGCAGCGGGGCTATCGGTTACACGATCGAGTCATTCGCCCAGCACTGGTCAAGGTCGCCAAGTCGTAAGGGAACCACAAGCGGGAGATTTGTACGGCGTGCGTTGGGGCGTTTCAATCAGGTTTTGTTCGGCAGAAGTTCGTTGGGGAGGCGTTGGAACCGAATGAGCAAGGTGATCGGGATTGATCTGGGAACGACCAATTCGTGTGTAGCTGTGATGGAAGGAAACGAAGTGGTCGTCATCCCCAATGCAGAGGGTGCACGAACCACCCCGTCGGCAGTGGCCTTTAAACCGGATGGCGAACGTATTGTCGGGGCGGCGGCCAAACGCCAAGCGATTGTCCAGCCCGATCGGACGATTCTCTCGATCAAACGGCATATGGGAGAAAATTATAAAGTCACCATCGACGGGAAATCGTACACGCCTCAAGAGATCTCTGCCATGATCTTACAGAAGTTGAAGGCGGATGCTGAGGCGTATCTTGGAGAACCCGTTACCCAGGCTGTGATCACTTGCCCGGCCTATTTTACCGACGCGCAACGGCAAGCGACCAAGGACGCGGGACGCATTGCGGGATTGGAAGTATTGCGCATCATTAACGAACCGACGGCAGCCGCCCTGGCGTTTGGCGCAGATAAGGAAGGAGACCAGACAGTAATGGTCTTCGACTTGGGCGGCGGTACTTTTGACGTCTCCATTCTGGAGATGGGTGACGGCGTTTTCGAAGTGAAAGCCACCAGTGGCAACAACCACCTGGGTGGTGACGACTTTGATCAACGCATCATCGATTGGTTGGTCGAAAGCTTTAAGCGAGAGACCGGTATCGACCTGTCGCAAGACCGGATGGCGCTGCAACGATTGAAAGAAGCAGCGGAAAAAGCGAAGATCGACTTGTCGGGGATGAGCCAGACCGAGATCAGCCTGCCGTTTATTACAGCCGATGCTTCGGGACCAAAGCATCTCCAACAGACATTGACACGTGCCAAGTTCGAAGAATTGACGGCCGATCTAATTGAAATGACGATGGGTCCCTGTCGGCAGGCGCTGGCGGATGCGGGATTGACGCCAGACAAGATCGATCGCGTTTTGCTGGTCGGTGGCTCTACCCGTATGCCGGCAGTTCAAGAGGGCGTGCGCCGTTTTATCGGCAAAGAGCCGAGCAAAAACATCAACCCGGACGAAGCGGTGGCGATCGGGGCAGCGATCCAAGCTGCTGTGCTCTCTGGGGAGACGACGGGGCTGGTGCTCCTCGATGTTACGCCGCTTTCCCTTGGGATTGAGACGCTGGGGGGACGGTTTACCACGATCATCCCGCGCAATACAACCATTCCTACCAGCAAGAGCCAAGTCTTTACGACAGCAGCAGACAATCAGACCCAAGTAGAAATCCATGTGCTACAGGGTGAGCGGCCGATGGCGGCAGACAACAAGACCTTGGGCCGCTTCTACTTGCAGGACATCCCGCCTGCGCCGCGGGGTGTTCCTCAGATCGAAGTTACCTTTGACATCGATGCCAATGGTATCGTCAATGTCTCAGCGAAGGATCTGGGCACAGGAAAACAGCAGCGGATTACCATTACTTCCAACTCGGGGCTCAGCGAAGAAGAGATCGAGCGGATGCGCCGAGAGGCGGAGGAACATGCCGAAGAGGACCGGCGCCGTCAGGAAGAAGTCGATCTGCGGAACGAATCGGATTCGTTGATCTATCAGACTGAAAAGACGCTCAAGGATGTCGGGGACAAAGCCGATCCGACGTTGAAGCAGAAGGCAGAACAGGCCAAGGAGAGCTTACGGACAGCCTTGCAGGGTCAGGATCTGAATGCGATTCGAATGGCCAAAGATGCCCTCAACGAAGCCTTACAGCAACTTTCTGTCGACCTGTATCAGAAAGCCGGGCAGAATGCGCAGAGCAATCCCAATGCGGGCGGGTCCAACGATGGGGGCGCGACCGGGACCTACGATACCAGTGGTGGACCCACCGCTTGAGGTGCGAAAGGCGTAGAAAAACGCCAAGCGATAAGATGCGCTTCCCTGTGGCGCCTGTGATGGCGCCACAGATGTCTGATAGGGAAAGAAGGGGAGATCGCGGGTGGCCAAACGTGATTACTATGAAGTGCTTGGCGTGTCACGCGATGCGAGCGAGGACGAGATCAAGAAGGCGTACCGACAATTGGCACGCAAGTACCACCCTGATGTCAACCGCGACGATCCCGATGCCGCCGAAAAGTTCAAGGAGGTTGCCGAAGCCTACAGTGTCCTTTCCGATCCTCAAAAAAGGGCTGCCTATGATCGGTACGGCTTTGCTGGGCCGCAGGGCCAGCCAGGAGGTGCAGAGGGACCTTTTAATGGAGCAGGGCCCTTCGGAGATGCGGGTGGTTTTGATCCGTTTGGCGATCTGTTCGGTGATCTGTTCGGCGATTTGTTTGGTGGAGGAGGGGCACGCCGTAACGCTGCACAGCGGGGGGAAGATCTCGAGGTGCGGATTCAGGTACCCCTGCGGGAAGTCGTATTTGGCAGCAAGCACACCGTTGAATTGACCCGCGACGAGGCGTGTGCGGCTTGTAACGGGACAGGTGCCAAAAACGGGCGGCGACGCACGTGCACTCAATGCCAGGGCAGCGGGATGGAAGAGTCTGTCGTTCAGACGCCTTTTGGCCGTATGGTGCAGCGACGCACCTGCCGTCTGTGCGGGGGAACAGGGAGCGTGGCACAAGAGCGTTGTCCAGAGTGTCATGGCAGTGGGGAAGTCCACCGTCGCCGTAAAGTGGAGGTAAACATCCCTGCCGGCATTGACGATGGCATCCGTTTGCGGCTTTCCGGGCAGGGGGGCGTCGGCCGAAACGGCGGTCCCCCAGGAGATCTGTATGTGTTGGTGCACGTCCAACCGGATGAGCTTTTCGAACGTCGTGGCGATGACCTGCTCTGTGACGTTCCCATCTCTTTTCCTCAGGCTGCCTTGGGATGCGAAATAGAGGTACCTGTCTGGGAGAGCCTGGAACGGACCGGCCGCCAGAAAGTGCATGTGCCGCCCGGGACGCAACCAGGGGATGAGCTTCGGCTGCGTGGCAAGGGCGTCGGCCGGTTGCGCGGCACCGGACGGGGCGATCTGATTGTGCGGGTACAGGTACGTGTTCCGCAGCATCTGACGGAGGAACAGCGCCAGTTGCTGCAACAGCTGGCAGATTCTTTTGGGGACGAGACCGGGGGCGAAGAAAGCCTGTTGGGCCGTTGGCGCAAGCGTGCCTTTGGCGGCCAGGCGTAGTGAGAAGGGTGAGCTAGCATCGATGGAATGGATGCAGGTTGCTGTCGAGACACATCCTGCCGCAGAGGATATCGTCGCGGCGCTGCTGATCGATTTGGGTGCAGAAGGCGTTCAGATCGAAAGTGCGCCGCCACCCCAGCCGCCCGTTGCGGCAGTGGATCGGGGCAACGACGTGTATTATGCGTCCCATCTTGAACAACCGAAAATAGGCCGGGAAAGCGCATGGGTTTTCGCTTATTTTTCTGTACGGCAATGGACACGGGAATGCGCCCAGAATCTCTCTGATGCGCTGGCAGTGCTTCGCCAGCGTGCCAGCATACCTGTGGGTTCGCTGGCGATCGACTGTGAACGTCACGCCGAAGCGGAATGGACAGATCGATGGAAAGCCGCTTTTCATATTCAACGGGTCACATCACGCTTTGTCGTCGTGCCCAGCTGGGAAACCTCGTCCTACCAACCCAAGTCAGGTGATCTGCCGCTTTTTTTGGACCCGGGTGCTGCCTTTGGAACAGGAACGCATGAGACCACGGCAATGTGCCTTGCGCTGATGGAGGAAGCGATGCGGCCCGGTGCACGTGTTTTAGATGTAGGGTGTGGGTCAGGTATCCTCTCAATCGCTGCCGCCCGGCTGGGGGCGTCACAGGTCGATGCCCGCGATCTCTCTCCCCTGGCGGTCGACGTGGCCCGGGAAAACGTTGTTGCAAACGGTGTCGAAGCCGTCGTCACTGTTGAAGAAGGTGACTTGTTGGAAGGTGTAAGCGGGCGCTATGATTGGATATTGGCCAATTTGGTGAGCGATCTGATCCTTGCGCTTCTGCCTTCCTTGCACCGTGTGCTTCTCCCCCATGGCCAGGCTGTGCTTTCCGGGATCATCGGGGAGCGGATGCAGGAACTTGATGCGGCGCTGTACAAGCACGGCTTTTGCATACAGCAACAGCGGCAGCGACGCGATTGGGTTGCTCTGTGTGTGGCGCCTGCGCAAGCGATGAAGGAGTGAGTCTGTGCCGACTGTCGCATTTCATACGTTGGGCTGCAAAGTCAACCAATATGATACTGAAGGACTGCGCCGCCAATTTTTGGATGTCGGCTATGAAGAAGTTCCTTTCGATTCCTGTCTTGCCGATGTCTATGTCGTCAATACGTGCAGTGTCACTCAAGTCAGCGATCGAAAATCCCGGCAAATGCTGCGTCGTCCCTCCCGTTTGCACCCTCAAGCGGTGGTGGTGGCTGCAGGCTGTTATGCGCAAGTTGCGGCAGAACAAGTGGCGGCGATCGATGGGGTCGATTTGGTGATCGGCAACCAGCGCCACGACGAAGTGGTCGCACTCGTCGAAGCGGCACGACGGCAAAAGGCCGAAGGAGGGCCTGCTCTCAACATTGTTCGTCCCCAGTGGCAGGCCAAGCTGCATGAAGTGTTTGACGAGTGGCCTGCTGGAGATACCTCCCATCTTCGAGCCGAACTGAAGATCGAAGAGGGATGCGACAACTTTTGCACTTTCTGCATCATTCCAAAGGCGCGTGGCCCGGTGCGTAGCCGACCTCTGCAAGCCGTTTTGCAAGAGGCAAGTCGTTTGGCCGCACTGGGACACCGCGAAATCGTCTTGACAGGGATCCTGACTGGAGCATGGGGCCGTGAGCAGGGAGAGAAGCTGGAGACCTTGCTTGCGGCGCTCGATAACGTTAAGGGCATCAAGCGGATTCGCCTTTCGTCCGTGGAACCGACTGATTTTACCCCGGAAACGATCCAGGCGCTGGCGAAAATGCGCAAGCTCTGCCATCATCTGCATATCCCCCTGCAATCCGCTTCGAACCACGTCTTGACCGAAATGCGTCGCCGCTATACTTTTCAACGCTACCAGGAGATTGTGGAAGCACTGCGCCAGCAAATACCCGATGTAGCGATTACCACGGATGTGATGGTCGGCTTTCCAGGGGAGAGCGAGGAAGATTTTGCACAGACATACGAACGCATCGAGCAGCTGCAGCTTGCCGGCTTACATGTCTTCCCATATTCACCTCGCCCGGGCACGGCGGCAGCACGTCGGTCAGATCAGATCGATCCTGAGCGCAAGCACCAGCGCACACAGCGACTCCTTGCTTTGGGGGATCGACTGCGCCAGCAATTTGCCCACCAGCAGGTCGGGCGACTTCTCGATGTCTTGCCCGAAGAAGCTGTTTGTTGGGGACAGACGAGGGACGAGAGGGGTGAAGTGTTGCAAGAGCCTCCAGGACTTTTATCGGGTTCCTATCTGCTCGGCCATGCCGGTAATGGGCTGATGGTGCTCCTCGACGGAGACGAGAGACAAATCGGTGATGTCATTCAGGTGAGCGTTCGTCAAGCCGTTGGTCGTTTGCTGGTCGCACAACAGGTGAGGTGACAGCCGTGCACCAGACTGCTGGAGGGATCGTCTATCGCATTGAGGCGGCTCGGCCGCTCGTTTTGTTGATCCGAGATCGGTATGGATCCTGGACTTTTCCCAAAGGGCACGTCGAGGCAGAAGAGAGCTTACAAGAAGCAGCGTTGCGCGAAATCGAAGAAGAAACCGGCATTCGCGGTGTGGTGGAGGAGAGTTTGGGGGATCTTTTCTACACTTTTACGGTTGAACAAGGAAAGATCGAGGAGAAACAGGTCCATTACTTCTTGGTCCGGGCCACGGGTGGAACGCCTCGCCCCCAACCAGGTGAGACAGAGGCTGTGGCATGGTTTGCGATCGATGAGGCGCAACAACTTCTGCAACGAGAAGGGTATCCCAACTACGCAGATCTGTGGCGACGAGCACGAGCACGTTTGAGCGTTCTTGCCGGCCATTTCCCCTCTTAGCGGGCCGCAGGAGGCGCTTGTCGCTTGGCGATCGCTTCTACCAGACGTGCGAGCGGACCCACAACGGGAAAAGCGGTGATGGCTGCCGCCGTGTTGACCAGAAGCTGGATTACCGTAAGGGCGTGGGGATCCGGAATTGAAGCTGCTTCCAACCATTTCCCCAGTGGTTGGGCGAGGGGAAGAATGACGAGGACACCCAACAGGTTGATCAACACTTGTGCCAAGGCTACGGCACGGTCCTTCTCGTTGCCTGAGGCCCCAGCCAAGATGGCAGGGAGGCAGCTGCCCAAGTTGGCTCCAGCGACAATGGCAATCGTCTGGGAAAAGGACAGATGACCAGAGATAAGCGGTGCCATCAATAAGCTGGTTGCAGCACTTGCAGACTGCAGGAGGGCCCCTGCCATAACACCAATGCCGAACGAGCTCCACAGGGTAGAAGCGTGTAAGGCATTGCTGAGAAATGCTCCGGAGATGATGGGCAGCATTGCCGTTCCGACTTGATCGACCCCTGCGACCGACAATCCCAAACCCAACAGCGCAAAGCCGGAGAGTTTCCACTGCTGCGGCAGAGCAACCAAGCCGGTCAGCCCCAGGGTGCAGAGGGCCCAGCTCATGGCCGCCGGTGTAGCGGTCAACACTTCTACGGTCAAACTGCCCCCAACATTTGCGCCTAAAAGGAGAGTGATGGCGTTTCGCAAACTCAGCAGGCGGAGATTGAGCAAGCTCATGCCGATGACCGAGACGGTGCTTGAAGATTGCAATAGCGCTCCGGCACCAATTCCCATGGCGAGGGTGACCGCTGGACGACCTTGCTGTGCTTGCAGTCGAGTGGTCAGGTGTGCTGCAAAAAGGCCGCTGAGTGCGCGCCGCAAGAGCCACAGTCCCCCAAAAAAGAGGCCCAACCCGAGCGCAGCGACGAGCACATCCATCTGCTTGCCCCCTCGTCCTACGCTATGAATGCGCTTCCACGTCGATGCGCCAGGGGCGTATCGGTTTGATCGATACAGAGGGAGAAGGAATAGTGATGCAGGAAGCTCCGGTGATGGGTATCGTCCGTTTGACACCGGGCGCACATCCTCGGTTACAGGCGGGACACCCGTGGGTCTTTGCCGGCGAGATCGGTCAGGCAGAGGAGGGATTACAGGCCGGAGATGTCGTCCGCGTCGAAGCCAGCAACCAACGCATGATCGGCCTGGGTTTTTACAACCCGCATTCACAGATCCGCGTCCGCCTGCTTACCCATCGCGCAGATGTTGTTATCGGTCCCTCTTTTTTCAGAGAACGAGTCCAAAGGGCATGGGAACGACGTCAGCAACTGTTGGAAGATGTACGGGCTTGTCGCGTGGTACATGGGGAAGCAGACTTTTTGCCTGGATTGGTCGCCGACAAATACAATGATCTGTTGGTCTGCCAGATCCTTTCGTTTGGCATGCACCGATACTTTGGGTGGATCGCCGATGCATTGGAGGAGATGACGGGGGCGGTGGCGATTTACCTGCGCAGTGACGTCCCCGTGCGCCGCAAAGAAGGTTTGCCGGTAGAAAGCGGCTTTTACCGCGGCCAGGCAGAGGTACACCAAGAGATCAAAGAGGCTGGGCTGCTTTTTGAAGTAGATGTTGCTTCCGGTCAAAAGACGGGCTTTTTTTTCGATCAACGGGACAATCGGCGTGCTTTGCATCCCATCGCTGGGGGTGCCCGGGTACTTGAGTGTTTCTGTAACACGGCGGCGTTTGGAGTGCATGCTGCTGCTGCAGGAGCCCAAGAAATTTGGATCAACGACCAGTCGCAGGAAGCGCTGACATTGGCAAAAGAGAACGCACGACGAAACGGCTTCGCACACCTGGTCCATGCATTGTCGGGCAATGCCTTTGATCTGCTGCGTCAGCTGGAAAGTGCTGGAGAGCGGTTTGACCTGATCATCCTTGATCCTCCAGCTTTTGCCAAAGGACGGAAGGGCGTTGAAGGTGCCCTGCGGGGGTACAAAGAGATCAACCTGCGAGCGATGCGTTTGTTGAAGCCCGGAGGGTATTTAGCCACCAGCTCCTGCTCCCAGCCGGTAGATTGGCCGGCGTGGAACGGAATGCTCGGAGATGCGGCAGCAGATGCGCACCGACTGCTACAAGTCGTTTACCGGGGAGGACAGGCTGCAGATCACCCAATTCTGACGGCGGTCCCGGAGAGTGCCTATCTCAAGTTTGGGATTTTTCGGGTGTGGCCTGTGGGGGCGTGTTGACCGTGGCGGCGTGGGCTTCCAGCATATAATGGGCCCAAGAGGTAAAGTATCCGGAATCGATGACAGCGCGTAGGTGACGATCGCTTTCGATGAGGCGCCATGGTTCCTTTTCTGCCCAGTCGTGGTAGAGGCGTGCCAGATTGGCGTGTGCTTGGGCACGATCGACAGGCAGCTCTGCCACTTCCACTGCTTTCAAGAGCAACTTTTCTGCCAAGGGATCCAGCGTGCCACGCTGCATGGAAACAGCACTCGTCCACAAGAATTCGGCGGTGGAATGGGGTAAGGAAGGGGAGAAGGGCGTGTAATGCTGTTCCTCTTGGGCTTTCAGCCACGCCTCTTTCTCCTGGGGTGAAAGGGACAAATAGAAGCTGCGTAACTTGTAGCGGCGTATCCAACACAACCGGTCCATCTTTGCCACGTCTCCTCCATCGGCAACGTTGTGCTGCTCTCACGGGAGGTTTCCCGCGTCTCTTTTTTTCATGCGTCTCTCTTCGTTGACCCGAACAGGCCGGCCCCGTATAATGCTTTCGGGTAAGAGTCGAAGCTTCTGCTTCTTGTGCCCGCGAAAGGGGGGGGACAAAGGGTGTCCGAAATTCGGGTTGGAAAAGATGAGAATTTAGAACAGGCACTGCGCCGTTTCAAAAAGACGGTGGCCAAAGAAGGCATCCTGGCCGAATCAAAGCGCCACAGCCATTATGATCCGCCCAGTGTCAAACGGAAGAAGAAGTCCGAAGCGGCGCGTCGCCGCCACCGCTAAGGGTATCCCATCGTGATGGAGAAAATGAATCTCCTCCCCTTTTTCTCCCCTTAAGAACCGCACGTGCTGCACGTGCGGTTCTGTCTATTCCCACGATTGCATACGTTGTCCACTGCCAAAAGGGTTGTACGTACTGCTTGTCGATCGGGTTGCTGCGAAAAATGGGAGCCGACGAAGTGGGCAGGAGGCGAGGCGATGCCGAAAAAGCCAAACCCATCGGGCCTTCCCCGCTGGCAAGAACGGCTTGTGACGGCGGCTCAGCGACTGGATCTACCGGAAGACACCTGGGTCGATCTTCCTCGGGTTTACCTATACGGAAAGCACCATGTACTGATTGAAAATCATCGGGGAGTACTCGAAGTAGCCCCCGATCGACTTCGCGTCGCTGTCACGGGAGGAGAAATCATCGTCGAGGCTGCCCATTTGATCGTGCGGTATATCCTACCGGATGAAATCCTTGCAGATGGAGAGATCTCCAAGGTAATTTACCAATAAAGGGGAACCCAGATGTGGAATGAGCACCTGCTGCACTTTTTGCGTGGGTATGTCGTGCTGCGCCTACGAACCTTGCGCCTACAACGCCTGCTGCAGCAGTGTGCTCAAGACGGCATTCTGGTTTGGGACTTGCAGCACAGCGGACACAACGAATACACGCTCAGCCTTTCGACGGAAGATTTTCTTCGGCTGCGCCCTCTTTTACAAGAGACTCATAGCCAGATACATCTCGTGAGTAAAAAGGGGCTGCCCTTCCTTTTACGTCAGTGGCGACGGCGATGGCCACTGATTGCTGCTGTCTTTGCGTTTGTGAGCACGGTGATCCTGTTGTCACAATTCGTCTGGATCATTCAGATCAGCGGCAATCACACCTATACGGCGGCAGAACTGCGCCAGCTGCTCCAAGAGGCCGGTGTGCACCCAGGCATTGCACGTTGGTCGTTGCCCCAGCCCGAGGCACTGGCTGACGAGTTGCTTCAACGGGCTCCTGGCCTCGCTTGGGCCGAGGTAGAGCAAGACGGCATAAGGCTGCACGTGCACGTCGCGGAGCGTGCTGAGCGCAGGGAGCCATCGTTATCCAAACCACGCAACCTTGTTGCAATCCAAGACGGTGTCATCACCAAAATGGTGGTGATACGTGGTACTCCCATGGTTCACGTAGGCGATCATGTTACGACCGGTCAAGTGCTCATCTCCGGTGTGATTGCCGGCTCTGGAGAACTGGGACAGCCTGGCATGCCTGTCTTTGTTGCTGCAGAGGGTGAGGTCAAGGCGACGACGTGGTATACTGGTCGTGCGTCGATTCCGCTGCACCAGATGGTCGAGAAAGCGACGGGCCGTACCTTTCAAAGGAATTGGCTGCAGATCGGAAAGCGCAAACTGCCATTGGGCCCGCAACAGGTGCCATTTTCGCGGTACCGTACTACGCGTCGTGAGGAGCCGTTGCAGATTGCTGCTCTGGTGCTTCCTGTGACTGTGGTGCACGAACGGGACGAAGAAGTTACGTTGGAATCCATCGAACGGACGGCGGCGCAGGCACGGCAAGAGGCAGTCGATGCGGCAAATCGGGCAGCTAGCGTGCACGTAAAAAACAACGAACAGGTTCGTAATGCGCAGATCTTGCGCATTACGACAACGGGCAGTGCGGTTGAAGTCGAGACAGTCGTCGAGGCGGAGATCGATATTGCTGCACCTGAGTATTTTGAACCGTCCGCGCTCCCGCAGACGCCTTCAGTGCCACAGCCGTCCCAGCAAAACACAGCACCGTAGCAAGAGGAAGAAGGGTATTGGCCTTTTCGGGGCCAACAGAGAATGCTGAACCAGGAGGTCGGCGACCGCTTGAAACAACTCTCCCAAGTTGCTTCTGACACCTACCAGAGGCGGATTCAGCTTGGTGACAATACGGACGCAGCGAACGTCTATGGCGTACACGATGCACACCTCCGCCTTCTTGAAGCGCATTTTCACGTCCACATGATCCCGCGCAGCAATGAACTGTTGATCGGCGGATCGGACGAGGATGTCGAACAGGTCGTGGCCATCTGCCGGCGTCTGCTGACATGGTCTCGGGAAGGGCAGGCGTTGACACCGCGCGATGTGCAGGCAGCCATCGTCGCAGAGGAGCAGCATCAGCAGGAGAAAGAGGCCGAAAAAAGCGGGGA
This sequence comes from Bacillota bacterium, assembly GCA_014896485.1. Classification (GTDB taxonomy): domain Bacteria; phylum Bacillota; class Bacilli; order Bu12; family Bu12; genus Bu12. The sequence goes on along the minus strand of JADBKH010000017.1, from coordinate 22,624 downwards.
ACGGTTCGGACAGACCTACCGGGGCAAAGTGATTCGGCCGCAAACATTGGGCCAGGCGCGCTATGTTGAAGCGCTGAACCGTTTTCCCATCGTCTTTGCAATTGGCCCCGCCGGAACAGGAAAGACATTTTTGGCCGTTGTACGGGCAGTGGAAGCGCTACATCGTGGAGAAGTCCATCGGTTGATCCTGACCCGGCCAGCGGTCGAGGCAGGGGAGAACCTTGGCTTTTTGCCGGGAGATCTCCAAGAAAAAGTCGACCCTTACTTGCGGCCCCTCTACGACGCATTGGCGACAACCCTTGGGCCAGAGGCTCAGCGTGCGCGTGAAAATGGGTTGATCGAGATTGCACCGCTGGCTTACATGCGTGGTCGCACGCTGGAAGATGCATATGTGCTGCTTGATGAAGCGCAGAATGCGACGCCAGAACAAATGAAAATGTTTTTAACGAGGATCGGCCCGGGTTCGCGTATGGTCGTCACGGGGGATATCACTCAAGTGGACTTGCCGCGGGGTACTCCTTCGGGGTTGGCCGATGCCATCGCTGTACTGCGGGATTTGCCGGAGATTTCCTTCTGCTTCTTGACCAGCCAGGATATTGTGCGTCACCCATTGGTCCAGCGCATTGTTGAAGCCTATGAAAAGCATAGCCAGGCGCAAGATGCGGCTGCTCATAGGGGACGAGCGGTGGAAACCTTTAAAGGGGAAGGATTGCGATAAGCACGGCGTCCCGACGTCCCAGAAGGCAGAGAGGACGGGATCGGTCGTTTCTGCCCGATAAATGGCGTACGGATCGACGTATTCGCATACTCCTGATCGCCGTTGTGATCCTCGTCGTCTGGGCCATTCTCTCGTGGAACCTGGCACCTGAAAAGATCAACGTCCGTGTTGGAGAGGCACTGCCATACGATGTGCGTGCACCGAGAACGGCTGTCGACAGCTATGCCACGCAGCAGGCGCGGACACAAGCCCGCCAGTCCACTCAAGAGATCTATACGCTCAACCCACAGGTAACCGAAGAGGCCATGCGTCGTCTGGACGGTAGCTTCGAGGCGGCTGCACAGCTGCGCAACCCTTCCCCCACTGTCGGCGTGACCGATCAAGAGGCGCAGGCTCTGATTTCGGAGAGCCCTTTGACGATCACCATGAGCGACGCAAAGAATTTGCTGGCGGCTTCCCCTCAAGAGCTCACATTGATGCAGCGCATTGCCGAAACGGTCCTGCACACTGTGATGGATCCGGGGGTGCGTCCTGATGCGTTGACCCAAGCGCGGGATCAGATCAGTGCCTTGTTGCAGAATTACAATTTGAGCCAAGCACAGCGGATCACTGTCTCGGACTTGTGTCAGCAAGCCTTGACGGCCAATCTCTTCCCAGATGAGCAGGCTACGGCAGAGGCGCAGCAACGCGCAGAAGCAGCTGTTCAGCCCGTTTTGATCGAACAGGGACAGGTAATCGGCCACCGAGGAGAGCGTGTCGATGCGCACTTGTACCAACAACTGCGGGATCTCGGCCTGCTCTCTGAACAGCCAACCTTTGCCTGGTATACTGGATTGCTGCTGGCCGTCGCAGCTTCCTTCACCCTCTATCTGCCCTTGGCGGTGCGCCTGCACCTCAAAGTGTGGCAAGATAATCAGTTGTTGGCACTCTTCAGTCTCCTGGCATTGTTGGGCGCCATCTTGGTAAAACTCGTCGCGCTGGCACAACCCCTCAACATTGGCCCGGTCGGCTACATCGCTCCGGTTGCCTGCGTCTCGATGATGGCAACCATGCTGCTTTCGCCGGAGAGTGGGCTTTTTTTGGCCGTCTGGGTCGGCGTGATCAATGGGATCGCCTATCGCTTCGATATGGGCGCGGCTTTGGTTGGCTTTTTTACAGCGGCGGCAGGGGCAGCTGCGGTCATCCGGGTCGAGCATCGGGTTACGTTGACCATCGCCGGTGGTGTCGTGGCGGGTACAGCGATCACGTTGATTGCTGCCTTGGATTTGATGCTTGGTGTACGGGAGGCCACAGGTATCTGGCAGGTTGTCTCACGAACTGTACTCTTCGGTGTGGGCAATGGTGTGCTCTCTGCTGTGCTGACGGTCGGTCTGCTTCCTTTTCTTGAGAGCGCTTTTGGGGTACTTACGCCGATTCGGTTGCTGGAGCTGGCCAATCCCGCCCAACCGTTGCTGCGCCGGCTGATGATCGAAGCGCCAGGTACCTATCATCACAGTATCCTGGTCGGCAATCTTGCCGAAGCTGCTGCTGAAGTGGTCGGCGCCAATCCCTTGCTTGCCCGCGTGGCTGCATACTACCATGATATCGGAAAGCTGAAGCGGCCCCTCTTTTTTGTCGAAAATCAGTTCTGGCGTGACAACCCGCATGATCGGCTCAATCCCAGCCTGAGCTACCTGATTATCTCGTCGCATACGACAGATGGCGCGCAGTTGGGAAAGGAGTATCGTCTACCTCCTTTGATTCGGGAGATGATCATTGAGCACCACGGTACAACCGTCGTCCGCTATTTTTACCACAAGGCAGTAGAGGCCCAACCTACCTCACCCCCTTCTGAGGATGAGTACCGCTATCGCGGCGTCAAGCCCCAAAGCAAGGAAGCGGCCATCCTGATGTTGGCGGATGCCACCGAAGCATCGGTCCGTTCTTTGGAGCACCCTACACCCAGTCGCATGGAACAGATGGTCTGGCGGATCATCCGCGATCGTCTGCAGGACGGGCAACTGGATGAGTGCGATCTGACGTTGCGCAATTTGGACGACATCGCTCAAGCCTTTTTGCGGGTTCTGGCAGGGATCTTCCACCACCGCGTCGCTTATCCAGGGCAGCCAGGTGCTTCGCAGACAAAGCATAAACCCGATCGAAAAGAGGAGCAGCAGATCCATGAATCGGCCACACGACGTGATGATTCCAAAACGGCTCCTGGTTAACCGTTCGTATGAGCTGGAAGGACACGTTTATGCAGGGGAACCACTGGAGGCTTCCGTAGAGGAGGACGTCATACGCGCCTTAGAAGTAGCGGCCGAATTTGAGGGGCTTGCGCCCGCCAGTGTCGATCTATATTGGGTGGACGATGCTGTGACGCAGCAACTCAATCAGGCTTTCCGGGGCATCGACCGAGCGACGGACGTTCTTTCTTTTCCCTTGACAGAGCCTGGTGAGCCGCCGGTCATCGATCCCGACACCGGATGCCGTCTGTTGGGTGAGATCGTCATCTCCGTCGATCGCCTGCGTGCACAAGCGTCGGAGTATGGTCACTCAGTGGCACGGGAAGCTGCTTTTTTGGCCGTGCACGGTCTGCTCCATCTGTTGGGCTATGACCATGAAGAAGCAGATGCGGAGGCGGAGATGTTTGGCAAACAAGAAGCCATCCTTCAACGAGCCGGCATCACCCGAGAAGGGGGATAATGCCCCCTTCTCGCCAGGGCGAAATCCGCATGGTTTGGTCGACAGCTTCCGATATGCACTTGACGGTATTGTGCACTCAGTGATGAGTGAGCGCAATTTGCGCATCGATTTTGGTGCTATGATCGCTGTTTTTGTGGCAGCTGTTGCGCTGCATCTCGACCTGCAGAGCTGGCTGTGGCTGATCGCAGCCGCTGCAACTGTCCTTGCGGCTGAGCTGATGAACACTGGGATTGAGCGGGCCGTAGACTTGGTGACCTCGGAGTATCGCCCATTGGCCAAGCTGGCCAAAGATGCGGCTGCAGGAGCTGTATTGGTTACGGCCATCGGTGCGGCTGTGATCGGTGTGCTGGTGTTTTACCCTGTGGTGGCAGACGGCGTACCCAAAGCGGTGCGGTGGGCAGCGGCCGCATCTCCGCTGTATGCGGTTGGAGTGGTGGTGGTATCACTGGCCGCCTCAGTTTTGGGTAAGACACTTTCCCATGCCCAAAACCTTGCGCAGGGGGGCATGCCGAGCGCACATGCAGCCATGGCTTTCGCTGCGGCAACAGCTGTGATCATTGTGACGCGCAATGCGGTCGCGAGTTTGTTGGCCGTTTTTTGTGCGGTTTTGGTGGCAGAAAGTCGCTGGGAGAACAGAGTACATACGGTTTGGGAGCTCCTGTCCGGTGCCGCATTGGGCTGTGGTGTTGCTTGGCTCCTCTTTGCCCTGTTGTGGTAAAGGTCAGGGATGCTCGGAAGGGGCCAGGGCAAGTGGCATACCATTCTGGATTTGTGACATTGATCGGCCGCCCCAATGTTGGAAAATCGACCTTGCTGAATCGCTTGGTCGGAACTAAACTTTCCATTGTATCCGAGAAGCCGCAGACCACGCGTAATGTCATCCGAGGGGTGGTCTTTCGACCAGACGGGCAAATCGTCTTTCTCGATACTCCTGGCCTGCATCAGCCCAAATCGGCGTTGGAACGTTTTATGGTGCAAGCAGCGCAAAAGACGCTCGACGATGTAGATGTCGTGGTTTGGATGACGGATGCTACGATGCATTCAGGGGATCAAGATCGAGAGATTGCATCACTTTTGGCCGCTGTCCATACACCGGTGCTGCTGGCCGTGAACAAGATCGACGCGGTCTCCAAAGGGGAGGTTGTGGTGGCGCTCGACCGCTATACCGCTCTCTACCCTTTTACGGCAGTTTACCCAATCTCGGCCACGCGGGGAGATGGCGTCGATGCGTTGCTCGACGATCTTTTTGAACGGATGCCGGAAGGGCCTCCTTACTTTCCGGAAGGTACGGTGACCGACTTGCCCGAGTCGGTCTTGGTGGCAGAGATCATCCGGGAAAAAATCTTGCAACTGACCCATGCCGAAGTACCACATGCGGTGGCGGTGGTCGTGGAGGAGATGGCAGAGCGGACCCCTCAGCATCCGGAGAAACCTCCCTACTTGGAAGTCCGTGCCACCATCTATGTCGAACGTGAGTCCCAAAAGCAGATTGTGATCGGCAAAAATGGACAGATGCTGCGTAAGATTGGTACTGAAGCGCGGCAAGAGTTGGAGGCGCTGTTGGGGATCCATCTCTTTCTTTCCCTTTGGGTCAAGGTACGGGAAGAGTGGCGCAACCGCCCCAGTGCCCTGCGCGCATTCGGGTTTACCGAAGAATGATCAAAACCCTTCGGAAGGCAAATCCCCCATTGGGGGAACCCTACCGGTAGGGGAGAGATGAAATGGAATGTCATCGGCAACTCTCTGTGTTTTATTGGAATCTTTTTCTTCGTACGGGCGAACCGCTTGCCTATCTGGTTTATCGACTGTTGCAGGCTTAAAATGGTTCTCTATGAACCGCAGCATCAACACAGAAGGCATTGTACTCAAATGTTCGGCCTTTCACGAAACCGATCGTTTGCTCACGCTGCTTTTGCCGGATCGGAAAGTGGCTGCCATTGCCCATGGGGCAAACAAATCCAAAAGCAGCTTGGCAGCTGCGACGCAGCCCCTATCTCGAGCTCAGTTTCTGCTCTACCGCGGGCGCCAGTTGTATACGGTGCAACAGGCGGCCATCCTCTCTTCGGCACAGCGTCTGGCCGGGAAGGTAGGGCTTTTTGCGATCGGTGAGTATTTGGCCGACTTGATCGATCATTTGCTTGAGGAGGGATGGGAAGAGCCTCTCGAAGGAGAGGCGCTTTTCCGCCTTTTGGCAGAAGCACTCGATGCATTGGCAGAGGGTAAGGATCCAGCCATGGTGGCGCGGATTTGTGAGGCACAAGTGCTGCGTTGGTCAGGACTGATGCCCCTTTTGACCGCTTGTGTGCGCTGCGGAACGCAGGAAGCATTGGAGGCGTTTGCACCGGCAGAAGGCGGGTTGCTCTGTCATCGATGCCGGGAACAGGTTCCTCAGGCATTGCCGGTGAGCCGGGAGCAGTTGCTGCATTTTTCTCGGCTTTTCCTGGCCAGCGCCAGCCGGTTGGGGCGTGTGCACCTCAACACTGCCACGGTTGCGTTTTTGGATACGGCATTGACCCAGCTGTTACAGACGCAATTGAAGCTGGCATTGCCGTCGCGTACCATTGCTTTCCAATTGTTAGAAAAAAGTAGATAGATGCAAGAGGGGTTGCGCGACCTGAAGAAAGAATGCCAGGTGAGGAGCGGATAAATAAAATGGATTTGCAGGAGATGATCTTCGCATTACAACACTTTTGGGACGAGCAGGGTTGTCTCATCGCATTGCCTTATGACGTCGAAAAAGGGGCAGGCACCATGAACCCCCTTACCTTTCTGCGTGTGCTGGGTCCCGAACCGTGGTCAGTAGCCTATGTCGAACCTTCACGCCGGCCTGCGGATGCCCGTTATGGCCAAAACCCGAACCGGCTCTATCAGCACCATCAGTTTCAAGTGGTGATCAAGCCTTCGCCGGACGATATCCAAGAGCGTTACCTGAGGAGTTTGGAAACGCTGGGCATCTATCGCCGGGAACACGACATCCGTTTTGTCGAAGACAACTGGGAATCGCCTACGCTGGGTGCTTGGGGATTGGGATGGGAAGTCTGGTTGGATGGGATGGAGATTACCCAATTTACATATTTCCAACAAGTCGGGGGTATCGATTGCAGACCGGTGGCTGTCGAGATTACGTACGGCCTGGAACGGCTGGCGGCCTATGTGCAGGACAAGGAGAGTGTCTTTGACCTGATTTGGGGTCACGGCATTCGCTACGATCAACTTTTTCGGCAAGCCGAGTTCGAGCATGCCACCTTTGCTTTTGAAAGTGCCGAGCCGCAGGTTCTGCTCACCTTATTTGAAACCTACGAGCAGGAAGCTGCGAGACTGCTCAAAGGAGGGCTGGTCATGCCTGGCTACGATGATGTGCTGAAATGCTCCCATCTGTTTAACTTGCTGGATGCCCGGGGTGCGTTGGCAGTTTCGCAGCGCGCCGCTTTTATCGGACGGGTTCGGCGATTGGCGCAACAAGCTGCCCGGGTCTATCTGGCGCAGCGTGAAGAAGCGGGATATCCACTCTTGCAGCAGGAGGCTGTCGACGTTGGCTGATCTGTTGGTCGAAATTGGGACAGAAGAGTTACCGGCACATGATGTGGCACCTTTGGCCGAAGCCTTGCAGCGTGCGCTCGTCCAGCTTTTGGATGCACGGGGGGTGACCCACGGTCCAGCCCGTTGGTATGCGACGGCACGACGCCTTGCAACACAGGTCGCGAGGGTGTCGGAAGCGGAGGCGCAACGGGAAGAGTGGATCCGAGGGCCCTCTGCGCAAATCGCCTTTGATGCCTCCGGAGCCTCGACCAAAGCGGCCATCGGTTTTGCGCGTAGCCATCACCTTTCCTTGGAGGAGTTGACGATACGGGAAGAAGCAGGTGGACGGTATCTCTATGCATTACAGCGCAGTGGTGGAAGAGCGACGACAGCACTACTCGCGGAGCAGCTTTCTACTTTGGTCGCCCAGCTTCCTTTGCCGCGCAGCATGCGCTGGGGAGCAGAAGAATTTCGGTTTTTGAGGCCGATTCGCTGGGTCGTGGCGCTGCTCGGCAAAGAAGTAATTCCGCTGACGCTAGCAGGCGTCTCCTCCGATCGCAAAAGCTACGGGCATCGCACCTTGGCTCCTCATGCATTTTCCCTGGAAGATGCGGCTGACTATGAACGTGCGATGGCTTCGCATTTCGTGCTGGCCGATGCTCGGCAGCGTCAACAACGCATTGAGGAGCAGGTTCGCCGGATGGGAGAACAGGCGGGAGGTGAAGCACAGATCGAGCGTCCCTTGCTGGAAGAGGTAACCTATCTTGTCGAGTGGCCGACCGCATTTGTGGGGCGCTTTGATCGGGATTTTCTCGCTTTGCCGGCTGAGGTACTTGTTGCCAGCATGCGGGATCACCAGCGTTACTTCCCGATCTACGGAAAAGAGGGATTACTGCCGGGTTTTATCGGGGTCCGCGATGGGGACGAGCATGCTCTGGAACAAGTCATTCACGGAAACGAGCGGGTTCTAACTGCGCGCTTGGCCGATGCCCGTTTCTTTTGGGAAGAGGATCGAAAATGGCCGCTCAGCCACTTTCTGGAATTACTCGAAGGGGTACTCTTTCAAGAACGCTTGGGGAATCTGGCTCAGAAGGCGGAGCGAAATGCGGCATTGGTCGCTTCGATTGCGGCGCAAGTCGGCCTTGCAGACGAAGTGCGGCGACAAGCGGTACATGCGGCAGAGATCGGTAAATTTGACCTGACAACAGCGATGGTCCGGGAATTTACGGAGCTGCAAGGTGTGATGGGACGTATTTATGCCCTGGATTACGGTGAAGAGGCTGCAGTTGCGACCGCCATCGATGAGCAGTACGCACCCCGCAACGCGGAAGCCCCACTCCCCCAGACACTTGTGGGTGCCCTTTTGTCTATCGCGGACAAGCTAGATACACTGTGTTCCTGCTTTGCAGTCGGCATCCGTCCTTCTGGTTCGGCCGATCCGTACGGGCTGCGGCGTGCGGCGTTGGGCGCACTACAAGTGGTTCGGGCTTTTCAGCTGACGGTCGATCTTCCGCAAATGTTGGCAGAGGGCGTCGGCTTGGTCACACAGCAGTTGGGCATCACGGCTCGAGACGATACCCAGACTGCATTGATGGCTTTCTGCCAGCAGCGTTTTGCCAACCTGTTGCTAGAAGAAGGTTTTCGACGAGATGCCATCGAAGCGGTCCTGACCACCCCATGGCGACAGGTTCCCGAAGCAGAGCGGCGGGTTCACGTTCTCCATCAGTGGCTGCTCGACAAGCCGCAACAAGTGCGTGCGGTTGCTGAAATGGCCGTGCGTTGTGCGCGCTTGGGGGGAACACAACCCCCCGATTCCTTCCAGCAGGAGCATTTGTCGGAACCCGCCGAACGCGTGCTCTACGAAGCGCTTGTCCAGTTGGGGCCTCAAGTGGATGCTGCGCTTGAACAAGGAAGATTGGATCAGGCCTTCGCCCTGCTGCAGCAGTTGGTCGATCCGGTTACGCGCTTTTTCGAAGAGGTTCTGGTAATGAGCCCCGATCCGCAGCAGCGCGCCCTGCGGCTTTCGTTGTTGCGCACTGTCTGGCAGCATGCCGTACGTTTCTGCGACTGGGCAAAGCTCGTTTTTACGACGGAGTGAACCAGTTTCCCCCCTTTTTCGCTGCAGGAAAGCAGGAGTTTAGCGATCGGTGGCGAATCATTGATCTACAGATGGAGATGATCGGGATTCGTGCAGCACAGTCGCTCATTGAAGCGATTCGCGAACGGATCGACATGGTCGATTTGGTAGGGCGCTATACCTCCTTGCGACCTTCTGGCAGCAATTATATGGGTCGTTGCCCTTTCCATGAAGAGAAGACCCCATCATTTTCCGTCTCGCGCGAAAAGCAGGTGTATCATTGCTTTGGATGCGGGAAAAGTGGAAATCTTTTCAATTTCGTGATGGAGATCGAGCACCTCGCTTTTCCAGAGGCGGTCGCTTTTCTGGCAGAACTCGTCGGCATCGATCCTGCCAGCTACCAAACCGCACAAAGCAACTTCTCGCCTCGTTTGCAAGTATTGCGTACAGCGGTGGAGCGGGCAGTTGCACTCTTTGCCCAACGCCTCTCACCAGTAGGTGAAGCTTATCTGCGGCAGCGTGGCATTTCGGGAGAGACGGCGCGTGCGTTTCAACTTGGCTACGCCGATGGACGGGTGGGAGAGGTGTTGCTGCAGGAGGGCTTTTCACCGGATGTGCTCCGAGAGATCGGACTCCGTCTCCCTTCGCATCGTCGGGATCGCTTCTTCGATCGGTTGATCTTTCCCATTGCCGATGCCCGCGAGAAACCGGTTGGATGGGGCGCTCGGATCCTCCACACCGGGCATCCAAAGTATTTGAATTCGCCGGAGAGTCCCCTTTTTCGCAAGCGCGTACTGCTTTATGGCCTTCCGCAAGCACGAGCTGCCATGCTCGAGAAAGGCGAAGCCGTGTTGCTTGAAGGATACATGGATGTGCTGCAGCTGTGGCAAGCTGGAGTACGCCATGTCGTGGCTTCGCTGGGGACGTCTCTGACGAGGGAACAGGCATTGCTGCTGCGCCGTTATGTCTCCCGGGTAATCTTCTGTTATGACGGCGATGCAGCGGGTGCGCACGGGATGCAGCGGGCCATTGCTACATTAGAGGAAGCAGGCCTTGCAGTACGTGTCGCGCGTTTGCCGGGAGAGCACGATCCCGACGAATTCGTACGCAGTTTTGGGGTAGCGTCGTTCGAACGAAATGTCTTGGGCAAGAGTGTTGCGGGTCAGCAATATCTTTTAGAGGTGTTGGCGCAGCAATACGATCTCTCTGACCCGCAAGGTCGCGCCGCTTATTTGACAGCTGCGGCAGCACATCTTTCTAAGGTTGAAAATGCCATTGTGCGGGAAGAATACGTGCGGTGGCTCGCGGACAACTACCACGTATCGGCCGGTGCGATTGCCCGTGAGGTCGAAAAGCAACGTAAACCGACGGATTCCGCCCCACCTTTGGCAGTACCAAGGTCTGCGAAGGCAGAAGAGCATACAGAGATCCCTCCAGCCGTGCGTGGAGCGGAGCGTATCATGGTGCGTTTGCTTCTGGCAGATCGTGATCTGGCAGAAAAATACGCAGAACCGTTTGGACAGTTGGCCGTTACGTCGCAAGCCGTCCGCACTGCCCAACACCTGCGCGAGCTGTGTGATGCGTTTCAGCCTTGGACACCTGAGGCGTTGATTCAGCAACTGGATCCCGAGGAAGCCGCTTGGACGGCAGAATCAGTGATGACGGCTTGGGAGGTTACGGCATTGGAGCGCTGGGCAGTTGACTGTCTGTATCAACTGGATGCCTATCGCTGCCAACAGGCCAGCAAGCGCCTGCTGGCAGCGATTGCCCAAGCGGAAGCTGCAGGTGAGGTACAGCGTATGGCGACGTTGCAGCAGCAGCACTTGGCATTGGAACGCCAGCGACGAGGGCTGCGGCGCAAGTGGCAACAGTTTGCAGCGCAATCCCATCCACGCAATGCGTTGCAGACGCAGTAGAGTGTCACATTTTTGTGAAACCTCTGTCGTGAAAGTGCGTACGTTGTTGTTGCATGGCGAATCAGATTGTCGGGCGACTCGGACGAGCTTGCCTTGAAAGGAGGGACAGAGAGTGGCTGAAAATAAATCCCGTCGCCGCAGTACGTCCAGAGAGGCGGGTGGCGTGGAAATGCTCCCTCCCGAAGACGGCAAGAGGGCGAACGAGGTATCGGTTCACGAAACGGGATCCGAGCTCGAACGTGTACAAGAGGAGCTTATCGCGACAGGGACCAAGCGGGGCTTTCTCAGTTATGGTGAGATTATGGAGAAACTTTCACCCTACGAGTTGGAGCCGGATGTGATCGACGAGTTTTTCGATCGCATTGCCCAGCAGGGCATCGAGATGATCAATGAGGAAGACGCCGATAGTCCCAACGATGAGCTGGAGAATATCGAGCAACCGGAGCAGCTGCGCAAGAGCCTTGACGCTTCTGCCGATGCTGTTGAAGAGGATGAAGACCCTTCGCTGCCGCCTGGCGTAAAGATCAATGATCCGGTCCGTATGTATCTCAAAGAGATCGGTCGGGTCCCCCTCCTGACTGCCCAGCAAGAGATTGAGCTGGCCAAGCGGATCGAGATGGGTGATGAGACTGCCAAACAAGAGTTGGCCGAAGCCAATCTGCGCCTGGTGGTGAGCATTGCCAAACGCTACGTCGGACGGGGCATGCTCTTTTTGGATCTGATCCAGGAAGGCAACATGGGCCTGTTGAAAGCGGTAGAGAAGTTTGACTATACCAAGGGATACAAGTTCAGCACGTATGCGACGTGGTGGATCCGGCAGGCGATTACGCGGGCGATTGCAGATCAGGCACGGACCATTCGTATCCCGGTACACATGGTGGAAACCATCAACAAGTTGGTCCGGGTTTCTCGGCAATTGCTGCAGGAACTGGGTCGTGAACCGACCGCTGAAGAGATTGCCGAGCGCATGGAGATGAGCCCAGACAAAGTCCGTGAGATCATGAAAGTTGCCCAGGAACCAGTCTCGTTGGAGACGCCGATTGGTGAGGAAGACGATTCGCATCTGGGCGATTTCATCGAGGACCAGGATGCCTTGGCACCGGCAGATGCAGCGGCACAAGAACTGCTCAAGGAACAGCTTGAGGAAGTACTCGACACCCTTACCGAGCGGGAAGAGAACGTGCTTCGTCTTCGCTTTGGCCTTGATGACGGCCGTGCACGCACCTTGGAAGAGGTTGGTCGTGTCTTTGGCGTCACCCGTGAACGCATTCGCCAGATTGAGGCGAAAGCGCTGCGCAAATTGCGCCACCCAAGCCGTAGCAAGCGATTGAAGGATTTTCTGGACTGAGCTTTTGACAAATCGCTTCTTATTCTGCTAGTCTAACGTCTAGCGGGCCCATAGCTCAGCCGGTTAGAGCGGCCGGCCCATAACCGGATGGTCCCAGGTTCGAATCCTGGTGGGCCCATTACATAAAGCCAGTGCTGGTGCGGGCAACCAACCGTGTCTGACAGCTAACAGACACCTAAACGGGAGAAAGCGGCAGGGAAATTCCCTGCCGCCTTTGTGCATTTTCGTTGCAGACCCATCTACGTCTGTGCTTGAATCGTTGTGGATAAGGTGGCAGGGGAGAGGAAAAGGATGCGCCTTTGCATTGGTCGTCACGATGCCTTGGTTTTGGTTGATATTCAAAACGACTTTTGTCCAGGCGGAGCACTTCCGACCCAAGACGGTGATGCGGTTGTGCCCGTTGCCAATGCGCTTCTCGCTTGCTTTATTGCACAAGGTGCACTCATTGTGGCGACACGCGACTGGCATCCTGCTGATCACATCTCTTTTCAGCAAAGAGGTGGACCTTGGCCTGCTCATTGTGTGCAGGGCAGTGTGGGTGCTGCCTTTCATCCAGAACTACAGCTGCCCAAAGAGGCTTTTGTGGTCAGCAAGGGAATGTTGGCAGATGAAGAAGCCTACTCTGGATTTCAACGCACCCCCCTGCACCTGGAGTTGCAGCGCAATCGGATCCACCGCCTGTTCATGGCTGGACTGGCCACAGAGTACTGTGTGCGCCAGACGGCACTCGACGGGCTCGCCTTTGGCTACAATGTGGTGGTTGTCGAAGATGGCGTCCGAGGCGTCGAAAGCCAGCCGGGCGATGGGAATCGCGCCCTGCAAGAGGTCATGGAAGCAGGAGGTATTTTGGCTCGCGCAGCAGAGGTGTGTAAATAAAACAAACGTCCCGCAAAGGAGAGGACATCTGTCCTTGCGGTGTCAACACCTTCTTTTTCCGCGCCTCATAGGATGAGATTGCCAGCGGCAGGAAGCGGGAGTAGGCTGATCGATCCCCGTCAACCTGAGGGGGCTGCGGGATGAAGGGAGTTGGCGATTACGCCGCGATAACGGCTCGAGAGCGAGAAATCCTGACGCTCGTCGCTGAAAACCACAGTTACAAAGAAGTGGCAAAGGAACTCTACATTAGCGAGAAAACGGTCCGCAACCACATGAGCAATATCTTTCGCAAGCTGGGTGTCCGCAACCGTACGGAAGCGGTCGTCTACGCAATCAAGAGTGGGCTCATCTCCTTGCGGTAATTATGACGATGGGTACCCGAATGCTGCGCCACCTCAGCAGGCAGTCAGGTCGAGCCGCCAATCGCAATGGCAGAGTCTCTCTGCCGTTTTTTCCTTATCGTTAGGATGGAAACGAATATGGAGCCGAGACTTGAACGATTGGCGGAAATGGTGCGTCCGGGCTGGGGACTTGCTGAAATAGCCGCCAACGATGCTATTTTTTCTGCGACCCTCGTCAAGCGTGGGATCATTCCGTATGCAATCGCCTCCGATATCGGGACTTCCCCCGTTCTTCTTGCGCAAAGGCGTGTCTGGCATGATGGCCTGAGTGCTCGTATCGCAGTGCGGCAGGGGGACGGGCTGACACCGATCGCTGTGGGGGAAGTACCCCAAGTGGCCATTGCCGGTATTGGCGGTCTGCGTATGACCCGATTGCTCGAGGCTGGCCGTCCACAGTTGAGGGGTGTGCATCGCTTGGTGCTGCAGCCCATGGGTCATGAATATGCTGTGCGCTTTTGGCTCAGTCGACAGGGTTGGAGAATAGCGGAGGAACATTTTTTGTGGCGTCGACAGCACGGTTACTTTTTTATGTCTGCAGAACGAGGCGTTGAGGTACTCTCTCCCAACGCTTGCCTACTCGGCCCGCGTTTGATGGAGCATCCTCCCGAGTCGTATGTTGCCTTTGCGCAGGAGGAGGTTGTACGCTTGAGACATCGCTTGGCGGGTCAAGGCCGATCCGTGAGCGCACAAGGCGACGAAGCGTTTTGGCAGGATGCTTTGGTGAAAGCGGGTGAGGTGGTCATGGAGTGGTCGTTGTAAAGCAGGTTGCAAGCTGGATGGAAGCTTGGGCACCACGCTGGATGGCGATGCAAGACGATCCGGTCGGACTTGGAATCGGTGATCCACAGGCAACGGTCGAAACGGTCTTGGTGGCACTTGAGGTGACTCCAGCGGTTTTGGAAGAGGCGGTGGCGCAGCATGCCCAGCTCATTGTCACGCATCATGCACCGCTCTTTCACCGATTGGCATCTTTGAATGAGGCGGACGCGCATCAACGGCTGATCCGTCGACTGGTGGAAAACGGGATTCACGTCTACAATGCGCATACCAACCTGGACATCGCACCAGGGGGAATCAATGACCTGCTTGCACAACGTCTGGGTTTGCAGCCGACGCAACTGTTGGCGCCGACCGGTCACCTTCGCCTACTGAAAGTCGTGACGTTTGTCCCTTCGCAAGCTGCGGAAGCTGTCCGAATGGCAATGGCGGAGGCCGGTGCCGGCTTTATGGGTGCTTACTCCCATACCACCTTCACCGCTTCGGGAACGGGACGATTTTTGCCGACGGAAGGGGCCCATCCTGCGATTGGAACGGTTGGGCGATTGGAAGAGGTACCGGAAGAGCGGATCGAGTCGATCGTACGCACAGATCAAGCGCAGGCCGTGGAGAAGGCGATCCGCCGCGCCCATCCGTATGAGGAACCGGCCATTGACTTTTTTGAAGAAGCATTCTCGCCTGAGATCGGCTTGGGGCGGGTGGGCTCGACACCGGAACCATTGACCCTGGCGGAATGGGTCGATCGGGTACGAGAGCGTCTAAACCTGGCCCACCTTGCAGTCTGCGGGGAATTGGAACGACCGATACACCGGGTGGCGCTCTGTGGCGGTTCGGGAGGTTCGTTGATCGGCGACGCCATCGCGGCCGGCGCAGACCTCTTCATAACCGGCGACATCAACCATCATGCGGCTTGGGAAGCCAATGAAGCAGGGATGGCGCTCATCGATGCGACCCATTACGCCACCGAACAGGTGATGGTGGAAGCGGTAACAACGTACTTGCGCCGTTGCGCAAAACAAGAGGGGTTGACCTTGCGGGTCGAGCCAGCTCAATCCGCAGTCCCTCCGTTTTCCATGATCTGAATTTTCTATCCGTCCTGCTGCTACAAGAGCTTTTTATTCCTATGTTGCTAAAGCGGTGGTGTAGGTGTTCGTTCGCTTTGTTTTGTTGGCAGTGTTCCCATCCGCAAGCGGCTGTGCCGATACCCGTAAAACAGGTACAGCAGCAGGCCGATGACCAGCCAACTGCCGAAGCGAATCCACGTGAGCTTTGGCAGGTTTACCATGAGGTAAAGCGAGGCAACCACACTCAGTGCCGGGATCACCGGATAGCCGGGAACGCGGAACGGTCGTGGAAGATCCGGCTGTTTCTGACAAAGATAGATCACACCGATGCCCACCAGTAAAAAGGCAAAAAGTGTGCCGATATTGGCCATTTTGGCAATCAAGTTCAGCGGCGAGAGTGCCGCTATGACTGCAATTCCAATCCCCATCGTCCACGTGTTCAGAAGCGGAACCTTGGTTTTTGAAGAGACCTGCGCGAAGGCAGGGGGAAGCAGACCATCACGGCTCATGGCGAGCATCACGCGGCTGGAGGCAAAAATGTCGATCAGGATGACAGTTGTCAATCCGGCCAACGCACCGACCGAAACCGCTGCAGCACCCCAAGTGACCCCGACGTATTGCAACGCATAGGCGACGGGGGCGTCTTGGTTGGCCAGCAGGCGAAAGGGGATTAGCCCTGTCACGAAGAGGGAGAAGACAATATAGAGGACGGTTACAATGGATAAGGAGCCGATCAGGCCGAACGGCAGATCACGCTGGGGATGGCGTGCTTCTTCGGCAGCAGTCGAGATTGCATCAAAGCCGATATAGGCAAAAAAGATCAAGCTTGCACCTACTGCGATACCCGAAAAGCCAAACGGGGGCGAAAGGATGCCAATTCACAGGCTTTACGTGAAAGGCAGCAACGACAATGAAGAGGACGATCACGTCCAGTTTGACCGCGACGATGATGTTGTTGACGTTTGAAGAGAGCCGTGTTCCTCGAGAGAGCAGCCATGTCAACACCAGTACGATTCCCAGCGGGGGTAGATTGAGCAAACCCGGATGTTGCGGATCGAGGGGACCGGCAGTGATCAGGGTTGGCAGGTGCAAGCCCATTGCAGCCAGAATGCTGTCGAAGTAGCCGGACCAGCCGACAGCAACGGTACTGCAAGCGACACCGTATTCGAGCAGGAGATCCCATCCGATGATCCATGCGACTATCTCGCCCATTGTGGCGTAGCTGTAGGTATAGGCACTGCCTGAAACGGGTACCGTAGAAGTCAGCTCAGAGTAGGTAAGCGCCGCAAAGCTACTGACAATACCTGCGAGCAAAAAAGAGGGTGCAACCGCTGGGCCAGCGCGAAGTGCTCCGATACCAGGGAGAACGAAGATGCCCGTACCAATCAGTGCACCGATGCCAATAAAGATCAGGTCCAGTCCCCCCAGGGAGTGGGCCAGACGGTGGCCTTCTTCTTGCGTTTCGGCGAGGATGGCATCGACACTTTTCGAGGCAAAGAATCCCTTGTGTTTTCCACCTTTTTGCCCTTGGCTCATCGATTCCTCCCTTCTTTTGGAATAGGAACGTTGACTATCCTACTCATGAGGGAGCTTGGGGGCAAGCCCGAAGGAAACGGGGAAGAGAGACTTGCCGTTTTTCGGAGCAACCGTTATAGTGAAAGTGCTCAGGTTGAGATGAAGTCATCCAGGCAACCGCGGGCGCCAATCCGAAAGGTGGCGTCTGAGGAAAGTCCGAGCTCCGTAGGGCAGGGTGCTGGGTAACGCCCAGTGGGAGTGATCCCAAGGAAAGTGCCACAGAAATGAGGACCGCCGATGGCTGCGCAGCAGCACAGGCAAGGGTGGAACGGTGCGGTAAGAGCGCACCAGCGCTTGGGTGACCAAGCGGCTAGGTAAACCCCACCTGGAGCAAGACCGTATAGGGACGTGATACCGTGGCCCGCGGTACGTCCGGGTAGGTCGCTAGAGCTGCACGGCAACGTGCAGTCGAGATGGATGGTTGCCCCCTCACACTTGAGGGACAGAACTCGGCTTATCGGGTGACTTCATCAGGAGAGCTTGTGAAGGGTCTGCCAGTCAGGCCCTTTCCGTGTGTATACGCATCTATTGAAAAGTATGCCTTTATTTGGAAAGATTGGCCACAAAGGAGCGGATCTCCTTGGGCGATAGCCCGTTGGTGAGTGTTGTACTGCCTGCTTACAACGAGATTGAGAATCTGGAACAGACGGTCCTGAAAGTTGAACGGGCATTGGAAAAGCTCGAACGGTTTGAAGTGATTATCGTCGATGACGGATCGACCGACGGAACAAAAGAGCGCGCCGATCGGCTGCAGGAGCGTACGCGGGTAACCGCCATACATCATCCGTACAACCGAGGATACGGAGCGGCGCTGCGCAGTGGTTTTAAGCATGCTCAAGGACGCTATCTCTTCATGATGGACGCAGATGGTCAATTCGATCCGCAAGAGTTTTGGGCCCTCTGGGAGAGGCGGAATGAGGCGGACGCCGTTTTGGGGTACCGACTGCAGCGCAAAGATCCGTGGCTTCGACGGGCCAATGCGTTTGGATGGAACCAGCTCAACCGTGTGATGTTCGGCTTGCGTGTCCAGGATATCGATTGTGCCTTCAAGCTGTTGCCCAAAGCATTCGTTCAACGTGCTGCGCTCTGCTCAGATGGGGCGACCATCAATGTCGAGATGTTGGTCAAATTCATGCGCTTGGGAGCGACGTGGATCGAGGTAGGTGTCCATCATTATCCTCGATTGCATGGCCAAGCGACGGGCGCCGATCCCCGGGTCATTGTGCGCGCTTTCCGAGAATTGATCGAGTTGAAGAAGGTGCTGGCGGATTTCACGCCTGTTTCAGAACCGATTGGTCCACGTTAATTGCGAAAGCTTCAAGCTTGCGGGGCGGTGGACATCCGAGCCAACAAGGCGCGTGCCAGTTCGACTGTTTCATCAAAACGGCCGAATGAAGGCATGAGATAGACCCCGGAAACGTAGGGAGTCAACGCTTCATACAACTGGATGGCGAGTTCGATGCCGACCATACGGCCCTTTTCGCCTGCTTGCCGTAACTTTTCTTGGACCGTGTCGGGCACGTAGATGCCCGGCACTTCATTATGCAGGTAGACGGCATGCTGGTAGCTGGCGAGCGGCAAAATGCCGAGTAGAATGGGGATAGTGGGGGCATTCAACTGTTGCAGAAAGGTGAGGAAACGCTGTGCGTCATAGACAGGTTGGGTCATCAAGAACTGTGCGCCAGCCTCCAATTTGGAACGGACACGATCTACCTCTCGATCCAGATCTTCAACCGTAGGATTGGCACCAGCACCTACCACGAAATGGGTGGGTCGCACCAGGTGATTGCCTACAGCATCTTCGCTGTGATTGAGCTTTTGTACCAGTTTGATCAGGCCAACTGAATCCAGATCGTAGACGGCTGTGGCATGTGCATAGTTGCCCAATGCGGGCGGATCTCCGGAAAGTGCCAACAGGTTGCGCAATCCCAATGCATCTGCACCAATCAGATCGGCCTGCAATCCCATCAAGTTACGATCTCGAGTCGTGAAATGCAGGATGGTCTCTATGCCGACCTCTTGCTGCAATAGGGTCGCAGCGGCCAAGGAAGACATACGTACCTGGGCCATCGGGCTGTCTGCGACATTGATGAAGTGGACGCCCGCCTGGGCCAGGGCACGAACGTCGCGCAACATCTTTCCGGTCGCGGTTCCGCGCGGCGGGTCGATTTCGACACTAAGAGCACGGCGCTGTGCAAGCGCTTCCAACAAGGTACTCTCTCGGTTGCGCACTTGTTCGGAAGTGCGCTTCTCCGAACCATTTGTCCCGTCTTGTCGGAAAGCGGGATCCACTGCCGAAAGGGAAGGCGGATCGGAAGTGTTGGCAACGCTGCGGTTCGTCTCCCGTTGTAACTGGGTCGCAAGGGCTTGGATGTACGCTGGTCCGGTGCCGCAGCATCCACCGACAAGGTGTACGCCATCGGAGACCAACCGCATCGCCTCTTCTGCCATGTATGCTGCGGAAGCCGGATACAACACCTGATCTCCAACCAGTTGGGGCAATCCTGCGTTGGGCATGGCGGACAAGGGCAAGGCAAGGCCGCAGGCATTCATTGTTTCTACCATGCGGTGAACCGTACTGCGTACCGCATAAGGGCCTACACCACAGTTAACGCCCAGAATATCTGGTACGGCCAGGGCGAGTAACTGCCGAACGGCATCTTCCACATCTTGGCCAAAGCGCGTCTTGCCTTCTGCGGAGAAGGTGAAGGAGGCAACAATGGGAAGGTCGGAAAGAGAACGTACCGCCAAGATTGCTGCTGCCAGCTCCTGTGGATCTGAAAAAGTCTCGAGAATCCACAGATCGACACCACCTGCCAACAACCCTTCTGCCTGTTCTCGGAAGACCGCCTCGGCTTGGTCAATGCTGAGTCGGCCAAAAGGGGCAACCCGTACACCGAGTGGCCCCATCGATCCACCGACGAAAGCGGCTTCGCCCACCTCTTCCCGTGCGGCCCGCGCTAGTTTGGCACCGGCGAGGTTGAGTCGATAAATTTGATGGGCAGCAGGATGATCCTGCAGCCGCAAACGGTTGGCTCCAAAGGTATTGGTGGTGATGACCTCGCTGCCAGCCAACAGATACTCTGTATGAATTTGACGGATCAGGGCCGGCTCGGAGAGATTGAGTGTCTCCAAAGGCAGGAAGCGGGGGACGCCACGATTGTACAGCTGACTGCCCATCGCACCATCCGCCACCATGGGGCGATGGTGAATTTCTTCAAGAAAGCGCTGGTTCATAAGGCAGCACGTACCGCCTGTACGGCAGCGACCATGTTCGTCAGTTTTTCCTCCGCTTCTTGCCAGGTTCGGGTCTTGAGACCGCAATCCGGATCGACGTAAATCTGTTCTGGGCGTAAGAAATCGAGCGCTTGTTCGATCCGCTGCCGGATCACATCGACAGGTTCAACAGTATGAGTATGCACGTCGATCACCCCCAAACCGATCTCCTTGGTAAAAGGATGCTGTGCAAAAGAACGGAAAAGCTCGAATTGGTTGTTGGCCAACTCTAAGTCGATCTGATCGACGGGCAGCTCTAGCATGGCTGGATAGACCTCTTCAAAATGTCCGTAGCAGATATGCGTAATGGTATGTGCATCCAGGCCGCGGGTGATGATGCCCAATGCCTCTTTCGCCAGATCCATTTCTTCGGGGCGAGTCGACAAAGCGGGTTCATCGATCTGGATAAACGCGCATCCCGCGGCGGCCAAATCCACCGCCTCATCGTGCAGGACCCTGGCCAGATCAAGTACCAGCGATCGGCGATCGGGATAATAGTCATTGAATGCCCAGTCACAGAGGGTATACGGCCCGGTAAAGATCCCTTTGATCGGTTTGTCGGTTAGGCTTTGGGCGTAGCGGAAGCTGTCCACTGTTAGCAGTGCCTTGCGTCCGATGGGTCCGATGACGACCGGTTTGCGATAGTACCGGTTGCCATAGGATCGGACCAAACCGCCCTCGGCAAAACCGTCCAGACGCTCGGCAAAGTACTCTTCCATATCGCCGCGTTCCATCTCCCCGTGTACGAGCAAGTCGATTCCGAGCCGTTCTTGCAGCGCGATGACGTTTTGGGTGGCTTCTTGTTCCAGGTGGGTAAGCTCTTGTGGGCTCAACGATCCATGGCGCAGACGTGTCCGTGCTTTTTGCAGGCTTTCTGGTTTTGGAAAACTGCCGACGCTGGTCGTTGGCAGTAGGGGAAGACGAGAACGTTCATTCATGCTGGCAACACCTTTCCATTCCATTCCTGTACGGCTGCGCCTAAACGCTGCAGCTTGGCCTGAGCGAAACGATGCGGGAGGTATTCAAGTCCACACGAAGGGTGGACGAAGCTAAAACGCTCCCCTTGTTTGCGTGCAATGCCCTCCCACATGCGGGTTAACATCTCCGTGGTTTCCAGTCGGACATCACGGGCATTCAGCGATCCCAAACCGAAAGGCTTGGGGAGAGCATCCGTCTGCAGCGTCTCTATCAGTGCCGGATCATCGACGGCATCCAAGAGCAGCACATCGACCGGATACGTCGCCAATTGCGCCAACCAAGGGGTGGATGCACCAAAGTAGAGGGCGAGGTGCGTGCGTACGTGGAGGTTGGCAACCACCCGTTGCATTGCAGTGCGACCCAGCTCGAGCAATGCAGCAGAAGAGTGGTAGACCAACGAAGGTTCATCCCATTGGATTTCGGTTGCCCCTGCTTCTTGCAACGCTTCGGCCTCTAGGGACAGCAGATCGCACAGATCTGACAGAAGGGTAGTATCTTCTCGATAATGACGGTTTTCAGACATTTTCCAGAAAGTAATCGGCCCTGGGAGAACGGCCTTGAGGGGATGGTCAGTCAATGCGGCGGTTTCTCGCCAGGTAGCTGCAAGACTGGATCCCCCCCAATACCAGAGGCGTCCTTCGATGACCGGGTGGCGGTAATAGGTATTGTTGTTGTACCAGCGCAGTAGCCCGCCTGGATGCATGCCTGCTGCATCGCGACAGAGAGGGGTCAGCAGATCCTCCCATCGTATTTGGCCATCGGTCAGCAGGTCGATCCCTGCTTCTTCCTGTTCGGCCACACTTCTTGCGATCGTGGCACGAAAGGTTTGCTCGACACTGCGAATCTCAGCTTTGCCACTTTCCAGACGATTGAGTTGATTGCGGACGTTAGGCCCCGGGAGCTCTTCTGCGATTTTGGGATAGCTGCCGATGGTCGTGCTTTGGAGCATGGGTTCCTCCTATACACCGTGAAGCGATGCACTTTTTTGTTATGGTGGTGCATTTCATTGTACGGGATCACGGCTCAACGTGAAAGGAAAGAGCAGGTTTTAGGGCGTCGACAACGAACCGAGCCCCGAGAGGTAGGGATGGTGGAGCATCTCGGAGGATATCTGCGCATCCCCTCCGAATGCTGCTGCTCAGCTGGTGAAATTCTGGGAGAATAGAGATACTACGGAATAATTCTTGTTGAGCATCTTCTATCATCTATGTAATCATGAATAAGAGTGCTTTCATCAAGCGGTAATTTAGATTGAAGTACTTTTTGCGAGCCGGCAGCTCGGCAGATGATTGTCATTTGTGGGTAAGTGTAATGAGAAATGGATCGGAGCTTTTGCGGCGCTTGGTATAGCCGTGCTTCTAGGGACGGCTGGACAAGCGCCTGCGCATCTACACCCAGCCGAAGCTGCTGATCT
>JADBKH010000016.1 GCA_014896485.1 Bacillota bacterium | reverse complement strand
GGTGGCTGAAATTGCCGATCAACTGGGGGCAAGCGCCATCGTTTCCAGTACAGAGAGCGGGTATACGCCGCGAATGGTTGCCAAATATCGCCCCAAAGTACCCATTGTCGCGGCGACACCCTCGCCGGTAACATTCCGTCAACTGGGGGTTGTTTGGGGCGTTTTTCCCGTGCTGGTCCATCAGACGCATTCCACCGATGAAATGTTTGATATGGCTCTCCACGCTGCAATGGAAAATGGTTACATCGCCCCTGGCGATCTCGTGGTGCTCACAGCCGGGGTACCCATCGGTCATGCCGGGACGACCAATCTGCTGGAAGTGCAGATCGCCGGTGAAGTGCTTGCGCAAGGAACTGGAGTTGGCAAAAAAGCCGCTCACGGTCCTGTCTTTACCTGGCGGCCAGGGGAAGACCCCGAGCGTTTTCCCAGCGGAGCTGTTTTAGTTGTCGATTCTTTGACAGAGGAAAATGCATCTCTAACCAAACGAGCTTGTGCGATCATTGCCGAAGAGGGAGGTCTGTCTTCGCCTGCCGTTGTCGGTGGCATCAGTGCCGGGATTCCTGTTGTAGTAGGGGTTCACCGGGCCACGCAGCTTCTTTCTGACGGTGATGAGGTGACGGTCGATCCTGTTCGAGGCTTTGTCTATAAGGGTCGTGCACGCGCCCGTTGAGTCTGTGGGCGCCAAGGGAGGGTGCAGTGACCAACAACACTCCAGAATTGATTGAGTCGCTCCTTGTACCGGCAGAGAAATTGTGGCGGGCCGCCGATCTGTCAGCCGTTCGAGAGGGGCGCCAACAATCCGAAGCGGAAATACCACTCATCATCGGCCAAAGCCGCGCCGTGCAGGCATTGGAGACTGGACTTGGAATCCGTAAACCTACCTACCATATCTATGTGGCTGGGATCGAAGGAACCGGGCGACGCTCTTATGTCGAAGCCCGGTGCAAAGCGTTGGCAAAGCAGATGCCAACCCCCAATGATCAGGTGTTCGTCTACAACTTCGATCAACCTTTGGCACCACAACGCATCCCATTGCCGGCAGGGGAAGGACGCTATTTCGCTACGGCCATGGAGCGTTTCCTCGAAGCAGCGGGGAATCGCTTGCAAGAGGCCTTTGAACAGGAAACGTTTGCGCGGCAGCGCGGTCAGCTGGCCAGTGCATTTCAGGAGCAGGAACAGCAACTGTGGCAGCAAGCCCAACAGCAGGCAGAAGCTTTCGGCTTTCGAGTGATTCGACGTGAAGATGGCATTGCCACCGTCCCGCTCGACGCAACAGGTCAGCCGTATCAAGAAGAGGCGTATGAACAGCTCTCCCAAGAAGAACGCGAGATCATGGAAGATCGAGGCCGTCAACTTCGGGAGCAGTTGCGCGATCTTTTCCAGCGTTATCGCGACCTGCAACGCACCATGCAAAAAAGGTTGGAGGAGCTGCGCCAACGGGCAGCCGGATAGGTGATTCAGGAACTGCTTGCTCCAATTCGGGAACACTTTGGGCAGCATCCGGCGGTGCTGGCCTACCTCGATCGTGTCCAGCAAGATGCCGTGGAAAACAGTGCAGATTTTGTGCCGGGTGAAGACGATGAGCATTGGTGGCAAGCTTGGGAGCGCATGCGAAGGCAGCGAGAGCTCTCCCGTTTTCGTGTCAACCCTTTTGTGACCCATGAACCGGAAGAAGGGGCTCCTGTCCTTTTTGAAGAGAACCCGACTTTCTATAATTTGTTTGGACGGCAGGCATACCGCGGAGATTTTGGAAGGATGGAAACCGATTTGACCCTGCTCGAAGCGGGTGCATTGCAACGGGCAGAAGGGGGCTTTTTGATCCTTCCTGCCGATGCCCTTTTTGCATCCCCCGGCGCTTGGGAGGGCCTGCGGCGCTTTCTGCAGACAGGGCGGGTCTCTATCGAAAATCTGGGCGAGCAGTACGGCGCTTTGCCGACCGTTGCACTGCATCCACAACCTCTTTCGGTCGATGTTAAGCTGATCCTGATCGGTTCAGGGTGGTTCTATCGCTATCTGTGGTACAACGACGAGGTTTTTCGCAAGTCCTTTGGGATTCGAGCCGATTTCGAAACGGAGATGGAACGTACAGCAGGGCACGAAGCACAAATCGCTGGTTATATCGACCGGGTCGCGCGCAAAGAGACCCTGCTGCCAGTGGAAGACAATGCGATTGCAGCGATCATTGAGCAGCTCTCCCGCTGGGCTTCTGACCAGCGGAAACTTTCAGCACGCTTGCTTTTGGCACGCCAGTTGCTCGTTGAGGCTTCCGCTGTTGCGCAACAACGCCAAACCACTGAGGAAGAGCGGCACATCACGGATAGAGATGTCGAAGAGGCATTGGCACGGATTCGTTACCGACAGAATGCCCTCGAAACACGTATGGATGAAATGTTTCGTGACGGCAGTTACCTGATCGACGTGGATGGGCAAGTTGTTGGGCAAATCAATGGGCTTTCGATTCTGGAGGATGCGGGATACGCTTTTGGACGTCCCAACCGCATCACGGCGCGCAGTTATGTTGGGGAACGGGGGATCGTCAACATTGAGCGGGAGATTGAGCTCTCGGGGCCGATCCATAGCAAGGGTGTCGGAATTCTGCAAGGATATATGACCGGGACCTATGGTCACGATTTTCCCTTGATTTTTGGGGCAAGCCTCTGCTTTGAACAGATGTATGACGAGATCGATGGGGACAGTGCCTCATGTGCCGAGCTGTGTGCTCTGCTTTCCAGCTTGGCAGGGATTGGACTGAATCAGGGCATTGCGGTGACCGGCTCGGTCAATCAGCTGGGACAGGTGCAACCCATCGGCGCTGTCAATGAGAAGATTGAGGGGTTTTTCCGGGTTTGCGAGATCCGCGGCCTAACGGGACGGCAAGGTGTGGTGATCCCTGGGACCAATCTGTCCTCCCTCATGCTCGATCGGCGGGTGTGTGAAGCTGTAAAAGACAATCGCTTCCACATCTGGGCCGTTTCTCACGTCGACGAGATTTTGACGGTTCTTACAGGTATGCCTGCTGGAAGTAAGGAAGCAGATGGAAAATTCACGCCGGGCAGTTTACATGCTCGTGTTTATGACCGATTGCGCCAAATTTCCCAATTGGCACGTATGGACGGTCGAGAGGCGGAGCGACTCCGTCGGCACCGTTCTACTTCTACGCCATTACAACGTTTTCACCGTTTTTAGATCTTCTCATGGGGGCGCCGTAGGCGCTGGAGGGGGAGTAGGCGGTGCTTCGTCACTGCTGAATTCCCCATCGCGTACCAAGATCCACAGATCATGGAAAAAGCCGGAGTGCCATAAAGCAATGCCCACCAACAGGAGCAATGGTCCAAGGATGAAGCCGATCAGTCCCCAAAAGCGACTGCCCACATAGATGGCGATCAATGTCGGAAGGGGGCGCAGCCCAACGTTGTGTGAGATCAGGTTGGGTTCGAGAAAATCACGCACGACGACGATCCATACATAGAGGATCAGCAGCCCGATCGCCATACTCCAATGGTGTTGCACCAAACCTGCAAAACCTGCCCAGGGAATCAAGAGCGTTCCTGTCCCAAGAACTGGAAGGATGTCCAGGATTGTTGCAATGAGGGCCAAGAGGAAAGCATAAGGGTTGTGCATCACCAGTAGGCCGATCAAGACCTGAACGCCAGTGATTGTGATCAAGATCGCTTCAGCACTCACATACCCGATGATGGCTCCTTGCAAGTCACCGATCACCCGGCTGGCAGTACGATAGGTACGTTTCGGCAAGTGTCGTGCAAAAAAGGGGCGCATGTGATCAAAGTCTCTTGTGATGAAAAAGGTGGCCATTAACCCTACGACGAAGGCAAAGAGAAAGGCAGGAGCCGATGTCGCCAGGCTGATCAACCACCCGAGGAAGTGACCGAGCTGCGTGGTCAGGAAGGAAAGGAGGTTGCGCAGTGCATTGGTCAATTGTGTGACCAATTCGGGAGGAATATGCCAGGTGGCACTTTGCCGCTGAATCGTCTGAAGAAGCTGATTGATCCAGGTGTTGATCGAGCCTTCTTGAAGCAGGGACTGTAAGAAGATGACCAGATCGCTGATTTCACCGATCAGGCGACCGATCAGGAAAAAGAGGAGCGCACCACCTCCGGCAAGAATGACCACCATCAGCAAGACGGAAGAGGCTGCGCGTGGTATGTGAAATTGTTGTAGCCAGCGCACGATGGGATTAAGGAAAAAAGCAACTACGAAGGCTAAAATAAATGGAAGAAAATATGGGAAGAGCCACGTAACAGAAAGTAAAGCGCCACAACAGCGGCCAACAAAGCTGCTCCGCGCGCAGCAATACCCAACAACGGGCGCAATGGTGCCGGTGGACGACGCATTCGTGACTCCTTGGTTGTGGATTGTTTTCCTTGCTTGCCAGTGTACCTGGCATATACATGGCCGCGCAACCTCTTGTGCACGTGGCAGGGGACTCCTATACTCAATGTATTCGTGTATCTGCGGCGCAAGGTGTCCAGTGATGATTCCATCACCGGGAGAATAGGGAAATCCGGCCTTCGCTTTTGCGAAGAAAACGGTGCGGCCCCGCCACTGTACCTGGGGAGTACTGCTCAAAGCCCACGCCATTGGGGTGGAAGGGGAGCAGCGCAGTGAACCAGAGCCAGTAGACCTGCCTTGCGTCCCGCACTTGATCCCCTCGCGGGTAGGGGGCAAGCGCTAGGCTGTTCTCTGTGCCCTTCTTCCGGTGCATCAGAGGTGGCTATGCGCCTGCCCGAAAGGGAGGCGTTTTCTTATGTTTCGGAACGGACGGCTCGCTGGAGTCGTTGCGGCCATTGCGCTGCTGCTGGTCGGATGTGGCAACGCGACGGTTGGATCTCCTGCACAACAGGCAGCAAACGTTGCGCAGGAATCTTCTTCTGCTCCTCAGGGAAATGCGAGCATACTCCAGCAGCGGTCAACGGAGGGAACTGTCTATCCACTTACCGTGACCGATGGGTTGGGCCGCGCGGTTCAGATCGCCCATCCACCACAAACCATCGTTTCTTTAGCCCCGAGCAATACCGAAATACTTTACGCCCTGGGTTTGGGCGATCGGGTGGCGGGGGTGGACGCGTTCAGTGATTATCCGCCACAGGCCAAGCAAAAGCCCAAGGTCGGCGATATGAACCCCAATATCGAGGCAATTGTCAGCTTGCATCCCGATCTGGTCATCGGATTTTCACCCTCACAACGGACTGCAGCAGAAAAGTTACAGCAAGCCCACATCCCGACGCTCTTATACAATCCTCAGACGATCGATCAGGTCTTTCAAGAGATCACCCAAATTGGACAAGTTGCCGGGATCCCCTCTCGGGCAGATCGCGTGGTGCAGCAGCTGCGACAACGACTCAATGCGGTGCAACAGCGCGTCTCAACGCTCGGCTCGACGCAAAGGGTGCGTGTACTCATTTTGACCGATACGAAAGAGCGTTACACAGGCGGCAAGGGGACCCTCTATGATGAAGTCATTCAGCGTGCAGGAGGAATCAATACCGCCGCGTCAGGCAACGGTTGGTATGCGCTTTCCAAAGAACAGCTGCTCATACAAAATCCCCACGTCATCGTCCTCACCGGAGGTTCGGCCTCTGATCTTCAAAATGATCCCAGCTTGGCCAGCGTCGTTGCAGTGAAAGAGAGACGGATCGTGACCTCGATCGATCCCAATTTGCTCAGTCGGGCAGGACCTCGCTTGATTGATGGTGTAGAACTGCTGGCCAAGACGCTCTATCCAAACTTGTTCCCACGATGAACCTGAGTCGATTTCAAACCACACTCCTTTTTGTCGGTTCAGTAGCCCTTTTGCTCGCCGTGGCGTGGGCGGGGATCGCGATGGGCAGTGTTCGGCTTCCCCTTCGTGAGGTGGCCATAGCTCTGTTGCATCCCTCCCTCATCTCTTCTGACCAGGCAGTGACGATTGTTCGGACACTGCGATTGCCTCGGGTGTTGGCAGCAGCGCTCTGTGGCGCTGGACTGGCCGCTGCAGGGGTGGGTGCGCAAGCGCTTCTGCGCAATCCGCTCGCCGATCCTTATACGATGGGAGTTTCCAGCGGAGCAGCACTCTTTGCCGTAGCAGGATTGTTGGCCACCTTTCTGATACCAGCGATCTCGTTGCCCCCCTTGCCAGTATTGGCGATGACTGGAGCAGCGTTGACGTTTGCCGCCATCTACGTCCTTGTGGGAGCACAGTCGGGAGGAATCTATCTGTTGCTGGCAGGCGTTGTGGTCGGAAGCTTCTGTTCTGCCTTCATCGCCCTACTGGAGTTGGCTGCCCAGCGGGCCACGCAAGAGTTGCTTTTTTGGCTGATGGGTGGTTTTTCTACCGTCAGTTGGCAGACGCTTGTTTGGCTGGCCCCTTTGCTCGTATGGGGAGGCGGCTGGCTGGCGTATTTGTCTGATGAAATGGACCTGTTGATACAGGGGGAGGAGGCGGCCCACTCTGCCGGAGTACGTGTCCGTTCGGTACAATGGCAGCTCTTTGGGGCTGTGAGCCTCTTGGTGGGGGCCATGGTGGCGGCATCGGGGATGATCGGGTTTGTCGGGCTAATCGTTCCCCACGCAGCACGTCTAATCGTTGGTGGTTCGCATCGGCGTTTGCTGCCAATGGCTGCTCTTTGGGGCGCAACATTCCTCGTGCTCATTGACTTGGTGGCGCGCAGCATCTTACCGCCAGCCGAATTGCCTGTCGGTGCGATCACCGCATTTTTAGGTGCCCCCTTCTTTCTTTATTTACTGCGGCATAGGCGGGTGAGCTGAAGGGTTGCAAAAGAAGACGGGGGGATTTCAGGTGCTGGGAGAGCAAAGGCTGAAACAGAAGATGGGTGCCGAGAAATCGGCTAAAGATCCTTCCAGACAACAAAAGGAACAAGTGCTGCACTTTGAGCAACTCCATGTCCAGCTACGCGGCCGGCGAGTGTTAAACGGCGTCGATGGGCAGCTTTGTTCTAAACAGCTCGTTGCCCTTATCGGTCGCAATGGAGCGGGCAAAAGTACATTGTTGCGAACACTCATTGCCTTCTACACGCCGACTCTTGGGAGCGTATGGGTAGGAGAACGTCTCCTTGCTTCCCTACCGGCTGTACAACGGGCACGTTTTGTTGCGTATGTTCCACAGGAGCCTCCACGTCCGCTGGCGATGCGTGTTGTCGACTCGCTGAATGCTGCGGCGCGCAAAACAGCCCCTGCCAATGAGGTATCGGCCCGTGTAGCACAAGCGGCTGGGCAGACTGGTATCCTCCCTCTGCTCGATCGTGCCTGTACCTCTCTTTCCGGTGGGGAGTGGCGGCTGGTCAGTATTGCCCGTGCTTTGGCACAGGCACCCCGCTTTCTACTCTTGGATGAGCCGACCGCAGGCTTGGATCCGATGAATCGATACGAATTTTGGAGACTTGCAAGAAGACTTGCAGGGAATGGTTGTGGTTTGCTCATCGCCACACATGACCTCGAGGAGGGCTTCTCTTTTGCCAACTCCCTCTGGTTGCTGCATGAAGGCCGCTTCCTCCTGATGGCCCCTTCTACTTCACCGGATTGGCCCAATGCTTTGCAACGGGCATTTTCTCTGCCTCTCTCTCCCTTTCACGTGGACGGGTGGGCGAGTATCCACGTCGATTTGCGATCACGCGCCGATAAGGCGCCTGCCTCACGAGCATTCCTGCAAATGCCCATACCCTGAAAAGTGGAAAAGTAAAAGGAGGGATTCTCTTGAGCGATGCGGTGGTCGATGTGTTGGACGAAATGCGCACCACATTGCAACAGCTTCACGCGGTACGACAAACCATTCAGCAAGCCGTAACACGTATCCGCGAAACGGAGGAAGCATCGGAGGAGGAGCAAACTATCGGTACATTACGGGAAAAATCGTCTTCTTTCGAAGAGGAGGCCAAGCAGGTACAGCAAGAAGGGGAACACCCCGCTCCCTTGCAGCGCTTGGTACCGTTTCTACACCAGGCAGGGACTCAACTGACCAATTGGACCGAATGGCTGGTTATCGTGCTTTTCTTTATCAGTATCGTATACGCGGCGCGGACCCAGTATTGATCAACCTTCCGCAGTGAGTTGGGCGTACCTGGGATTGCTCGAATCTCAAAAACCACAGGGATCACGGATGCAACCTGAAGCTGTCCGTGATCCCTATGGTCAAGCTGAAAAAGATCGAAAAGCAACACATTTATGGTGCCGAAGGTGGGACTCGAACCCACACGGGAGTTACCCACGCGATTTTGAGTCGCGCGCGTCTGCCGATTCCGCCACTTCGGCTCACGTGTAGGCAAGAATACCAGCCTGAAGGGTCTGCTGTCAACTCGAGAAGCCGTTCCGTAACCGTTGAGGCGTGTGACAATACGTTGTCACACGCCTGGTCTATCTTCGTCGGTAGGAAAGACGAAGGGATGTGAAGTTGTATGGGAGATCATCGGCGCTTCTACCTTGCGGGTGTTTCGGCACTGCTTTTGGCTGCCGGATTGCTGGTCGGCTGTGGATCCACCACGACTCCCGTATCCGTCAATGGTGTCTCTTCAAGCACACAACAGGAGAAACCAGCATCTTCACCAACGGTTCAGCAGCAGACTCCGAAGCACTTTGCTATCGGCGATCACGTCAAGATGGGCGATCTTGTCTTGACCGTAAACAGTGCGCGACAGAGCAGTGGCAGCGAGTTTGACCAGCCGCAATCGGGGCATGTTTACGAAATTGTCAATGCTACCCTCGAAAATACCGGGCAAAAAAGTGAAGCGATCAGTTCCTTGGCGATGTTTTCGCTGAAAGACAGCGAGGGGTATAAGTACAGTATCACCTTCGTCTCAGACGCCAAGGGTCAGTTGGATGGGGAATTGGCACCAGGCGACAAGATGCGGGGAGAACTTGCCTTTGAGATCCCCAAGACTGCCAAGGGACTGCAGTTGCTCTTTGAACCCAATATTGTTGGGTTTGGTCAAGCCGTGATCGATTTGACAAAGTAACCGTCGTGATGGGAAGGGGAGTTGTGCAGAGCACCTTTCTAGCTCCCTATCGCAGGCAGAAGGAATAAAGCTGCGATGGGGAGTATTTTGCGTTGTAGGAAGAGCCTAATCACTTGGTTGGTGCTTGTCGATGGGATTGACTACAATGACAGCAAAGCTGCGGTATGGTGAGGGTGGGGGCTGAAATTGAATCGTTATGCAGTGGGCGATAAAGAACCAAAGGTGGCCCAAAGTAGTTTTGTGGCCGATGGTGCACGGCTAATTGGGGACGTCCAGATAGGGGAAGGAGCAAGCGTCTGGTATAATGCAGTCCTACGTGCCGATTTGGACCGCATTGTCCTTGGCCGGGCTTCCAACGTACAGGATAACGCGGTTTTCCATACAGACCCAGGTTATCCCGTCACGATTGGGGAACATGTGACCATTGGGCATGCTGCTATCGTCCATGGGGCGACGGTAGAGGATGGTGCGCTCATCGGCATGGGCGCCATTTTACTCAATGGTGCGACGATTGGCGAGCATGCGATGGTTGGGGCTGGAGCCTTGGTCCCCGAAGGGATGAAGGTTCCGCCCCGTACCTTGGTTTTGGGCGTTCCTGCAAAGGTGATTCGTCCGTTGAGTGCTGAAGAAGTTGCCAAAATCGATGCTGGGGCAGCAGAGTACGAACGGTTGGCAGCACAGGCTCGGCAAGCCACAGCAGAGGAGGCAGAATAGAGGCGAAAGATGGCGGCTGAGCAGAAGCAGAGAAATGCCTCGGGACGAAAAAGGCAGCCAACTCACCAGGGCCATTTGGTCTTGGTCGATGGCAACAGCGTGGCCAACCGGGCTTTCTACGCGTTGCCCCTCCTTTCAACCCGTAGTGGCCAGTATACGAATGGGTTGTACGGATTCGGACTCATGCTTTTCAAACTGCTGGGTGAGGTGCGGCCGACGCATTTGCTGGTTGCTTTTGATGCAGGTAAAGAGACGTTTCGGACCAAGCAGTATGCTGCATACAAAGGAACGCGGCAAAAGACACCTCAAGAGCTTTCGGAGCAGTTGCCTCTCATCAAAGAGATGCTGGATGCCTTTGGCATCGCCCACACGGAGCTGCCGAACTTCGAAGCGGACGACATCATCGGTACCTTGGCGCTTCGGGGCGCTGCGGAAGGATTTGAAGTCACGATTTATACCGGCGATCGCGATCTGTTGCAACTCGTGAACGATGCGGTTACGGTTCTGCTTACGCGCAAGGGTGTTACCGATGTGAAGCGCTACGACGTCCACGCGATTTTGGATGAATATGGATTGCCACCGTCTGGGATTGTGGAGCTGAAAGGTTTAATGGGGGATAGTTCCGACAACATTCCTGGGGTGCCTGGGGTCGGTGAAAAGACAGCGCTCAAATTGCTGCATCAGTTTGGTGACGTCGAGGGTGTGTTGGCGCATATCGACGATGTGGACGGCCCAAAACTGCGTCAGCGTCTAAAAGAAAACAAAGAAAGTGCACGTCTCTCCCGACAACTTGCCACAATCGACTGTGACGTGCCCTTGGAACTTTCTTGGGAGCAGCTGGAACTCCATTCTTTCGACCGTGAAGCAGTCACCTCTTTTTTGCGCAAGTACGAGCTCAATGCGCTGTTACAACGATTGGAAAGTTTACCTAATGAAATTTTTGACGAACCGAAGGAAGCATCGGAACAGCTGGAGGATGTGCGTGCGTTGAAGGTGATCGCGGAAGCAGCACAGATTGCCGAGGCCTTGGACCAGTTGCAGGCACCGGTAGCGGTGATTCCGGCTTTCTGCGATGCCAACTATTACGACGGGCCTTTCTTGGGGCTAGGAATTGCCGATGGTACACAGGGATTCTTCTTCCCAGCCGATGTGCTGTTTTCCCAGGAGGGGAAGGCAGCTATCGGAAAAAAGTTGTCACAGGGAGGCACCCTATTTTTTGATGCCAAGCGCACGATGGTACGCTTGCGCCGTGAAGGGGTAACGCCCTTTGAACCGTCTGAGGATCTGCTTTTGGCAGGATACCTGATCAATCCGACTGATGGCGAGCAACATCTGCAGGAGCTGTGCAAGACCTATTTGACTTCCACACCGGAAGGGATCGCCCAGTTGTATCCGCGGCAAAACAGCCGTGTTGAAGATCTGGCTCAGTGGAGCGCTGCGCAGGCCCGGGCGATGTTGGCACTCCTGGACGTCTTGCTGCCGCGTTTACGGAAAGACGCACTGGAATCGCTCTACCGTGAGGTGGAGTTGCCCTTGGTCGGCGTGCTGACGACGATGGAGCTCAACGGCATCGCTGTGGATGTGGAGCGACTGAAGGCGATCGGTGCAGAGTTGGAAGATCGCATTGCCGCAATTACCCAAAAAATCTACGATACAGTGGGTACGTCATTCAACCTTAATTCTCCCAAGCAATTGGGCGAGATCCTTTTTGAAAAGCTCGGACTGACTCCGATCAAAAAGACCAAAACGGGCTATTCGACCAGTGCGGAGGTCTTGGAAAAACTTGCACCGCAGCATCCCGTCGTGCAAATGATCTTGGATTATCGAACCATCGAAAAACTGCGGTCCACCTATATCGATGGCTTACTCGCAGTTATTAAGCCGGAGACCCATAAAATCCATACGCGTTTTCATCAGGCACTGACGGCGACGGGGCGGCTTTCTTCCAGCGATCCCAACCTTCAAAACATTCCGATCCGCTTGGAGGAAGGTCGACGCTTACGGGCGGCTTTCGTGGCTTCACAGCCGGGATGGCGTATCCTCTCCAGTGATTACTCGCAGATCGAATTGCGCGTTTTGGCCCATCTCTCCCAAGACGAGCGCATGATCCGTGCCTTTGTCGAAGGTGAGGATATCCATGCGGAGACGGCCGCAGCGCTTTTTGGCGTCAAAAAAGAAGAAGTGACTCCAGAGATGCGCAGGCACGCCAAGACCGTTAACTTTGGGATTGTCTATGGCATCAGCGATTACGGACTCTCAGAGCGCCTCGGCATCTCCCGCAAAGAAGCTGCAAGTTTTATTGCGGCCTATTTCGAA
Organism: Bacillota bacterium; assembly: GCA_014896485.1. Classification (GTDB taxonomy): domain Bacteria; phylum Bacillota; class Bacilli; order Bu12; family Bu12; genus Bu12. The sequence goes on along the minus strand of JADBKH010000016.1, from coordinate 29,471 downwards.
CGCTTTTCGGGAGTGAAGGCTTACTTGGATCATGCGGTGGAGATGGCACGTGAAAAGGGCTACGTTACCACGCTGCTCAACCGCAGGCGTTATCTCCCGGAGATACGTTCTTCCAACTACAATGCGCGCAGTTTTGCAGAACGCACAGCGATGAACACCCCTATCCAGGGCTCGGCGGCCGACATTATCAAAAAGGCGATGATCGAAGTCAGCCGTCGGCTGCAGCAAGAGCAGTTTCAGTCAAGAATGCTGTTGCAGATCCATGACGAGTTGGTTTTTGAGTTTCCAAAGTCAGAGGAAGAACAGCTGCGGGGCATGGTACAAGAGGTCATGGAGCACGTTTTTCCCCTCCGAGTTCCGCTGGTCGTCGATATTCATGTCGGAGACACCTGGTATGATGCCAAATAAAGGAGCAAGGATAGGTGCCAGAGCTGCCTGAGGTGGAAATCGTGCGCCAGCAGTTGCTGCAGGTGCTTCCCGGTAAAGAGATTGTTGCCTGTCATGTCTTGACTCCACGTATTGTGCGGCAGCCAGAGGTTGCTGCTTTTGAAAAACGAATCGTAGGAAGTCGGTTCGGTGAGATCTGGCGCCGAGGGAAGTACCTGCTTTTCCAATTGGGAAAGTGGGAACTTGTGACCCACCTTCGGATGGAAGGGCGTTTTGGTCTCTTTGATGCACGTGCGCCGCTCGATGGGTATACACACCTTCTATTTACGCTCAATGGCGGTTCCCAATTGCGGTACCGTGATGTGCGTAAATTCGGTACGATGGATTTACTCGAGGCAGGGCAAGCAGCATCTGCGCCTTTTTTAGCGGGATTGGGTCCGGACGCGCTGGATCTTTCCTATGAGGACTTTGCCACCCGTTTCCAGCGTCCACGCCAGGTGAAGGCATTGCTTTTAGATCAGCATGTTCTTGCAGGCGTCGGAAATATTTATGCAGATGAAGCGCTCTGGCGTGCACGGGTGCATCCGTCGTGCCCTGCAGATCGGCTCAGTGAGCCCGAACGTCGTTCCCTTTATGAGGGGTTGCAGGAAACGTTACACGAAGCGATCGCGTGCGGGGGATCGACGGTGCGCAGTTTTGTCGATATGCTTGGACATGCCGGGCAATTTCAATTGCATTGTCACGTCTATGGACGCCAGGGAGAACCCTGTGAACGGTGCAAAACGCCAATTGTGAAAGCCAAGATAGCCGGGCGGGGCACCTCTTTCTGTCCGCAATGCCAGCGCTTGCGCACATCCGTGAAGATTGCTGGGCCATACGAGGGACGTCTATCCCCTTAAGGGAGTGGATCAGATGCGAGTTGGGTTAACAGGAGGCATTGCCAGCGGTAAGAGTACGGTGGCGCAATGGCTGGTCGAACTGGGTGCGGTGCTCATTGATGCCGATGCGCTCGTGCGCGAAGTCGAAGCTCCGGGAGGGTTGGCATATGATGCGATCGTCGCCTATTTCGGACGAGAGATCCTCTTGGCCGATGGGCAGCTCAACCGCAAGGCTTTGGGAGCGCGTATCTTTTCGGATGATGCCGCTCGCCAGGCATTGAACGCCATTGTCCATCCGGCGGTGCAACAGTTGCAACGCGAACGGGTGGCCCAACTGGAGCAAGAGCCTGGGCGCGTCATCTTACTTGATGTGCCGCTGCTCTATGAAATTGGCATGGATGCGTGGATGCATAAAGTGGTGGTGGTCTGGGTTCCACGCGAAGTGCAGATTGCCCGGTTGATGCAGCGTAATGGCTTGACGCGGCCAGAGGCAGAAGCCCGGGTGAAGAGCCAGATGTCGCTGGATGAAAAGCGGCGACGGGCTGATTACGTCATCGATAACAGTGGCAGCTTGCAATCGACGCGGGCGCAGACAGAAAGGGTGTGGCAGGAACTTGCCGAATGCGCGCGGCAAGAGGTCCAGGACGCATCCTAAGCGCCGCCGCTGGCTCGGGGTGGGCGCGGCTGTCGTTGTCGTGGTGGTGGGGCTCGCACTGCTGCTCTCTTCACGGTGGTTTTGGCGGCAAATTTATCCCATTCCCTATCGTGATCTGATCGTGCAAGCTGCATCGGATGCGTCGACGGACCCGTATCTGATCGCTGCAGTGGTGCGAGTGGAATCGAGCTTTCAAGAGACGGGCATTTCCCAGAAAGGTGCCCACGGTCTGATGCAACTGATGCCGGAGACGGCCCAATGGGTTGCCGACAAGGCAGGGTTGCCACCACCGACACCGGAGCGACTGTCAACGCCAAGCTATAACCTCAAGCTGGGCTCGTGGTACTTGCGTTACCTGATCGATCGCTACCACGGTCGCATCTCTGTGGCGCTTGCTGCGTACAATGCGGGACCAAACACCGTCGACCGTTGGTTGGCACACAAGACTTGGGATGGAACGCGCGAGCATGTCAGCCAGATTCCTTATGCAGAGACCGAGCATTTTGTCTCCCGCGTCTATTTCTTTTGGGATCGATACAGTTGGCTTTATGGCATGCCGTAAAGCAGTCTGGCGAGGTGACGGCAACGGGCGCTGCTTTCGGGCAACCGGATTTTTCTTATGAGCTCGGTTGTTGCATGGCCTCTTCGTGTTTCTGCAAGGCCTGCGATTCGCTGTGGCGGGTCGCATACCGGTAAGTGGGTCTTGCATACTGTGCCAGTGCTTCTTGCAACTGTTTTTCGATTTGTTTCTGCAGCCAAACCGGCCGCAGGACGCAGACGTGGGATCCAAAACTGAGGATCCACTGTTTCAATTCGATGAGGCTGTTGGTGTGAACGTGCAACTGCAACGTGCCATCTTCTTGACGCTTGATCTGTTGTGAAGCATGCCATTTGCGCTCTGCGATAAAGCCTGCAATCTGCTTGTCAAAAAGCAAAACCGCATCAAAGGCCCTACCGATTTCAACGCCCCATGATTGATCTAAAGGATGAAGAAACTGTTCTGGCAGCAGGAAGCTTTCCTCTTTAAGCGGTTCCACTTCCAAGATTCGGTCGACGCGGAATTCTCTTTGATCTTGACGTAAGTGGCAATAACCGATCAAATAGTAGCCACCTTCATGAAAAGCCAGTTCCCACGGCTCCACCTTACGTTGTGTCTCTTCCCCCGAAGCGTCCCGATAGCGTAGGTTCAGACAGTAGGTATGCAGAATGGCATCACGGATGATTTCTAGGAATTGAGGATGTACTGCCTGAAGCAACCGCGGTCCACTACGTATCGTCACCGCCTGTTTGGCATATTCCAATGCTTCGTTTAACTTTGGCGGCAGAAGTGCTTGTAGTTTGGTGAGCAAGCTCTCCCATTGGTGATCCCAGACGATCTGATCCAAACCGGTCAGATGGGCCTGGTTCAACGCAAGGCTGGTTACGAGCGCTTCGCCGACCGTTAGTGGAAGCGCCTGCAGCGGGGCAGGGGGTTCCATCTGAACCCAACTTTTGTTTAAGGTGATCGGTAGCTCGGGGAGATTGTCAAGATAACGACGGACTGTCCGCTCACTTACTTCGAGCCGCTTGGCAAGGTCAGAGAGATGGTGGGGTTTTCCATCGCCGAGAAGCAGGATCAAGCGAATCGTCCTCCAGGCCGCTACACGAGAGTTCAAGAGCCCCCTCCTTTATCGAACTGTCTTATTCCAAACGGTAAAAAGGAAGATGTATCTTTTGTCAGTATACACGTGTCTATATCCATCTTCATCGCATGGAAGCAACCGTGCGAAGGTTGGCGGGTTGCAAAGGGCGGATGGTAGGTGAATGAGATTGACACAGCGGTCCTTGCAAGCTTATACTTCCCCTTGCTGCCGAGGTGGCGGAATAGGCAGACGCGCACGTTTGAGGGGCGTGTGGGTAACACCGTACGGGTTCAAGTCCCGTCCTCGGCACCATACATACGTGGCTATATTCGTATTCAAGAGCGCAGCATTTCCTGCGCTCTTTCCTTTTTGCGGTGTTGATTCAGATGATGCCCAACAGGAGCAATCGCGCTTCTGCCGAGTGGTCTACGCTTGTCCGCTGGCTCATAGAGTAGCGGCATGGCGCAGCGCTCCCTTCTTGGTGGTACGGTACTTTTGGTGGGGGCAGGGGCGGTTGGACGGCTCCTGGATCTCATAGCTCAAGTCTTCCTCTCGCGAGCATTGGGGGCTGAGGCTCTCGGACTGATGCAGATGGCCATGCCCACAGCAGGGCTGTTGCTGATCGGGGCAACGTTGGGGTTGCCCGTGGCACTGGCCCGATTTGTGGCTGACCGCAATGCAGTTGGCGACGAAGGTGCTGCATGGCAAGCGTTTCGCGGGGTGCTTTTCTTCTGTTTGGGCGCGTCTCTGCTGGTCATTGTCGTTGGTGCATGGGCCATTCCCAGGGTAGCGTCACACTTGCTGGCAGATTCGCGTGCGCAGGGACTTTTGCCATGGATTTATCCCTTGGTGTTGTGCCACGCGGTGGCAGCTGTCTTGCTCTCCTTCTTTCGGGGAGTACGTCATACGGTCGTATTGGTGGCGGCCGAGCTGCTCGGCAGTTTGAGTGGGTTACTATTGGTGCCCACGTTGGCCTTCTATGGGCGCCACTACGGCACTATGACAGCATTGCACGGCGCTTTGGCCGCCATGACCGTAGGTAGCTGTTTGAATCTTGCCCTCTTTCTCTGGTTTCTGCGTAAGACTCCTTTTTCACGGACAGCGCCACCGCAGCTGCACCCTCGACAAAGTGTTCACGTACTCGTACAGACAGCGCTGCCCATCGCAGTGGCGCGTACGATCGAAGCAATTGGAGGAATGGTCGCCCCTTTACTTTACCGTTTTCGGGCCGTCCAAATGGGATTGAGTCAATCGGCGGCCACAGCGGCCTATGGTTCTATCTTCGGTATGGCTGCTCCGCTGCTCGAGGTACCCGGCATTCTCACGATGGCGTTGACCATGATGCTCAACCCGATCGCATCCAGCGCCCACTCCGTCCATCGTGTTGACGAGCTGCGCAATCAAGTACGCCATGCCCTCTTGCTTGCTGCGTCACTCGGATTGGCTTATGCAGCATTTCTCTTCGTTGCTGGACCTGCACTGGGTTTGCTCCTCTATCATCGTGGAGATGTCGGTCGATATCTGCAAATTTTCTCGATCGAGGTTGTCTTCGCGGCGATCTCTCCACCCTTGGCGGCGGTACTGGAGGGACTGGGCGAGGCAAGGCGTGTTACCCAAAATGCCGTTGCTTCCGTAGCCACGAATCTGTTTGTCCTGGCCCTGCGTCCAGCTGATGCGCAGGCTGTCCTGCTGATCCCAGCGTGGGCCGATGTCGCTTCGACGGCGCTGATGGCCCTACTCAACTTATGGGCAGTGCGGCAGCGACTGGGTCCGGTCTTTACGGGTGAACAGCTGCTTCGGCTCATCTGGTTTGCTTCTGTGATCGTCTTGGGAATGGTAGGCACCGGTCTGTTGCTCTCTGGAGAGCCGATCCTCCGCCAAGCCATCGGATTGGTGGCAAGCTTTGTCGGTATCGCATTGGTGGCTTTACGCTGGCTACAACCGGTGCCGTGGAGGCTTGTCCGCGTGTCAGCAGGACGTATGCGCACCCTGTGGTCAGCACTGGATCTGTTTCACTGAGAACTGCTGCTATCGATGCATTTCGCGGAACGTCTCGTGAGCCGCCTGTAGTGTGGTATCGATCTCATGGTCCGTATGGGCCATGGAGACAAACCAGGCTTCGTATTTACTCGGTGCTAGGTGAATGCCGCGCCGCAGCATTCCTTGAAAGAAGCGCGCGAATCGTTCGCCGTCGCTACGCTGGGCGCTGGCGTAATCGGTGATGGGCCCTTCGCCGAAATAGAGGGTGAAAGCACCTCCGATGCGGTTGATCGTCACAGGTTCTCCGGCCAATTCTGCTTCCTTTTGCAAGCCGGTGGTCAGGCGTTGTGCCAACCTGTCGACGCGTAGATACCCCTGACGGTCTTGTAGGGCGTCGAGGCACGCCAAACCAGCAGCAACACTGACGGGGTTGCCGGCAAAAGTACCCGCTTGGTAACTGCCCCCCAAGGGTGCCAGCTGGGCCATGATCGCCTTGCTCCCCCCATAAGCGCCGATCGGCAATCCGCCGCCGATGATCTTGCCCAGGGCGGTCAGATCGGGCCGTACACCGAGCCAATCTTGGGCCGCGCCGTAGCGAAACCGGAATCCGGTAATCACCTCATCATAGATGACCAACGCGCCGGCTTGATGGGATAACGTCGAGACAGCTTCGAGAAAACCGGGTTGGGGCATAACCATGCCGAAGTTGCCGACAATTGGCTCTACCAAAACGGCGGCAACTCGATTGGGGTATCTTTCGAAAAAGGCGGCCAAGCTATCGGCGTCGTTAAAAGGCAAGGTGGCGACCAGCTGTCCGACCGATGGGGGGACGCCGGCAGAATCGGGCTGTCCAATGGTTGAAGGGCCGGAACCGGCTTGGACGAGAACCCAGTCGAAGTGGCCATGATAGGAGCCAGCAAACTTGACGATCCAATCACGACCGGTGTAGGCGCGTGCAACACGTACGGCACTCATCATCGCCTCTGTTCCCGTGTTGACCAACCGCAGTTGCTCCATGGACGGGATCGCTTCACGCAGACGTTGGGCAAAACGTGTCTCTTGCGGTGTCGGTGTCCCTATGACCGTGCCCCCGGCTGCAGCTTGAGCGACTGCCCGGGTGATGCGTGGGTCTCCGTGGCCTAAGATGACGGGTCCATAGGCGGCGAGATAATCGATATAGGCCTGTCCTTCCACATCGTAGAGGTAGGCACCTTCTCCGTGATCAATGAAGACCGGAGTACCACCCCCGACCGCATCAAAGCGACGCGACGGGCTGTTGACTCCCCCAGCAATCACCTTTTGCGCTGCCTTCCAGGCGTTCTCGTTGGTAAGCGGATGCATGATACATTCCCACTCCCTTTATTGACTTCCATGACTTCGTTTTCCTGGGCACAGAACGGCTATGCGACCTGGGTATGTACGTGCTGCATCGCTGCGCTCAATGCTTCAGCCGTCCGATCGAGTAGCGCTTGCGTGTGTGCCGTTGAGACAAAAAGTGTCTCAAAGGGAGAGGGTGGAAGATAGATTCCAGCATCGAGCAACGCATGAAAGAAGGTGGGGTACCACTCGACATGGGTTGCCTTGGCTTGCTCAAAGTTTTGCGGATCGTTTTCTGCGAAGAAAAGTCCCGTCATCGTTCCTGCACGGTGGACAACGACGGGCAGATCGGCGCGCTGTGCTGCTGTCTCGATCGCTTGCTGCAGCCGTTCGGCCATCGTTTCGAGGTACTCCCATCTCCCTGGCTGTTCGAGCAGGGCGATAGTGGCATCACCTGCGACCATTGCCAGGGGATTGCCGGAAAGCGTTCCGGCTTGATAGACTGGCCCCTGGGGCGCGAGCAGTTCCAGAATGTCGGCACGTCCACCGAAAGCGCCGACGGGCAGGCCACCGCCTACCACTTTGCCCAACGTTGTCAGATCGGGGCGTATGCCAAAAGAACCCTGAGCGCCACCCAGGCTGACGCGAAAGCCTGTGGCAACTTCGTCGAAGATGAGCAAAGCACCGTACGCGTCGGTCAGTTTTCGCAAGCCTTCCAAAAAGCCGGTCTGTGGAAGGATGACACCCATATTGTTCGTCACCGGTTCGACGATGATTGCTGCGATTTCTTCCCCTTGGGCAGCGAAAAGCCGTTGCGCTGCCTCGAGATCGTTGTAAGGCAGAACGATCGTATCAGCAGTTACCGATTCGGGTATCCCAGGGCTGTCGGGTAACCCCAAGGTCGCCACGCCCGAACCGGCACGGACGAGCAAAGCGTCTACTGCGCCATGGTAACAACCGTCGAATTTGACGATCTTGTTGCGCCGGGTAAAAGCACGAGCCAAACGGAGGGCACCTAGCGTCGCTTCGGCACCGGAGTTGACCATGCGAATGCGCTCCATACTGGGAAAGTGACGCTGGATGCGTGCTGCTAACCGGACCTCTGCTTCGCTGGGTGCTCCATAGGAGGTACCTCGGTCAATCTGCTTGGTCAGTGCCTCCCGGACGTAGGGATGGGCATGTCCGACAATCAAGGGTCCCCATGAGAGGACGTAGTCGATATAGCGGTTGCCGTCCACATCAATCAACTCGGCGCCCTCTCCGCCTGCGATAAAACGGGGGGTTCCCCCAACGGCGCCAAAGGCACGGACAGGGCTGTTGACCCCCCCGACGAAAAAGGATTGTGCCTGTTGAAAAAGTGCTTCGGAACGTGTGGTTTGCATGAGTCCACCCTTTCCTTTTGATCAGCCTTTGTAGATGGGCAATTTGAAAAGGACTTGTGTGCCTGCCGCAGGTTGTGTCTCAAGTTGCAAGTCTCCATGATAGCGGTGGACCACATTGGTAGCGTAGGCAATACCCAAGCCCAGATGACCAGCTTTGGTTGTCCAAAAGGGGATACCGGCAAGAGACCGCTGCTGCTCGTCCATCCCAGCCCCGTGGTCCCGAAAGGTAATCTCGACCCAGCCCCGGTTGAAGTAACTGACTTGTCGCACTTTCAGAATACCGCCGTCGGTCATCGCTTCCAGCGCGTTTTGGATCACGTAGTGAAAACTGCGCATGAGTTGTTCTGCGTCACACAACACCAGTGTATCTCGATCTTCTGCTTCCACTTCGATGGCCACCCCGCTGCGTAAGGCTTGAAAGTGGCTCAGTTGCAGCGCGGCAGAGAGTATCGCGTAGATATTGGTCGGCTGGGGGGTCGGCAGAGAAGTGGGGATGGCCGTATCGACCAAGGCATCGAGCAGGTTGGAGATCAACGTGACTTCACGCATGGCCTCAGAAAGGTAGGGATGTTTAAGATCCCGGGCAAGTAACTGCAAAAAGCCGACGGCAGTAGCCAATGGCCCACGCAGCGCCTGTGTCAGGCCAGATGCCATCGTACTGATCACCTTCGAACGCTGCCATGAAAATGCTTCTTGTGTGGCGGCGGAAAAGAGGGTGGCATCGAGGAAAAGTGCGCCGACGTCCTTTTTGGAACCTTGTGGAATGACTGCGCCGACGACAACATGAGCAGGCTGCTCTGCTGCCGATACGGGAAATACAGCGGTGTTTTCTTGGCCATCGAACAAACGTAGAAGGGGCAAATAGGCGGTATTGGATTGAAAAAGCAAGCAGGCATTACGCCCGATGGCTTGGTCGGCCGGAATACCCGTTGCAGCAGCTGCGAACGAAGACCAGCTCAACACGTTTCCTTCCCCGTCGAACAGCGCGGCACCCATCCCAGGGCCAAATTGTTGGATTACATTTTGCCATCGGTCTACCATGTTGCCTGTCCGCACTCCCCACGACAACCGGGTTGGTCATAATGCTGAGTGTATCATATGTCTCTCTTACATCTTCAATCGCTGCCTTATATCTTCAATCGCTGTACAGACAGGAGGTACTTTTGTGCAGGCAATTGCGCTTTTTGGTTTAGACAGTGTCAGCCTATGCCTGTTACGGTTGCTACAGCCCGCCGCGATCGATCGCCTGGTTGTCATCGACGATACCCCTTTTCCCGCTCCACTGCCTTCGGCCGCACCCCGTGCAGCTGCTGTCGTTTTGTCCCAGCACTTTAAGGCGAAGGGCACGCAGTGGACACGAGGCCTTGTCTCAGCGGGAAGGCAGGAAGATGGAGACCATGCAGTGGATTGTAATCAGTGGGTCATCGGCAATACTGTTGCCGAAGCCGAAGCCCTTGCTTTGGCAGGAAAAAAGGCAGGGGCCACGGTCTTGCGGTACTGGCAAGAAGGTCCCGATCTTTGCGCAGCCTCTCTTTTGCCGGGTCAACCTTTCGGAGGGAGACCCACTCTCCTTGAGGCTCCCCTGGCGCCGTCAGAGAGCTTGGCTGTACAGCTGTACCGCTGGTTGGCATTTCCTCAATCGGCTGCTTTGCAATGGCAAGCGGTCTACTTGCCTCCCTCCCGCTCTCTTCGTCTTCCTTTTTCGTCGCATGTGGATCCCCATCAGATTGCTCGAACGCTGGCGCCGACTGGTATGGCCCGCTTTGAAGCGGGTGCAGTGGCCTTTCGCAGGGGAGGAATGACCGGCGTCATTGCAGCGGGCACCTTGCGCCTCGAGGGATCGGTGACGTCCGATGAAGCATGGCAGCTCTCTTCGGCCCTAAGCTGCGGGGATCCTTGGCCGTTGTCACAGGCAGATTGAACCTACCTTGTGTAAGAACTGCACAAGGAATAAACTGAATGAAAGAGAATGAAGGCCCTGAAAAGGGGGAGACGGCATGGCGGCCAATGCCGCAAAACAGATTCGGGAACGTCTGCGGGAAGTCAAGGATCCAGAGATCGGCAGAAGTATTGCCGATTTGAATATGATTCGTTCTGTCGAAGTCTCTGAGGGGCGTGCCACGATCCAGATTGCGCTGACCGTGACCGGTTGCCCACTCTCGACGCGCATTCGCGGTGAAATTGAACAGAAGGCCAAGGAAGTGGAAGGAATCCGAGAAGTTGAGGTACACTTCACCACAATGAGTGACGAAGAGCGCAATCAACTCAATCAACAGTTGCGGCAAGGGCATGCGGCGCAGGCGGATCCTTTTCCAAAGACGAAGGTTGTGGCAGTTGGCAGTGGCAAGGGTGGGGTCGGCAAGTCTACCGTCACTGTCAATTTGGCATTTGCGTTAAAGTCACTGGGATACAGTGTAGCGATCCTAGATGCGGATGTTTACGGATTTTCTATCCCCCATTTGATGGGGTTAACAGGCGTCAAGCCTACAGTGGTGGGCGAGATGATCATGCCACCTGAGCGCGACGGCGTGCGGATGATCTCGGCCGGTGCGCTGTATGGGGAAGATCAGCCTTTGGTGTGGCGTGGCCCGATCATCTCTCGAATGATCCAGCAGTTTATGACGGATGTCTATTGGGCCGATCCGGATCTCCTGTTGATCGATTTGCCCCCCGGAACAGGAGATGCAGCGTTGACGGTGATGCAAACCTTGCCCAAAGGAAATCTGCTGATGGTGACGACGCCGCAGTCTTCAGCTGCACATGTAGCCGGACGGATCGGGCATATGGCAGAGATGGTCCACTTCCGCCTTGTTGGTTTGATAGAGAACATGTCATATTTTGTCTGCGACAAATGCGGAGAGCGGCACTATATCTTTGGCCAGGGCGAAAGTGAGAAACTGGCACGGCAGTTAGAAATTCCTGTATTGGGAGAGTTACCTTTGCAGACGGAAGTGCGCGTCTGCTCCGATCAGGGCATTCCTGCGGTGCTTGTCGATGATGCGCTGTGTGAAAACTACGAGCAGATCGCTGAACGCCTCACGGCGCAACTGGGCCTGCGCCAACGTGTCGTCTCCTGACAATAGGGTTCTTGATGGGGAAGCGTCGGCTGCGGGTAAGCTCCCTTTCTGAAAGAGAGGCGGTGCCTCGTGCTGCAGAATATGGGGACCGGCGAGTGGCTGGTCATCTTGGTGGTTGCGTTGCTGTTATTTGGGCCTTCGAAATTGCCGCATATGGGCAGGGCGGTGGGGGTAGCCCTTCGGGAGTTTCGCCAAGCCCTTCGTGACGGGGAGCGAACGTTACCACAAGAGACAGTCGAAGCATCTACCCCTGCAACGACAGATGATGCGCATCGACTTTCTGTTTGAGCGCACGTATGTAGAAAACGAGACAGTCTGGTGAAAAGAGCGGCGATCGCCGCTCTTTCTTCTGCTTCTTAGGTATACGCACCATTTTATGTGCAAAAAATACTTGACGGATGAAAATCGTTGGTCAGAATAGAGGTAGAAGAAAAAGATGCCGAAAGGGCAGGGACGAACCATGATGGATGTCCAAGAAGAGATCGTTTCTGAAATGGATGAGTTGTTGAGCGAGTTGACGCGGGCGTTTCGAACGGTGCGGCGGCGTGGCGCTGAGCCACTGACCGGAGCGCAGTTTTATCTGTTGCGCCTTTTGGCGCACCATGGGCGCATGCGCATTTCGGATGTCGCGCAGCAGATGGGGATCACCCCTGGGGCTGTGACAGGACTGACCGACAAGATGGTGGCTTCTGGATATATTCGCCGTGATCGCAGTGAAGACGACCGTCGTGTAGTCTATGTTGAGATTGTTGACGCCGGACGTCGTGCGCTTCAGGAGATGCAGGCAGCCCGACTTGAACATGTGCGTACGCTGACACAGCGGCTGCAACCGCAGGAGTTGGAGGAGCTCGTGCGGTTGCTGCGCAAGTTGCGCGGAGAGCCGACGGCGTAACACGACTGCGTTCCTTTGTGGGCGGCTCTCTCGATGCAGAGAGGAAGATGAGGGACATGGTTGCTGGCGATATTATGGTTCGGAAGGTGATCACGGCGAAGGCATCGGAAACCCTCGATGAGGTTCTTCAGCGCTTTGCTTCTCATCACATTGGGGGAATGCCGGTCGTCGATGATGAAGGGCGTTTGATCGGGATCATCACCGATGGGGACATCATGTACCGCTTGCGTCGAGAACAGTCTGTCTATCTCGATGGATTGGTCGCAGCACTGGTTTGGCACGACGAAGGGGTGCTGGAGGAACGGGCGGCAGCTTTGGCACGTGTGCCGGTGATCAAGGCGATGACCAAGCAAGTCATCGCCATCACGCCCGATACGGAGTTGCGCGATGTAGCTGCTGTCCTGTCGGAGAAAAAGATCAAGAAAGTACCGGTGATCGACAATCAAAACAGCCGCAAGCTCGTCGGCATCATCAGTCGGGGCGATATTGTCCGCATCGTCGTGCGTCTGATCCACGGCGAAAGCATTCCACAAAACGGGGAAGACGAGCATAGCGCGCTTTCTTCGAAGCCAAACTAACGGGCAAAGAGGAGGTGCACTTTGCCCGATCAAGTTGTTTCCATTGAGCCAACGCCGGTTGTCTACCGCCAAAATGTGAAATTGCGGTATCGTGGATCCCTTTTTGAACAAGGAAAGCAACGCATCTATGCGCATGCCGGATATGGTTCTCCGGACGCTTGGCAAAATGTCGCCGACTATCCTATGGAACGCGGCACGCAAGGATTTGAAACGACGATCGCCATTACCAATGACTCTCGCCTCAATGTCTGCTTCCATGACGGATATGGGCAATGGGACAATAATGGCGGGCATAATTGGAGTTGGGAGATTCATAACGGCAACTTGTATTAACGGGCTGGATATGCATTGAAAACGCCGCACACAGCTGTGCGGCGTCTTTGTCTTCAAGGGAGGCGTGTAAACAGACGATGCACTTGTTGATGCTTTCTTGGGAATATCCACCTCGGGTCAATGGTGGGTTGGGCAGTCATATCGCTGGGCTCTCCCGCGCATTGGCTGAAGTGGGGGTTGATGTCAGCGTTTTGACACGCGGAGAGATTGGAGTGCAGCGCGACGATAATGGCGTGCACGTTGTAGAGGTACCTCTTTGGGGAAATCTTCCAGCTCCTGAATGGGGTGCGTGGGTTGCACAAGCCAATATCGCATACCTGGAAGCAGCGCTCGCTCAATGGGCAGGAGATCCACCGGATCTGCTGCATGCGCATGATTGGACCGTTGCTTTAACTACGCGAGCACTCAAGCATCTCTGGCATCGTCCACTTATCGCCACGATTCACGCGACAGAGGCAGGGCGAAACGGTGGGCTTTCCTCTCCGCTCAACCGATACATCGATGCGGTGGAACGTATGCTCACCTACGAAGCAACGCGGGTCATCGTCTGTAGCCGAGCGATGGTTGCCGAAGTACAGGCCCTTTTTCATGTTCCTGAGGAAAAACTTGCCGTGATTCCCAATGGCGTCTCACTTGTAGAGCAAAACGAGTTCCCAATGGCGCATTCTACAGCCACCGTGCTCTACATGGGACGCCTGACTTACGAGAAGGGCATCCATGTTCTCATCGATGCCATTGGCCAGATTCGTCACTTCTTTCCTGATGTACAGTTGCTCATTGCCGGCGATGGTCCTTATCGGGCCCAGTTAGAAGCACAGGCCAAGGCGACCTTGGACCCCCAACAAGTACGTTTCATCGGATGGGTCAACGGTCGACAGAAAAGCGCCTTGCTTTCACAAGCTGCCATTGCTGTAGTGCCGAGTCTGTACGAGCCTTTCGGTATTGTCGCGTTGGAGGAGATGGGAGCTGCCTTGCCAGTGGTGGCTTCCCGGGTTGGCGGATTGCCGGAAGTGATCGAAGAGGGCGTTACCGGTCTTTTGGTGCCTCCTGGGGATAGCACGGCACTGGCGGAGGCGCTGACCACCCTTCTGCGTCAACCGAAATGGTGTGAGACGCTGGGACGAGCTGGGCGTTTGCGAGTTCTGCAGCACTTCAGCTGGCACACCGTGGCGCGAGAGACATTGCAGCTCTACGACAGTTTTTTGACCAAGGCGAACGCTCCCGCCGTAGACCGATCGACGTTTGTGGGAAGAGCACCCGCTTATTTCCCGAAAGCGATCCATCATGCGTAGCGTGGGGCTCCCAAGTGGACCGTATGCCGCTTGGCGAGGCTTCTGCTTGCGCGTAGACTACAGCTGCGGAGGTGGGTTTTCTGCATACCGTCGGTTATCTGGGCCCAGAGGGCACTTTCAGCGAGGTAGCAGCACAACGGCTTGGTCAGGCGGAAGAGCAGCGACAGCCCTTCCCGACCTTCTTTCATCTGCTGGATGCCGTACTTCAGGGACAACTGGATGCGGCAGTCATCCCTGTAGAAAATTCCACGGAAGGTGCTGTTGGGGCGACCATGGATTACCTCGCACAACAGGAGCATACCCGATCGTGGCTGGGGATCGTCCGCGAAGATGTCGTACCCATTCACCAAACGCTGGCGACGTTGCCAGGGGTTTCGCTTGCAAACATCACCTGCATTATTTCCCATCCCCAAGCGCTTGCCCAGTGTGGCCGGCTGTTGGCGCAGCGTTTTCCCCATGCTACGCTGCGTGAAGCAGCCAGTACCGCTGAAGCAGCGCAGCAGGTTGCAGCACGCGGAGATCGCTTGGCAGCAGTCTTGTGCCCTGCAAAGGCGGCGGAGCGCTTTGGATTAGAGATCCGAATTGCCGAAGCAGAAGACGAGCCGGGCAACGCGACACGTTTTTTGCGTGTGGAGCGTGCACAAACACCTTGGCAGATCCGGGGCGAGAAGAGCTCCTTGGCCATCCGTTATCCGGGTGAGCCCGATCGTCCGGCCTTGCTCTACGAAACCTTGCGTGCGTTTGCCGAGCAAAGCATCAACTTGACGCGCCTCGAGTCTCGCCCCACCAAGACAGGGTTGGGTACGTATTGGTTTTGGATCGATGTCGATGCTGGCATTCATGAACGGCGACTGGTTAACGCACTGAGTGCCATCCAGATGGCAGGTGCCCGGGTCCGCTTTTTGGGCAGCTATCCCAGGGCTGTGCCTTAAGACTCAAAATAGGACAGCATCTTCTTGCATCCATTGCTGAAGGCGTTCTTCCCTGACTTTGCCCTCGAGGATGGCCGTCAACCGGTCGAGATGGGTATGGATGCGCTTTTGTGCATAGGCAGCGTTGCTTTGAGTGGCAATGATGAAAGGCCAGTCACTGGCTTGGGCCAAGAAAAGCTCACGCATGGCCGCTTCAAACAGCGGTGGAGCCAACTTTGATTGATGGGCCTGCATTTGCTGACTTGCCCGATGCAGTGCCGGGACCAACCAGCTGGTCTTCGGGTTGATCCATAGGTCAAAGTATCCTCCTTCTCCCCAGGAAGTAGGCGCTGGAAAAGTCGGTTGCAAGCGATCTTGCTCGCGCAGGATGTCTCCGGGTGTGCTCGCTTGCAACGTTTCTCGACGTGCGAGCAGGCGAAGGACCTCTTCTAGCCACTGTGGTCCTTCATACCACCAATGGCCGAACAGCTCCGCATCAAAGGGGGCAATCAAAGCAGGTGGGCGGTCAAAGCGATGGGCTAAGAAAGCTGATTCCTGCTCGCGTTTGGAGACGAAATCGTACGCATCTGCTTTGGCCTGGGCGCGTGCGAGCGCAGGGTCATAGGGTTCTTTGGCATGGGTTTGCCCTGTGATTCGGTAGTACTTCAGTCCTGTCTGAACGCGAAGCCCTTCGGGGTGTACAAATCGGCGTAGGGTTGGCTCATCCAATTCGTCAGCAGCATCCGCATAAAACTCCCGGTAAAAAGGAGCACCTGGATACCCTTCTGTGGCACTCCATACTTCCCGCGAAGCATTGGGATCCCGAGCGAATGCCGCAATCCCAGAGGCAGGGAGGATCACAGGTGCAAAAGGTCCATAGCGTGGTCGCGGTTCAGCATAGAGCAATCCATGGGTATCGGTGATCAGGTAACGGATGCCCTCTGTTTTTAGGAAATGGTCCACCCCGGGAAAGTATCCGCATTCTGGCAGCCAAAAGCCTTGCGGATCAAGTTCCAACTTGCGACGAACATAGGCGATGCCCGCATGGATTTGCAGATAGACGGCTTGCTGGTCTTCCGCCAATAGGGGTAAGAATGCATGGGTCGCCGATGTCGTCATCAGTTCGATGTGGCCGGATTGGATCAGCTGCTTGAGCGCAGCGGCAGGCCGACGACCATACCGTTCGAAGTACCTGCGGACAGCAGCAAAGCGGTCTTGGTAGTCGCGCAGCAATGAGAGGCGTTGTCGATTCCAGCTTGCACGGGCGATCTCTTGTTGGCACAGTGCCTCCAAGTTATCCATGTAGCGTGCAAAATGGTCCATCAGTACCGCGTTTTCCCACATGGAGAGCAGCGAAGGAGAGATGGAGAAAGCAAGGTGATAGGGTACCCCTTCCTGGGCCAGTTTTTCAAGCATCATCAGCAGGGGCAGATACGATTCAAGTAAGCATTCGGGCAACCAACGCTGTTCAATCGCATGGGGTTGATCCGGGTGAAAGACCCAAGGCAAATGGGCGTGGAGGATCAGACAGACCGAAGCAGCCGGCATCATGCGTGGTTCCCAAATGATTCATCGATATGCCAAGAGGAAGTGTGATAAGGCTGATAGAAGGGCGTCTCTTCTTCCCACAAAGGCGCCCAATCCGGGTCGATGATCGACGAGGGTGTTGCAGCAGGCGTGTGCGCCTGGACTCTTGCAATGGGCTGTCCACCCTTTTCTGGCCCCAATTCGATCTGGAAAGCATGATGCGGAGGAAGATCCCGTAGAAAGTAACTCCCTTCTATGTCGACGGCTGCGCTCCACCAGATGGTACCCGTGTCGGCGTCACGTACATTTAATTGTAGACGCGTTTCATCCAGGGGTTGTTTATTTTTTTCCCAGTATAGATAGATCATGGTTGGATTGATCGGCAACGCATGGAGTGCGATGGGGCAGTCGGCTGTTTTTGAGGGCCTATCAGGAGCTCTGTCGGTGTTTGCATCGGGTGGTTCTCTCTCAGAGACCGGGCGCTGCTTTTGTGATTCTCTGTCTTGGGTCGATGTTGGCAGGGGACGGCGGGCCGCTTCTATTGTACGGTCAGTGCGGGCGCGGCGCATGAGAAAGAGGAGCACGAGGGTAGCGGCTACGATGACCGCAATTAGGACAAAAAACATTCGACAATCTCCTCCCCATGGTCTTTTCTCTCTTCACCAGTAGTATTGCGCGGCTGGGGGTTTGGCAGTCACGAAGATCGGAAGGGAGAAGGTGGGGCCATCGTGCGAGTGAAGCGAACCGCCAATAGTGGTTATTGTTGTCCACATTTTCCGCTTCTCCGCACAAGACCCCGTGTGGCCTCGCTGTCTGACGTATTGAACTGGAAGGACGTGATCGCATAGAGTTGACCGTCACTTGTTGCGCATGCTACACTGAACCAGCGTTCGAAGGAACGAAAAAAATCAAGTAGAAGCAGCGCTTCTCACCTCCCCGACCAAGGCGTCGGATGGTTTCTTTCGCGAAAAAGGTTCGGAAAGAAGAAAGAGGGCGCAAGTGCGCTCTCTTTTTGTCGAAAGTAGGACTAGAGGAGGAGATATGTCATTCCGAAAGACCTCTTGGTGAATGATGAGATTCGTGCGCGTGAAGTGCGCTTGGTCAGCGAAAGCGGTGAGCAGCTGGGCATCGTGCCTCTCCGGGAGGCACGCCGGATGGCAGAAGAGCGCAATTTGGATCTTGTCGCTGTGGCGCCAACAGCACACCCGCCTGTTTGCCGGATTATGGATTACGGCAAATACAAGTACGAGCAGGCCAAGAGGGACAAAGAAGCCCGGAAAAATCAACATCAGGTCGAAATCAAAGAAGTGCGTCTCACTGCAACCATCGATCAACATGATTACGATACCAAACTGCGTGCGATCAAGAGCTTTTTGCAAGATGGTGCCAAGGTAAAAATCGCGGTTCGGTTTCGCGGCCGTGAAGTGACCCATGCTTCGCTGGGTGAAGCGGTATTGCGACGTATGGTGGAAGACCTCGACAAAGAGGGAATTCATGTTATTATTGAGCGCTCACCCAAGCTGGAAGGGCGACAGATGATCATGATCTTGGCACCCAAGGCGGCGTAGGAGGAAACGGTATGGCCAAAATGAAGGTAAAAAGCCACCGCGGTGCGGCAAAGCGTCTGAAACGGACGGGCAGTGGTAAAATCGTGGCACATCATGCTTATCACAGCCATCTGTTCCTGCACAAGGATGCCAAACGCAAGCGGCGACTTCGTCGGGCAAAGGTGCTTCCGGCAAGTGAGCGCCAGCGATTGGAGCGGCTTTTACCCCGCTGATCGGTTGGGATACACGGTTTGAATCGGCAAAGAGATGAGGTGACGCAATGAGAGTCAAGGGTGGCGTGAAGACACGCAGACGTCACAAGCGTGTCCTGCAGTTGGCCAAGGGCTACAAGGGCGTTCGTCATACCCATTATCGTATTGCAAACCAGCAAGTGATGAAGTCACTGCAGTATGCATACCGGGATCGCCGGCAGCGCAAGCGCGACTTTCGAAAGCTGTGGATTGCACGGATCAATGCAGGAGCGAGAATGTATGGACTCTCTTACTCGAACCTGATGCATGGCCTCAAGCTCGCTGGCATTTCACTCAACCGCAAAATGCTGGCAGAGATGGCCATCCATGATCCGAACGGTTTTGCCCAAGTTGTCGAAGTAGCAAAATCCCAGTTGCAGCAGCAGGATCGCAGCGTACAAGGCGCTTAGAGAAGTACGAGTAGGATGCGAGTCGAGCCTATCGTCTCTTCATCCAATCCGCGTTTTCGACGTTTGGAGAAGTTACTGACGGCCAAAGGACGGCGCGAGCAAGATGCTTTCCTCTTGGAAGGACGCAAAGCGATTGCGGATGGATTGCAGGCTGGATGCATTGAGCTGTTGGTGGTTTGTGAGGGGCAAGCTGCACGGGTACACAGTTTGGGGCCAACGGGAGAGCATCTCCCTCGTATTCTGCTGAGTCCCACACTGTTTAGACGCCTCTCGCAAGTTGAAACCAATCAAGGGCTCCTTGCAGTTGCCAAACGGCCTTCGGCCCAGGATCCCACTGCGCTTTTGCAGAACGCTCAGACTGTGCTGATCTTGGATGGCGTACAAGATCCAGGGAATGTGGGCACATTGGTGCGCAGTGCTTGTGCGGCCGGTGTGGATCTTCTCATCACCTTGCCTGGGACTGCAGATCCATTTTCCCCCAAGGCAGTGCGGGCATCTGCCGCCAGCGTGCTTACGTTACCGATCGTCGAGTGGGAGCCGGAAAGGTTGATTGCGGCGCTGCGCGAAGCCCACCTTCCGTTATGGGTTGCAGATCCGCACGAGGGAACGACGTATACGGCTGTATCATGGCCGCCTCGTCTGGCCCTTGCCATTGGGAGCGAAGGCAAGGGCCTGTCGGCCAATTTGCGACAATCGGCCCAGGTGCATCTCGCCATTCCTCTGCAGCGTGGCGTGGAGTCGCTCAATGCTGCTATCAGTGGCTCCATCTTGCTTTTTGAGCGGGGTCACTACCTAGAAAAGGTAGAACCTTCGTCGCGATGAAGGTGCCGTAGCCGAAAAAAAACGACGACAGCGAGGGCCGGGAGGTGGAAGCGGTCCGTTGTTTCGGCGAATTCACACCGGAGCGATTTTCCATGATCCGGATGCGTCCGTTATCGCGCAAAGAGTTGGGCTGCGCTTCTTGCAGCCAACAAGGGTGGTACCGCGGAGACTCCGTCCCTTTCGACGGGGTCTTTTTGCATCTTACCCGGGGTTGATAGAACGGAGGGCTGGAGTGGAAACGCAGACACCGGAAGCCGAAGCGTTGCTTGCAGCGCTCGATGCGTTGGAAAAATCCGCCTTGCAGGAGGTGGCACAAAGCGAAAGTCCAGAGCAACTCGAAGAGATTCGTGTGCGCTACCTAGGGAAAAAAGGCTTGTTGACAGCAACGCTGCGCAGGATGGGTTCGCTTTCCAGCCACGATCGACCTGTCGTTGGCCAGCGCGCCAATCAAGTGAAAGAACGGCTCAGTTCCGCTTTGGAAGAACGCGATACACTTTTTCAGCAAGAACGGATGCAGCAGCGTTTGGCGCGGGAGCAAATCGATGTCACGCTCCCTGGCCGCTGCCCGCCGCTGGGGACCTATCATCCACTGACTCTCGTCCTACAGCGTATCTTGGAGATCTTTGTCGGCCTTGGTTACGAAATGGTTGAAGGTCCGGAGCTAGAGACAGATTATTATAATTTTGAAGCGCTCAACCTGCCCAAGGGACATCCGGCACGTGAGGAACAAGATACCTTCTATATTGATAACGAATACCTGCTGCGGACCCAGACTTCTCCCATGCAGATTCGCACCCTCCAAGCACGTCGCCCGGCTGTACCGGTCAAGATCGTATCGCCAGGAAAAGTCTATCGACGGGATCAGGATGATGCCACCCATTCCCATCAGTTCATGCAACTGGAGGTTCTCTGCGTCGATCGGGGCATCACGATGGCTCACTTGAAGGGGACGCTATTACATTTCGCCCGCGCCATGTTCGGCCCACAACAGGAAGTGCGCTTACGCCCGAGTTTCTTTCCTTTTACAGAGCCGAGCGCAGAAGTGGATCTCCGTTGCCTCTATTGTGGAGGGAAGGGTTGCCGCATTTGCAAAGAGACAGGTTGGATCGAGGTGCTGGGTAGTGGAATGGTTCACCCCCATGTCTTGGAGATGGCAGGCTATGATCCGGAGCAGGTGAGTGGTTTTGCAGTAGGAGTGGGCATCGAGCGGATTGCCATGCTCTATTTTGGGCTCGATGAAATCCGCCACTTCTATCTTAATGATCTGCGCTTTTTGGAACAATTCACCCGTATCTGAACGAAAGCGACTTCTCACGGTAAAAAAGAGAGGAGCAGTAGGCGTGCTTGTTCCCTGGCTATGGCTGTGTGACTTCTTAGATCTTGCCGATCAAACACCCGAATCTGTCGCGCAGCAGTTAACAGTGAGCGGTATCGAGGTGGCAGCGATCCGACATCTGGATGCAGAGATCAGCCAGGTGGTGATCGGTCAAATACTCGAGGTCATCCCCCATCCCAACGCCGATCACCTCTACATCTGTCGTGTTGATTGTGGAGATGCTGTCCGCACAATCGTCACAGGTGCCCCCAATGCGCGGGCAGGAGCCTTCTACCCTGTGGCACTGCCGGGAGCGCGCCTACCGGGAGGACGTCGGATAGAGCCTTCTGTATTGCGCGGTGTACGTTCAGAAGGGATGATCTGCTCGGCTCAGGAGCTCGGCTTTGAGGAGAATGTCGTTCCCAAAGAGATTGCCGATGGGCTTTGGCTTCTTGAGACACCCTTGCCTGTGGGGCGTGTGGTACAGGACGCGCTTTGGTTGAACGATACCGTGCTCGATCTCGATCTCACCTACAACCGTTCCGATTGCCTTTCCATCTTGGGCGTTGCCTATGAGGTTGCGGCTCTGCTCGGGCGTCAGGTGCATGTGCCGCAGATCAAGCTCTCAGAGGAAGAAGGACTTCCTTTGGAAACGACGCTATCCATCGAGCTGCAGACATCGTCCTGTTCCGCCTATGCAGCACGATGTGTCGAGGGGGTGAGCTGGAAAGCCTCTCCCCTATCGATGCAGCACCGTTTGATGGCAGCTGGAATCCGCCCCATCTCTGCCGTGGTGGATGTAACCAATTATGTCATGCTTGAGTTTGGACAACCTTTGCACGCCTTTGATCGATCGGCGATCGGCTCCCGCATTGTCGTCCGAGAGGCCCGTGCAGGGGAGCAGATGCAAACCCTCGACGGTACCTTGCGCCAGCTGCCACAAGGTGCTGTCCTGATCACCAACGGAGAAGTACCCGTCGGTGTCGGTGGTGTCATGGGAGGAGCAAACAGTCAAATCGTTCCGCAGACCCAGCAGATTATCCTTGAATCGGCCCGTTTTGAACCTCGGTCTGTCCGTGAGACTTCGCGAGCACTCGGCCTTTTTTCCGAAGCGTCGCTGCGCTTTGGACGGGGCGTCGATCCCAATGTCCTTCTGCCAGCGTTGGATCGCGCTGCCGCTTTGTTACAAGAGGTTGCAGGGGGCCGAATCGTGCCCGGCCGCGTGGTGGTCGGTAAGGCGACTGCAGAACCAGTACGCGTCATCTTTCGGCCCGATCGTGCCAACGCGCTGCTGGGGACAGATTGGTCGACAGATTCCATGAGAGAGGCGCTGGAACGGTTGGGTTTCGCAGTAAAAGACCATCTCGCTTCGCAATGGGAAGTGACGGTACCGACACGTCGGGCGGATGTCGCCATCGAAGCTGACCTCATCGAAGAGGTGGCTCGTATTGTCGGCTACGCGGTCATCCCGACTTCGCTGCCTGCAAGTGCAACTTTTGGCCGTTTGGATCCTGATGCGGACTTCAAGCGGTTGATTCGGGAGACATTGATAACCTGTGGGCTGTCTGAGGTGATCACGTATTCCCTTCAATCTCCCGAACAACTGTCACTCTTTGAGGAGCCGACAGGACAAGTGCACGTACGCACGCCAATGACAGCCGAGCGCCGCACACTGCGAACAACCTTGGTCGTGGGACTTCTTTCTGCCCTGCGATACAATGTGAATCGGAATCGACCGCGTGTCGCGCTCTTCGAAGTGGGGCAACGTTTTCGCCGAGAAGGCGGTGCTTTCGTGGAAGAAACGGCTGCCGCCGGAGTGTTATGGGGAGCTGCCGAACCGTTGAGCTGGTACGGTTCCCGACGTCAGTTCGACTTTTTTGATGCCAAAGGGATCGTCGAGGCGCTGGCTGCACGTGCTGGGCTCCTTGTTGATCTACAGCAGCATCCGCATCCTGGTACCCACCCAGGACAAGCTGCCGAGATCCTCTTGGATGGGATTCCTGCAGGATGGGTGGCTGCACTTCATCCTCAGGTAGCGCAGCAGCTCGAGCTTCCACAAGGGGTTATGCTCTTTGAGCTTCCTTTGTCGGTTTGGGCAGAAAAAGCCCATTTACGCCCAGTTTTTCACCCCTTAAGCCGTTTTCCTGTCGCTGTCCGCGACCTCGATCTCGTCGTTGATATCCGACAACCGGCTGCGGCATTACAGACGGCGCTTCAGCAGGTGGGAACGGATTTTGGAGAGACGAAGGTGACCCTTTTTGACGTGTATATGGGTCCACAGGTTGGCGAAGGGAGAAAAGCGCTCGCCTTTCGAATACAGGTGGAGCCGACACAACGATCGATGACCGATCAGGAGCTGCAGGAGCGGGTCGATCAACTTTTAACGGTGCTCCACGAGCGCTTTGGCGCTACACTGCGGCACTAAGGAGTAAAGGGGGTGCCTTACGGTGGCAAAGAACGGACGGGTGTCGGTCGAAATCTTTGGCCAAACCTATACCCTGGTTGGCAACCAATCGGAAGACTCCCTCATTCGATTGGCTGACTTTGTTGATGAGCAGATGCGCCGGGTGCAGAACCAGAATCCGCGTCTGAGTTTAACTCAAATTGCGGTCTTGGCGTGTGTCAATATCGCGGATCAATACTTCCAGTTGCGCGACGAGTATCGTGAGGTTGCGGCGGCTGTACGCAACTCGGATCCCTCATGAATGTACTCGACTGGATTCTCGTTATTGTCCTGATCTTCGCCTTGATTCGTGGATGGCGAGACGGGTTTGTGGGAGGATGGATCGGTCTTTTCTCCTGGCTGGCTGGCTTGGCTGTTGCCTATTTTCTCAGTGGTCCGCTCGCAACGTGGTTGTGGCCCTTCTTGGAACGGCAAGCCGGGATGAACGAAACGCCCTGGGCGCGGTTGGGCCTCTTGATTGTGCTCGTTCTCATTTTATTGGCCATAGCCAGACGTTTGTTGTTACGTTTGGGCAATGGCTTGGAAAAGCTCTTTCGACTTCCAATCCTAGGACTTGTCAATCGTTTCGCAGGTGCCCTCTTTCACGGTGCGATTACAGCAGCTTTCCTTATCCTTATATTGGTGATCTGCGTTTCGACACTGGGGGAAAGTCCAACCTGGTTTGGAAGTTGGCTGCGGGAAAGTACGCTGGCCCATACGGCTGTTGCCGTATTCGATGATGCTTGGCAGGCAACGGGCATCCGATTGCCATCCCGCGTACATCCCCTTTCGCCTACCGCTCCGCCCACGCCGCCGGTCTATTGACGAACACGCTTGTCGGGTACAAAGGGGGTGCTGCGAATGGTTGTGGGAACAAAAAGGTCGATTACACCTACCAGCAGCGAAGCGATCAGGGCTCCCAATACACCGACATGCATGCCTGGTACAAAAAATTGGGCAAGGTAGATGACGAATGCGCTGGCGAGAAAACCCGTGATTCCGCGCGTGTAAGGAGAAAGTCTGCGACCCAATATCTGCTCGATGATCAGGCCCAACGCCGCAATGACCAACGCAGCCAATACTGCCTGCGGAAAGTTCATCGTACTCAAACCGGGGACGATGAGACCGAGAAACATGAGCACCAAGGCAGAGACAGCAAAGCGCACAATGGAACCGATGACGTTCACAGGAGGTCCTCCTTTGCTTTTCTTTTCAATTCCCTTCCGGCTTAGCATGGGGCGGTACGACAGCGTGCTATACGAGGGAATGCGTGTCAGATGATGCAAGAGGCAACACTGCAGGCGATTGATTTTCCAGGTATCCGGGAGCGTTTGGCCCATTGCTGTGCTGGGAGACGGGCACAGCAGCAGGCGCTTCATTTGATGCCGTTGGATCACCTTGAGTCGGTACGCACCGCTTTGACCGAAGTAGGAGAAGCCATGCTCTTGCTGCAGCGTTACCCTCCTTCGGTTTACCCGCTGCCGGATCTGCAGCCGGTCTTACAGCGTGCTGCCCAGGGAGGCTTGTTGGACGGAGTACAGCTGCGTGACGTGATGCATTTGTTGCAATGGGTAGCGTTGTTGCTTCCTTATGCTGCACGAGAAGAGGTACGGTTGCACGCTCCTCTGCTTTGCAGGCGCTTGCAAAAACTGATCGATGTGCAAGCGCTGCGGAGCCGTTTGGCTCGCAGTGTGGGTGAAGACGGGCAGCTTTTAGATACAGCTTCATCAGCGTTGGACACCTTGCGGAGACGGATCCGTGAAAGCGAACGGCGGATTCATCAGCAGCTCGACACTTTGCTAACCTCTGGCGCTTGGCGGGATGCCCTACAAGAACGCATTGTGACAGTGCGAGAAGATCATTTTGTCCTTCCCGTGAAGCAAGAAGCACGGCATCGTGTCGACGGCATTGAACTGGGCGAATCGGCAACGGGACAGACGGTCTATATTGAGCCAACGCCAATTGTTCGCCTAGAAAATGAGCTCAAACGCTTGCGTGCTGAAGAAGCCCGGGAAGAAGAGCGCATTTTGAAAGAATGTTCTAGCGAGATTGGGACGCTCGCAGAGCCGCTCACAACAGATGTCGAACTGCTTACCTGGTTTGACTTTACCTTTGCCAAGGGAGAACTGGCTCTCCAGATGAATGCCGTTGTCCCCCAACTTACCTTCAATGGCATCTTACGCTTAGAAGGTGTCCGTCATCCGCTGATAGAGCACGATCGCGTCGTTCCGATTGATCTCTATCTCGATGAAGATCGACCGACCCTGGTGATTTCCGGGCCCAATACCGGCGGCAAGACAGTTGCCTTGAAAAGCGTGGGACTTTTGGTGGCGATGGCGCACGCAGGACTTGCTGTGCCAGCTAAAGAGGAAGCGCTTCTTCCTTGGGTAGAAAGCCTCTGGGCGGATATCGGTGATCGTCAGTCGATTGCAGAAGATCTTTCGACTTTCTCTGCCCATATCGTTCAGATCGCAGCAATACTTCGGAAGGCAACATCACCGGCCCTGGTGCTCCTAGATGAAGTGGGGGCTGGAACCGATCCCGATGAGGGTGCTGCTATCGCTGTCGCCGTATTGGAGACCTTGCATCAGCGTGGTTTGCTTACGGTAGCTACTACCCATTATCCTGCAGTCAAAGCTTGGGCCGCTGCACAAGCGGGTGCCCGTAACGCTGCGGTCTCTTTTGACACTGAGCAACTGAAGCCAACCTATCATCTGGTCTATGATGTCTCTGGTTCAAGCAGCGCCTTGGTGGTAGCCGAGCGGCTGGGGCTTCCGGCGGAGGTCATCGCTTTGGCCAAAGCGCAGCTTTCCCGTGAGAAGCTGCGGCTAGATGCGCTGATGCTGGAGATGACCGAGGCCCATCAGAAAGCAATAGAAGATCGCTTGAAAGCGCAACGAGAGCAGGAGCAGGTGGCGCGAGCATTGCGTGAGCTGCAACAAATGCGTCAGCAGTTGGAAAGAGAAAGAGAGCGCTACCTGCGTCAAGTCCGAGAAGATGCCTTGTTGGCTGCCAATCGTGCCCGACAAGAGATCGAAGCGATGCTCAGTCAGCTGCGCGAAAAAGCCAAGACCGGGGAGTTGCGCGAACACGAATTGACGCAGGCGCGATCGCGGGTACAGGAACAGATCACCTCTTACTTTCCGAGCACACAATCTGTGCAAAAATCTTCGCCGCAGGTGCCACAACCCGGTGAACAGGTTTTTGTCCGACGAGGTCAGGTGACGGGGGAAGTGCTCTCCGTCAATGGCGACGAAGTGGTTGTCCAAGCGGGGCCAATCCGTTTGCAGGTGCCAATCGCAGAGATTGAACGCCGTGAACCTTCCCAAAAGCGACGTTCCTTTTCACCGGAGCGCGGTCGAAAGCTACATACCGCATCGGCCGTTCCAGCTGAGATCGACGTCCGCGGCAAGACAGTGGCAGAAGCACAGCAAGTGGTGGCACGCTACTTGGCCGATGCTCGTGCAGCCGGGTTGCATGAGGTGCGGATCATCCATGGCAAGGGCACCGGTGCCTTGCGGCAAGCATTGCACCAATCCTTTAAGAACGATCCCAATGTGGCTGGCTATCGGCTGGGTTCATGGGGAGAAGGGGATTTCGGCGTTACGGTTGTGACGCTTCGTTCCTGATGGAATGCCGTCAATGGGAATGTAGGTCTTGAACAGGCAGGAAGGGCTTGGCGTTGGATGCAATCAGATGTGGCAAAGCGAGGGTAGGAAATGGCCGGTGAGTGGAGGATGAATGTGGACCGAGCGCCATTGACAGATGAAGAAGAGCAAACCATTGTCCGGCAGGCAGAAAAGTTACGTTCGATGGTGCGCGATGTTGTTCCGGAAGACGGACTTTATGAGAAGTTACGGCGTGCTGCGGTAGAACGACGTCCGCTGCGAATCAAACTTGGTATGGATCCGACCGCACCAGACGTCCATCTTGGACACGCAGTGCCGCTTTCATTGCTCCGCGAACTGCAAGAGATGGGGCATGAAGTAGATCTGGTGATTGGAGATTTCACTGCACGCATTGGGGATCCGAGTGGCCGCTCGGAGACGCGCAAGCCGATGACGCCAGAACAGATTGCCGAGAATGCAAAGAGCTATGCCGATCAGGTCTTTCGCATTCTCGATCCAGCACGGACAACCCTGCATTACAACAGCAGTTGGCTAAGTCCGCTCACATTGGGAGATGTCCTCGAAATTACGGCTACCTATACGGTGGCGCGCATGCTGGAGAGAGATGATTTTTCCAAACGCTTTCAGCAGAACTTACCCATCGGTGTGCATGAGTTCCTTTATCCCTTGATGCAAGGGTACGATTCGGTTGCCTTACATAGTGATATCGAAGTGGGTGGCACCGATCAGCGTTTTAACCTCATCGTTGGCCGCCATTTGCAGGAGAATTTCGGCCAGGTTCCACAGGCAGCGATCATGGTAGAGATCCTGGAAGGAACCGATGGCAAACAGAAGATGAGCAAGAGCCTAGGGAACTACATTGGCCTTAACGAGCCTCCCGATGAGATGTTTGGGAAGGTAATGTCCATTCCAGATGGTCTGATGCCACGTTATTACCAGCTTGTTTCTGGTTTGCCGCTTCAACAAATCCAAGAGATCTTGCAAGCGCTTGAAGAAAACACGTTGCATCCACGGGATGCAAAGCTTCGGTTGGCTGGCGCTATCGTTCAACGCTTTTGGGGAGCAGAGGCTGCTGAGCAAGCCGAAGCGCGATTTGTACGTATTTTTCACAGCGGCGATCTCCCCGAACAGATGCCAGAATACGCCGTAGCCAGCCAGCCAATCTGGCTGCCTCGTTTAATGGTCTCCCTGGGTTTGACGCACAGTCATGGGGAAGCCCGTCGCTTGATCGAGCAAGGGGCGGTGATGCTCAATGGAAACCGATTGCGGGATCCATCGGTTGAAATCGTGCCGCAAGAAGGTGACGTGCTTCAAGTTGGAAAACGTCGATTCGCTCGCTTGAAAATCAGAGCGTAAAAAGGTCGCACGCAGTCTGGGCGCGCTGTGCAAGATGGGCGATGATAGGCATACACGTAAGAGGGGCGTACCGCCTGCGTTGGCTCTATTTGCTGTGGAGTTGGGGTGAGGGGTACTGCGCGCCTTCTTATGGGGTTTTGCCGAGCGCCGGCGCCAGCGCCGCTTGTTTTGGCTGGGTGTTGCCGGTGTTGCCTGGATTGCTTTACTCGTGGGGAGTTTCGCTTATGTTGAGACCACGCTACGGCCCAACCTGAGCGCGATTGCGCAGATGCGGGCCAAGGTGGTGGTGATTCAAGCGATCAACCAAGTGATTCTGAAAGATATCATGCCTGCAACAAACTCCATGCAACTTTTCACGGTCCAACAAGATAGCAGCGGAAATGTGACGGTCGGTACTGTCAATACAGTGGAAGCGGAACATCTCTCTTCAGAGACAGCAGTAAAGGTGCAGGAGCGACTCGATCAAATGCGCAATGAACCCATTCAATTGCCGCTGGGGCAGGCAACGGGCAGCGCCATCTTATCCCAACTCGGTCCACGGATTCCCATTTCATTGGTACCCTATGGTGCTGTCCAGGTCGATACGGTGCCTCGGGAGCGCAATGTCGGTATCAATCAGGCCGTGATCGAAGTTGATTTGAATGTTACCGCCCAGATTCAGATTGTGATGCCCTTTATCACGAACATCATGACGATACAAAACCCCGTTCCTGTTGCCTATGCGATATTGCCTGGTCAGGTACCTGGTGTCTTTTTGCAGCCTGGATCGACCACACAGATTGTTCCCGGAGTGACTGCCCCGAGTAAACCTTGAGCGTTCCTGCCCCCGCGATGTCTTACAGCAATTGACAGTGCGGTCTATATTGC
>JADBKH010000015.1 GCA_014896485.1 Bacillota bacterium | reverse complement strand
GCGAGGTGGGCAATCGTCGATAATGTCGGCTGTGCCAAGACAGCGGCAGCTTCTTCGACCGATCCGGCCAATAGCATGCCATTGCCTTTGGGCACCAGATACTGCCCCGGTCCGGCAAACAGCGTGTGGTTCGGCACGGTTTCCACTGCTGGTCGCAAGGCGAGGATCTGCCCACGTACAGCGGTCAATGCAAAGGGCGGCTGGGCCAGCTGTGGCAAAAGTCTCGCGGCACGCGCAAAGGCTAAGACCAATCGCGGAGCAATCACCAGCCTGTCGTCTGGGCAAAAAAGGGCGCCAACCGGAGGCGCCCAACGCGCAGCTTCTGAAGGCGGAGTAAAAAGGAGCGGTTCTTCCTGACGTAGCAGATCTTCCTCGAGCCACACCACCTGACAGCCGGCTTCTTTTTGCCAGGCAATACGTTGCTGGAGCAATGCCGCCTCTTCATGCCCTCTGGCCGTACGCAGCAACCCGCTGGTAACATAGCCGACATCGATACCGCTCTCCTCCTCCAGCTGAGGAATCCACTGCTCCAGCAACGTGCGTGAGGTGACAGCGGCTTCAAAGAGCGGTCCGGGAGCGGATGCTTCCGCTTGCGCAGCGAACATCCCTGCCGCAGCACCCGAAGCTCCCTGGGCTATGGCTTTTGCCTCCAGCAACACGACATGCGCCCCTTGTATCGCACAACGCCAAGCAATCGCTGTGCCCATCACCCCTCCGCCGATGATGCAGAGATCTGCCGCTTTCATGAGGGCCTCTTCTCACTGGGGTTTGGAATGCCGGTCATCGGGCTCGATGGTTCTGCGTCATTCCGAACAGGCATGCGCCCGGCCAAGAAGGCGCCGCGTCCTGCCTGGACCGCCAGACGAAACGCTTTCGCCATCGCAGCAGGACGACGTGCATAGGCCAAAGCGCTGTTGACCAACACAGCAGCAGCTCCCATCTCCATCGCGGCAGCCGCTTCGGAAGGCAGGCCAAGCCCTGCATCGACCACCACCGGCACCTCGAGGCGAGAGAGAATGCGTCGGATCCCCACCCAATCGGTCAATCCCTGCCCAGTGCCGATCGGAGCAGCCAAGGGCATGACTGCTGCAGCGCCGGCTTCCTGCAGCCGCAGCGCCGCGACCAAATCGGTGCTGGTGTAGGCGAGTACGACAAATCCTTGGGCGACGAGCTCTCGCGTCGCTTCGAGGGTAGCTTGGGTGTCGGGCCAAAGCGTCTGGGCATCACCGACGATTTCGAGCTTGATCCAGCAGGTTCCCGTCGCAACCCGCGCCAGCTGGGCCAGGTAGATCGCCTGTGCGGCTGTGGTACTGCCGGCGGTGTTGGGCAAGAGGCGATACCGGCTGCGATCGAGGGCATCCAACAGGTTGGGACCGCTTTCACCGGGCTGTATCGCCCGTACCGCCATTGTCACCAGCCCGGGATCGGCAGCATCGAGCGTCTCCTGCATCACCCCTAGATCCCCGTACTTGCCGGTGCCGACGAAGAGGCGGCTGGCCAATGGCGTCCCTGCCAAGATTAGCGGATCTTCGTCGCTGCCTCCCCCCATCGGCCGCACTAGATCGATGCGATCCCCTTCCTGAAAGCAGACATCTTCTCCCGGCTGCAGTACGCGCCCGTTGAGACCCACTGCCACCCCTTCGGCCCGCAAACCCGAAGCGGCAAGCCACTGCAACAGGCTTTGGTTGGGCGCAACTTCCTCTTTCTGACCGTTGACATAGATCTGCATGTTGGCTCACACTCCCGCCACTTTATTTGCCCGTTAAGACGAAAGGCTTTTTGGGCACCGCCTTTGCGTCTGCCATCGCTTCAAGCAAGCGCCGTGTAGCGCGATAGGGATCCGGCGCCTGTAGAATCGCGCCGATCACTGCGACCCCAGCACAGCCAGTCTCCAAGACCTCTGCCACGTTTTCTGCCGTGATGCCACCGATCGCCAGGACCGGGCAAGGGACCGCTTCGACCACCTCCCGCAACATTCCCACTTCTCTAGGCGGAACGCCGGGATGGGAAGCTGTCGCATAGACATGCCCAAAAGTGAGGTAATCCGCCCCCTCCGCTGCTGCCCGTACAGCTTCTTCGAGCGAATGGACCGAAACGCCGATGTATTTTTGGGGAGGAAAAAAGCGTCTGACTGCAGCAGGTGGCAAACTCTTTTTGGCCAGATGAACCCCGGCCGCATCCAACGCCAACGCGACATCGGCCCGATCGTTGACGAACAATGAAATGCCGACAAATCGCCGATCTTCCTGCAATTGTCGCCCAAACCTGTACAGCTGCTCTGCCGGTGCACGCTTGTCGCGGATCTGCACCCAGCGCACACCGGCAGCCACCGCTCGTGCCAACCCAAAAAGCAAATCCTGCGGCCCCCGCTGTCGATCGGTGATCAGTTGCAAGACCGGACCACCATAAAACGTGCACTCTGCTCCTCCCACTTCCCAACCCCCTTAAAACAGAAAGCGCCACCAAAGCCGCTTTGGCCTTGGTGGCAGCCCATTCTGCTGCCGGCTATTCCACATCCCCTGTTTTAAAAAAGCGATCAAAAAAACCGCCTGTGGCGGGCGGTCTTTCCTGCTCACCACTTCCCTACGCTGGTATGATCCAGATCAGGTAGTTAGGGTTACGGCGCTCGCCGTTCTCAGCCCCTGTAAGGCTCCCCTAGTGGCCTTGTATTTGCAAAGATTTTAGCACAAGCGCAAGCGCTTGCACAAGCGAAGCTACAATTTCACCTTATTGTTCAGATCTCTGAACGGCAAAAGGCCCTGCAAACTTTGCAGGGCCTCTCCTCTTTTCCATTTTGGTGCGCCCGGAGGGATTCGAACCCCCGACCTTCTGATCCGTAGTCAGACGCTCTGTCCAGCTGAGCCACGGGCGCACAAATCCCCGGAGAGAGAGGGATTCGAACCCTCGAAGCGATTTTTGATCGCTTACTCGCTTAGCAAGCGAGCGCCTTCAGCCAACTCGGCCATCTCTCCTCAACAGAGAGAGATAGTAACACAATCTACTGCCCTACGGCAAGCGGCTTATGGAGCGCTCTCTCCGCGCAAGAGACGAGCCAATGCTTCCAAGTCACTACGAGAATACGCGCTGCTGTGGTTGGGCCAGCGCAAGGGAAAATCTGTTGGTGCGTACCGCGGCACCAGGTGCAGATGGAAGTGGAAGACCGTCTGGTTGGCTGCGCGGCCATTGGACTGGATCAGGTTGAGACCTTCTGCCCCCAACCGTTTTTGAAACCGTGGCGCCAACTCCATCGCGACAGCAAACAGGTGACTGCCCAACTCCTTTGGCAGCGAAAAGATATCCGCATAATGCGCTCGTGGTATGACCAAGGTATGTCCGTGGGTGCTTTGGGCAATGTCGAGAAAAGCCATCACTTGGTCATCCTGAAACACAAGAGCAGCAGGGGCTTGCCCGGCAACGATCTGGCAAAAGGGACAATCAGGCATTGGCAACAACCTCCCCTTTGAACCGCTCTGACCTGAGTAGAAACCCACTGCAACGGGCAAGGTGAGAAGGAAAGAAGTACCCAAGGGGGTTGCATCCTGCTCACCATCATCGCCCACTACAGTTGGATTGCTGTTTGGCCGGCCCTCTTTCTGGAAGGGGTCTCTTTTCCGTTTCCCGGCATGTTCCTCCTCGCTTTTCTCGGCTCACTGGCCCGTGCCGGTCGTTTCGCACTCCCTCCCCTGTTGCTTTTGGCGTTTTTTGGACATGTGTGCGGAACCCTCGTCGCTTGGACGATAGCACGTTGGGTCTCTCCCCAAACGGTTGATCGGCTGCTAAAGCGTTTACATGTTTCCGCCAGACAAGTGGCTCGAGCGCGGGATGCTGCCCAGCGCTACGGCATCCTGTTCTACCTCTTCGGCCGATGGCTTCCCTGGATCGGCAATCTAGTGCCTTACGTCGGTGGCTGGTCCAAGACCCGCTTTGCAAGCTTCGCCCTTTTTTCCACCCTCAGCAGCGCTGTCTCTATCGCACTGTGGGGCATTGGTGGCTACCTGCTCGGCAGTCAATGGCAACGGCTGCAGCCATTGGTGAGCCGATGGGGTCCGTGGGTTGCACTGACTGCTGCTTCAATCGTCGGCCTGATCCTTTTTCTACGACGCAAGCGGCGTTTACTCCCCACTCCCGCCCCTGCACAGCAGCCGCAACCCACTCAGGAGCCAAAGTAGCTGCGCGCTTCCTGCGCCACCGCTTCGGGGGGACGCAACGACAACGCCTCCTCATGCAACACCTTGAAGTAGTTGATATCGCTCGTCTCCAACGGCCCCAGCGTCACTCGCGGCAACAGGCGCAACTGCAAGCTTTCCCCACTTGCCGGATCTGCGGGGATAAAGAGCGCGGCATTGAAGGCTTGGTAGCCCTGCCCATCGAGGTAGGCGAGCAGACGGGTCAGCCCCTCTCCGAAGTCGAGCCATGCCTGCCGAGACAACGCAAAGAAGTCTACATCCTGCTGCGTGAAAAACGCCAGAAACTCACTCTGCCCTTGGGGTGCAAAGGCAGTCAGCCAATCGACCTCTCCCCGACGGCCGACATAGCGTTCAACGCGTTCCCGCTCTTCCTCCACCAAGACCTCGCCATACTTTTTTCCATAACGCGCGTAAAAGAGTGCGCTGCGATCGGCAATCTCCCGCTGTTCGTTGGTCTGCGCCCCTCCCGCAATCACCTGCAGGTGCGGATGCAGGATGCTTCCCCCGGCCATCGGCAGGTAATTCCAGTTGATCGAATAGGCCCGAACACTCTTGTCGAGACCGCGCACCGCCTTCAGATAAGCTTGGGAAGCAAGCAGTGCATCGGCGATCATTCCTGGGGTAAAGGAAGTAGGCGCTACAAAATGCTCAGCAGAGAAGATCGTCACCGCGCTATGGCCTGCATAGGGAAACAGATTGGGAAAAGTGACGGCCTGGCCCACCGTAAACCGTCCTTGCGCATTCAGCTCACCGGGAAAAAGCGGCGTCGCACGATCGACGTTGCAAAATGGGCAGCGTTCGCCCTTGGTCTGTTTGGCCAGAGCAGTATACTCCCGTTTTGGTGGCAGCTGAAAAGGATAGTAGAGGATGCGGGAGCTTCGTCCCGTCAAGGGATCGTAGCGAATCTCGGTCTTACGCTCGTTGGGCGCAAAGTCTTGTGTGGGATCGAGGAAGTGCATCACTTCTGTCTCGCTCCGAAACGAGAGCAGTGCCGACGCTGCCATAAGAAAAGGCCCCTTCCTGTAGAAATCAGAACATCCGTGATATGAAAGCGGCTTCTCACGATGGAGAAGCCGCCTCGGCTGCGGAAAACACACCCCTTATGTACCCGGAGGGGGTGGGATTCGAACCCACGGTGCCCCAACAGGGCACGACGGTTTTCAAGACCGCTCCGATCAACCGCTCCGGCACCCCTCCACGAAAAGTCCGCAACGGTGCTTATTTTAAGGCCGTTCACTGAGATCGTCAAAGACTTCAACCACAACGGTATAACTCCAAACCTTTCAGGCATCGTGTCCATATTCGCCCACTCCCTGCGTCCAAGTCGAGAGCCTAGACGCTTTTCCGCACAAGGCTGGTGCTTGCTGCGTTCGGCTGGGAGTATTGTCGCTTACCGATCGAGGCCACTTGACATAGCATGCCTTGGCACGCATTTCCGCAAAGTGAGAAGAACCGTCGATGGTCTCTTCGGACCACAGACCCGTCGTGCGGTTACCGACGTTCAAAGCTACTTTGGTCTTGCAGTCGACGGAGTGGCCAGGCCACAGACCTACTTGGCTTTCGGTCAAGCCACCGGTTCCTATACACCCTACGGTGGTCCTACCTTTGGCTCCCGACGTCTGTCTGAAACAGCGAGGGGTGGGGACGTCCAAGTCTTGGAAAACCGCCTCAACTGTTTCCGCTACTCCCAGTGGATCGGTGGGCCCGGCAACAAAATCTTCGGAGAAGGCACTGAAGAAGCTGTGGAGGCCTTCCAGCAAGATGCAAACGCCAACGGGGACACCGGCGTACCGGTCGACGGTAGCGTTGGCACAGAAACGTATGATGCCCTCTGGATTTACACATTCACCGGGGGACGGGATCTCTCCCAGGGCATGGCCGGCTTCGATGTAGCTTGGCTGCAGTACTTCCTGGCACGTAAAACCAGTTCTGCCGGCAGTCGTTACTACAGTGGCAATGTCGATGGTTACTTCGGCGCACAAACCCGCCAAGCTGTCCTACGTTGGCAGCAGGATAACATGTTGGTTACCGACGGCGTCGCCGGTCGCAAGACCTATTACAGTATTGGCTACAACAACAGCGCAGCCATTGCCCCCAGCCCTGCACCGTTGACCCAGTTTTGACGATCCTTTCCCCAGATAAAGCCGCAGGACAGTCCAAAAGCGAACGATCGCCTTCGGACCGCCCTGTCTCGCCGATCATCGCAGCCAGGCACGTCTGGCCGTCACGGTACAAGTGCCAGTCGATCGACCCCAACGTAGGGAATGAGTGCTTCCGGCAAGAGAACGCTACCGTCAGGTTGCTGGCCGTTTTCCAGCAGCGCAGCCACGGTCCGACCAACAGCCAATCCAGAGCCGTTGAGCGTGTGGACGTATTCGGGCTTGCTGGTGGGGTGTGCACGAAAACGAATGTTGGCGCGACGGGCCTGAAACGCTTCGCAATTGCTGCAAGAAGAGATCTCGCGGTAGGTGTGCTGCGTCGGCATCCACACCTCGAGATCGTAGGTCTTGGCGGCCGAAAAACCCAGATCTCCGGTGCATAGCGCTACGACACGATAGGGCAGTTGCAGGTGCTGGAGCACTTCTTCGGCATCCCGCACCATCGCTTCAAGCGCAGCATACGAATCCTCGGGCGCAACGAAGTTGACCATCTCGACCTTATTGAATTGGTGCATCCGAATCAGCCCGCGTGTATCCCGACCTGCGGACCCCGCTTCGCGCCGAAAACAAGCGGAATAGGCCACGTATTTGCGAGGCAATGTCGCGCCGTCGAGAATCTCATCGCGGTGATAATTGGTGACCGGCACTTCTGCAGTCGGCACCAGATAGAGCTCATCTTCTGTCGTACGAAAGGCATCTTCGGCAAATTTGGGCAACTGACCTGTTCCGGTCATCGCTTCCCGAGTGACCAAAAAGGGTGGGAACATCTCCTCGTATCCGTGCTGCTGCACGTGCAGATCGAGCATGAAATTGACCAACGCCCGCTCCAGCCGTGCCATCGCTCCCCGCTCGAAGACGAACCGCGCACCTGAAACTTTAGCAGCACGCTCAAAATCCAAGCCAAGGGATGCGCCGATCTCCCAATGGGGCCGCATCCAGGGCGCTTGCTTCGGCGTACCCCATCGACGCACTTCGACATTGTCGCGCTCATCCCTGCCCTTGGGTACCGACGCATCAGGCAAGTTGGGGATGCGCAGCAGAATCCCATACAGCTGCTCTTCCAGCTCCCGCCGTTGTTGCTCATACTGCTTTGCCTCTTCGGCCAGCTGGCGCAACCGAGCACGATCGGTTTCGGTGATGCTGCGCTTTGCAGGACCTGCCCCTCCATGCTGGAGCGCATGCTGCTGCGCGCGCAGAGATTCGGCTTGCTGAATCACTTGTCGCAATCGCGTATCTGTCTCTTCCAATTGCTGTAGCAGCTCTCCGTTTACCCGATCGCGCAAGCGCGCTCGTGCCTCATCCGGATGGGATCGCAACCATTTAATGTCGAGCACCGCTCACCTTCTCTTTCTACTTCTACGCTGCGCTTGGAGAACGCACGGGCAGCGCACCGCCCGTAAGAATGCCCCCTTCTTCGGTCAGCAAAAAGCGCACCACCCGCGCAATCTCTTGGGGGGTGACAAGGTTGTGTGGTGGATTGCGCACAATCCACTCATGATTGGCAGGCGTGTCGATCGCACCCGGCACCAAAGCGTTGGCACTGATATTGCGTCCGGCTTCCTCTTTGGCCAAGCGCCGCATCACGTCGATCACCGTGGCCTTGGCCGTTGCATAGGGTGCTACCCCAGGGTTATCGGAAAACGCTTGTGCCGAGGCGATGGCAACGATGCGTCCAAACTGCTGTGCCTCCATCATCGGCACCACAGCAGAAAGTGCATTGAGCAAGGTCGCCACATTGTTCTCCCACAT
Source organism: Bacillota bacterium (assembly GCA_014896485.1). GTDB lineage: Bacteria > Bacillota > Bacilli > Bu12 > Bu12 > Bu12. The sequence continues at coordinate 43,213 of JADBKH010000015.1, read as the reverse complement.
CGCAGCAAAAGCCGCATGCCCCGCCTCAGCAATACGCGCTCCGCTGGCAAATCCACCAACCAGATGGACCAGCCCGGTAATGGCCCCTTCCCGGGAGGCCCATTGCACGACCACCTGTCGTGCTGCCTCTGCATCCAACAGATCGCAGGGGGCACTGCACAATCGCTCGTGTGCACCTACGCGCTTCAGCAGATGCTCAAACCCCTCCGGATGACGATAGCTGGCGATGACGCAAGCGCCTTCTTCCAAAAGCGTCGCCACCACGCTTTCACCGACGCCTCCCGTCGCACCCGTCACCCAGATGACCCGTCCCTCCAGAGAAGCCATCGGTCGCCTCCTTTACACTGCCGTAGGCTGCTTCGCAGCGATCATCTGCAGAAAGTATGCGTGCATCCGCGGATCGCCGCTCAATTCTGGATGAAAGGCGCTGGCCAGCAACCGGTCGCTACGCACGGCGACGATCCTCTCCTCATAACGTGCCAGAATCTCCACGTCTGGCCCCGGATCACGCACGTAAGGAGCACGGATAAAGACCGCACGGAACGGCGGCTCGCCCAGCACCGGAATGGACAAGTCCGCTTCAAAAGAATTGATCTGACGCCCAAAACCATTGCGGACCGCAGTCACATCTAACAAGGCGAGCGAACCGTCTTTTCGGCCTTCAATCCGCTTGGCAAGCAGGATCAGCCCCGCGCACGTCCCGTAGAGCGCCAATCCCCGTGCATAGGCTTCCTGAATCGCCGTTTCGATCCCGTAATAGCGCATCAGCTGTGCAATCGTGGTGCTCTCCCCGCCGGGTAGGATCAACCCGTCCAATGTTGCCACCTGTTGCGCAGATCGCACTTCGAAGCTTTCTGCACCCAGCTGCCTCAGCAGATCGATATGCTCACTGACATCCCCTTGGAGGGCCAGCACGCCCACTCGCACGTCCCGTCACCCCCCTAGCTCTTTTGCACAGCCTTTTTCGTCGATTACCAACCGCGTGTCGCCAACCGCTGTTCTGGCGGCATCGAAGCTACATCCAGTCCCGACATCGGGGCACCCAAGTCTTTGGAAACTTCAGCAATCAGCTTGTAGTCCTCGTAATGGGCAGTGGCCAAGACGATCGCCCGGGCGCGCTTGGCGGGATCTTCGGACTTAAAGATTCCCGAGCCTACAAAGACCCCATCAGCCCCGAGATGCATCATCAACGCCGCATCTGCAGGCGTCGCAATGCCACCGGCAGCAAAATTGACGACCGGCAGACGCCCCTGCTCCCGCACCTGCTTGACCAACTCCAGCGGGGCGCCGATCTCCTTTGCAAAAGCCGCCACCTCATCGTCGCGCAATCCCATCAGCTGGTGGATCTGCCCCATCACTGTGCGCATATGGCGGGTTGCCTCGACGACGTTTCCCGTACCGGCTTCGCCTTTGGTTCGGATCATCGCAGCACCTTCGCCGATTCGCCGCAGCGCTTCCCCCAAATCACGGGCCCCGCAGACAAACGGTACGGTAAAAGCGTGCTTGTCGATATGGTGCGTCTCATCCGCCGGTGTTAGGACTTCGGATTCGTCGATATAGTCAACACCGATCGCTTCCAACACCTTGGCTTCGACAAAGTGGCCGATCCGTGCCTTGGCCATCACCGGAATGGAGACCGCTTGCATGATGCGTTCAATCAGGCCAGGATCCGACATCCGAGCGACACCACCGGCTGCCCGAATGTCTGCTGGCACACGCTCCAATGCCATTACCGCTACGGCACCGGCATCTTCCGCGATCTTCGCCTGATCGGGAGTGACGACATCCATGATGACGCCACCCTTCTGCATCTGGGCCATTCCCCGCTTGACGCGCTCGGTCCCTACTTCCACTGCCATCGACGCGCCTCCTTCTCCCGCTCGTGCACGACCCCATCCGGCCGACAGTGCACTGCATTGTCTTCAGTATAACGATCTGCGTACCCTGTGAAAACGAAACTTCAACGCCCCGAGAAAATGCGGCCTGCGCGATCGCCGAGCCAATGGCTCAAAGCATGCCACTGCTGCCCGCACCACCGGGCCAGGCGTGTCCACGGACGTGCGACCAACACATCCTCCCCTGCAACGAGGGGTACCGTGGCGACAACCTGTCCGTCTTGAACCGCCTGGAGGCTGCCCAGCTGCTGGCCCAGGTGCACCGGTGCCTGCACCTGTTGCGGCAGCGTACGCCGCAATGCGATGGGCTGCCTCTTCTGGACGACGCTTTGCACCGCTTGCTGCGTGACCACCGAAACATTCGTTTTTCGGCCATTGGGAACGGCGATCGTACCCTGCGGTGCCCCTTTGGGCAGAATCGATCGCGGCGCAAAGGTGGCGTAGGCCCACCGAAGCAGCTTGAGGCTTTCACTTTGGCGTGCTGCTTCGCTTGGGGCGCCCATCTCCACGGTGATCACACGCCACCCGTATTGCTTGGGGTCTGCCGTAGCGGAAAGGCAGTACCCAGCCGCATCGGTAAAGCCTGTCTTAAGTCCATCCACCCCAGGAAAGAGCGTTTTGTCGGCCACCAAAGGATTGGAGTTGGGCTGTTGAAGGGCACCGTTGCGCAAGGTGAGCTTTGACATACGCGTATATTGCAGGACTTCCGGATAAGTCGTAAGGAGTGCACGGGAAAGCTTGGCCACATCCTCTGCCGAGAGCCGGTGTTGCGCATCGAAGTTGGGATTGCCTTCTTCCGGCAATCCGGTGCTGTTGAGAAAGCGGGCATGGGTAAGCCCGAGCCGTTTTGCGGTCTGGTTCATCTGATCGACAAAAGCCGCTTCTGAACCGCCCACTTTTTCTGCGAGCAGGAACGTGGCATCATTCGCCGAAGGGATCACCATCGCCTCAAAGAGCTCCCGGACCGTCCTCTGCTCTCCACGGACCAGGCCAATCTCTGATCCACCCATCGCTTCGGTCGCCGCATCGGCGGTTACCTTCTCTGTCCACTGCAGTTTGCCTGCGTGGATGGCCTGCAAAACCAGGTACATCGTCATCAACTTGGTCAGGCTGGCAGGCGGCAACGGTTCATCCGCATGCTGTGACCACAACACCCGACCGCTGGTGGCATCCATCACGACAGCGGCGCGCACATCGACGGAAGGAGGAGGTACAGCTGCCCGTGCCTGGGGCAGCGGCAGTACGCTCATCAGCAGCATTCCTGCCAATCCCAAACCAATGAAAGTGCGCAACGCCGTTTGGAAGCGATGCTTCAACAAACTCCTCGCCATCCTCGTCTATCCGCTCGCCCTGAGCCTGCTGCCTGCGCTACAGACTGTAGTTTGGCGCCTCACGGGTAATCTGGACGTCATGGGGATGTGCCTCCCGCAGCCCTGCTGACGTCATACGCAAGAAACGTGCTTCCTGCAATTGCGCAATGTTTCGGGCACCACAGTAGCCCATCCCAGCACGCAGTCCGCCGATGAGTTGGAAGATCGTCTCTGAGAGGGGCCCACGGTAGGGAACCCGCCCCTCAATCCCCTCCGGCACGAATTTCTGCTGACCTTCCTGGAAATAACGGTCACTGGACCCTTGTCGCATCGCGCCCAGCGATCCCATCCCCCGATACGTCTTGAAAGTGCGTCCCTGATAGATCTCGACCTCTCCCGGAGCCTCTTCTGTTCCGGCCAGCAACGAGCCGAGCATCACCGTATCGGCACCTGCTGCAATCGCCTTGACGATATCCCCCGAGTATTTGATGCCCCCATCTGCGATCACCGGCACCCCCATCGCATGGGCTGCCTGCGCAGCGGCATAGATCGCGGTGATCTGCGGTACCCCGACGCCGGCGACAACCCGCGTCGTACAGATAGAGCCAGGACCAATCCCCACCTTGACGGCATCGGCCCCCGCTTCGATCAACGCCTCAGCCCCCTGTGCGGTGGCCACGTTTCCAGCGATGATCTCCACCTCGGGAAAACGGGCACGCAACGCCCGAATCGTCTCCAAGACACCGCGGGAATGTCCGTGGGCACTGTCAAGGACCAGCGCGTCGACGTGGTGGCTTACCAACGCCTCGGCACGTTCGAGAGTCTCTGCGGAAACACCGACGGCAGCCGCCACCAAAAGCCGGCCGTGCGCATCTTTAGATGCGAGCGGGTAACGCCGTGCTTTTTGAATGTCCTTGATGGTGATCAGCCCTTTTAACACACCCGACTCGTCGACCAGTGGAAGCTTCTCCACCTTGTGTCGCTGCAGAATCGCCTTGGCTTGCTCCAAACTCGTCCCTACCGGTGCTGTGATCAGTGGGGAGGTGGTCATCACTTCGAGAATCGGCCGCTGCGGCTGTTCTTCAAAGCGCAGATCCCGATTGGTCAAAATGCCCACCAGATGCAATCCCTGATCGACGACCGGTACACCGGAGATATGGTACTTTTGCATCAGCTGCAGGGCATCCTGAATCGGCTGATCTGGAAAAACGTAGACAGGATCGACGATAATGCCGCTCTCGGAACGCTTGACCCGATCGACTTCCTCTGCTTGGCGATCGATCGGCAAATTCTTGTGGATGACCCCGATGCCGCCCTCCCGGGCCATCGCGATGGCCATCCGCGACTCCGTGACCGTATCCATGGCTGCAGAGAGGATCGGTACATTGAGGACGAGATGCCGGCTCAACCGTGAAGTCAGCTCGACCTCCGAGGGAACGACCTCGGAATACGCGGGTTCCAGCAAGACGTCATCGAAGGTGAGCGCCAGTGGTCCGAACTTTTCTTCCGTTTCCATAAGCACTTTTCCCCCCGATGGGTTGACGTCCTCGATCGGGTACGCCACTTTAAAGTTGGGCACAGTCTATCAAAGCGCTTTCAAACGAGCAAGAATACGTGGCTTTTGAGGAAGCGAGTGGATGAAAGAAGCGATCCGGTTTCATTATTCTTGGCTGAGCTTGGTAAGCTTTGCCCCAGCACTTGTATGCGCAGCTGCCACCGTAGAAGCGCTGCAAGCGCGGTGGCGTGCTTTGGTGCGCGGCCCCGTCAGCTACTCCGCAATCTTGCCCTTCGGACCGTACAGCTTTCACACACCGGCTGTGGTGCTTTTGGCACTTACGCTGCTGCTCACCGTAGCAGGGTGGGGCTTTTTGCGACGTTTTTGGGGTGGATGGGCCGTGCAACATTCTCTCCCGTTGCGTACCGCCCTTTTGGAGGGGCTGCATCTGGCAGCAGAAGGTGGGAGCGTGCTGATCCTCACTACAGTGACAGTTATCCTTTTGCTTGCGCGCTCTCCAAAACTCGCCATTTTCTCCGCTGTTTTGCTGATCATCCTCGCTGTCCCAGGGCTGTGGACCAGCGCGGTGCTGGGCCCCTCCTTGCGCAGCTGGCTGCAGGCTTACCACCACCCACGCAAGTGGCTGAGATTCTGCGCAGTCTGGACCGCCATACGCTTGGCCCAGGGAGCGCTATGGACAGTGATGGGCTGGACCGTCCTCCCACTGCTCGGCTGGGTCTTGCTTTGGCTGACCGACAGTCTTTGCGCCCCTCTCTTTTACCATCTGGTATGGACCGGCACGGTACCTCTCGAAAGGGCACCCCGTCCCTCTCCATCCACTTCTCCATGAAACGGCTTCTTTTTGTCCATCCTAGCCAAAAGAAAAGAACGGACCGAGGGGAATTGCAGCGAAGAAAATTGGCAACGAAGCAGAAGCGATCGACTTTTTAAGGCGGCTTTGGCGCAAAAGACAGATCACTACCAACGGCTTTACCGTTGAGACGGTGGGCCGTCACTATGCTGCGACAACGCGACAGGCGTTGCAATTGCTGCAGGCAGCACAAGCAGCACCCCTTTCTGTCGCACCCCTGCTGTTCTACTACGGCATGGCGCTCAGCTGTCGGCTGGTCATTTTTGCTTTTCTGCCCCAAGCCAAACCAACCACCCTTTTTCGCCATGGCATCTCAACGCCAGCCGGAAAGTCATTGCCCTATCATCTCCTGCGCGATCGCATCCTCTTGCACAAAGAAGGGCTTTTGCCCACCTTCGTTGCCGCCTGTGGGCTGCCCTACCAGGCACCGCGCCGCCTGATCGTCGATCGCGTATTGGGGGCGTTGCCTGAGCTCCGTTCCGCCTATCTTGCTCTTTGTGGGCGCACACCGTTGCTTGCGGTCTCGGTTCAAAGAAAAGGCGATCGCTGGCGTTTCTCCAACAAAACCGAGCAACATCCCGCCGTGTTCTGGCAGGCGCGTCTCAATCGCGCCGATCCCCGCCATCCTGTGGCGGTGTGCACCGACGACACACCCGGTTGGACACTGGAAAGTGCCGGGCGCCACAGGTGGCTGGTCGACGATACCTTTGGGAGAACCTATCTGCTTCCCTGGCAAGAGTGCGTGCAGCCCCTCTCCAGCGAGACACTGGAGCTGGCCACCATGCATCATCTCGCCGCGTTGGCACGCTACGAGCCACTCGCTTGGCAAGCGCTGCTGGACGATCCATCGATGCACAAGTTGCTTGAAGCCATCATGGCTCGCCTTCCCCGAGCTTTCTTGCGCCGGTTAAACCGTCTGTTCGACGCATAACGCTGCAACCTGCGTAAAACAAAAACGACCGGCACGTGCCGGCGTTTTGCGCTGCTGTCCACGGAGGTTAGCTGGTGATGTGGCGCTGCAGTTCGACGTGATAGAAGGCACGGTCACAAGCCTTGCGCACGGCATCCCGAAACGCACCTGTCCCGCCTTTGTCACGTACCTCCCACAACCGCTCGGCGGCATTGCTGATCGCCGCCACTGCATCCGCAGGCGGCTCCCAGTCAGGACGCGCTTGTGCCATCCAATCGAGGAAGGCACCAGCCGATTCTCGCCAAGAGACGTAGGGTCCCCGCTGTTGCTGCAGTTGGTTCTCAAAAGCCTGTACGATGGCGAGCGTCTCCTGGCTATCCTTGGGATCGCACGCTTCGACAAAGTCTGTCAGCGCATCGGCAGATGCCTCTACCGCATCGCGGACCTGCTGCGGTGTCACACTGCGATCGAACTTAGGCACAGCTTTCCTTCACCTCCCTTCTCATTTACGCTGCTCTTGAAGGTAAGATAGCACAAATGCTGCGCTATGTTTCCTCTTCCTCTTCCACGTGAAGTCCATTTTGCAAACGCGCCACGGTGGTGATGCGATCGTCGGCTTTCACATCCATCAATTTGACCCCCTGCGCCGAACGTCCCGTGCGTGAAATATCGGCAACAGCGATGCGGATTGCGATCCCCTTCTCAGTCATCAGCATCAACTCATCGCTTGGTACTACAGAAAGCGCGGAGACTACCGGACCGTTGCGCTTCGTGATGGCAATGTTGCGTATCCCACTGCCGCCCCGATGATGCAGGGAGTATGCCTGCAGGGAAGTACGCTTGCCATAGCCGTGCTCGGTGACCGCGAGCAGCTCGGCTTCCGGTGCCACGCGTGCACAACCGACGACCCAATCGTTTTCTGCCAAGTTGATACCGCGTACGCCATAGGCCGTGCGTCCCATTGCACGCACTTCTGTCTCGGAAAACCGAATGGCCTGACCCAATCGAGTGGCCAAGATGATCTCGTCGTCTCCTTGGGTGTACTGCACGCCGACGAGGTGATCGTCTTCCCGGAAAGTGATGGCGATGATCCCGTTCTTGCGCACGTTGGCAAACTCTTCGAGCGCGCTCTTCTTGACAATACCGGCAGCAGTCGCCATGAACAGGTAACCATCGTGCCCCTCTTCGACCGGGATCACGGCAGTGATCGTCTCGCCATTCTCGATGGGAAGCAGGTTGACGATGGGCACACCTTTGGCCGTCCGAGAAAACTCGGGAATCTCGTATGCCGCCAAACGGTAGACGCGGCCACGATCCGTGAAAAAGAGGAGATCTTGACGGGCATTTGCGACAAACAGCCGCTCGACAAAATCCTGATCCCCTGTGGCCATTCCTGCCACACCCCGTCCCCCGCGGTGTTGGCTGCGATAGGTGGCCAGTGGCAAACGCTTGATATACCCCCGATGGGACATGCTCACCACAAGCTCTTCGGGGGGGATCAGATCGAGCTCGCGGATCTCTCCCTCCGCCGGCACGATCTTGGTGCGCCGTTCATCTCCAAAGCGATCGACGATGGCCGTCAATTCGGATTCGATCACCCCACGCAGCTTCTCTTCATCGGCAAGCGTGGCGCGAAAAGTTTCAATGCGCGTGAGCAAAGTGGCGTATTCCTCTTCGAGCCTCTCCCGCTCCAAACCGGTCAACCGTTGCAGCCGCATCTCCAAAATGGCGTTGGCCTGGATCTCATCGAGTCCAAACCGCTCCATCAACCCTTGGCGCGCGGCTTCGATGGTACGGGCCGAACGGATCAGATCGATGACGGCGTCGATCTGATCGACGGCAATCCGCAAGCCTTCGAGAATATGTGCCCGCTCTTGGGCTTTGCGCAAATCAAACTGGATTCGGCGGCGCACCACTTCCTCTTGAAAAGAGAGGTAATGCGTCAACATCTCTTTGATCGAGAGGATCTTGGGACGTCCGTCAACCAAGGCGAGCAGGATCGCACCGAACGTGGTCTCCAATGCTGTGTGCTTGTAGAGTTGATTGAGCACCACTTGTGGCTTGGCATCTCGCCGCAGCTCGATGACGACACGCATACCCCGCCGGTCGGATTCATCCCGCAGGTCGGTGATGCCGTCAATGCGTTTCTCTTTGACGAGATCGGCTATAGTTTCGACCAGACGCGCCTTGTTGACTTGATAAGGCAATTCGGTCACGACAATGCGATTCTTGCCGGAATTGCTCTGCTCAATCGAGCAGACCGCCCGGCAGCGAATCGATCCCCGTCCGCTTGTGTAGGCGCGGCGGATCCCCTCCTCACCGACGATCAATGCGCCCGTCGGAAAATCAGGACCTGGCAAAACCCGGAGAATCTCGTCGATCTCCACCTCGGGACGGTGCAACAACAGCAGCAAGGCAGCAGCTACCTCACGCAAGTTATGCGGTGGGATGTTGGTTGCCATCCCGACTGCGATGCCGACCGAGCCGTTGACCAACAGATTGGGCAGGCGGGACGGCAGTACCGTCGGCTCCTGCAGACTGCCGTCGTAGTTGGGCTCAAAATCGACCGTCTCCTTGTCGATGTCGCGCAGCAGTTCCATCGCCAGCGGCGCCAAGCGAACCTCGGTATAGCGATAGGCCGCCGGCGGGTCCCCGTCAATGGATCCAAAGTTGCCATGGCCGTCGACCAGTGGATAGCGCATATTAAAGGGCTGAGCCATACGCACCATCGCGTCGTAGACTGCAGCATCCCCATGGGGATGGTATTTGCCCAGCACGTCTCCGACGACCGTCGCTGACTTCTTGTACGGTTTATCTGGCGTCAAACCCGCCTCGTTCATCGCGTACAGGATACGCCGTTGAACAGGTTTTAGTCCGTCACGCACGTCGGGCAAAGCCCGCGAGACGATGACACTCATCGCATAGTCTAAAAAGGAAGTGCGCATCTCCTGACCGACATCGACCGGAACGACACGTTCCTCTTCTTCTGCCAAAGAAACATCCTCCTGTCAGTTCAGAACCATTGGACTTCCGTCAGACGTCGAGGTTTTGGACCAAGTGCGCATTGCGCTCGATAAATTGGCGACGCGGTTCCACCTTGTCCCCCATCAACACGGTAAAGATGCGATCGGCTTCTGCCGCGTCTTCCAGCTCAATGCGGCGTAACGTGCGCGTGCTGGGATCCATCGTCGTCTCCCAGAGTTGTTCGGCGTCCATCTCTCCCAACCCTTTGTAACGTTGGGGCACTTCGACCGCGTTCCACCCACCCAACTCCGCCACGATACGATCGCGCTCCTCATCCGAATAGGCATAGCGGGGCGTCTTGTCTCCCCGTTTGCGCACGATGCGGTAGAGCGGCGGCGTTGCCGAATAGACAAAACCTTCTTCCAACAGTGATCGCATAAAGCGGTACAAAAAGGTCAACAGCAGCGCCCGGATGTGACTGCCGTCGACATCGGCATCGGTCATGATGATCAGCTTGTGGTACCGGGCCTTGTGAATATCGAACTCTTCTCCGATGCCGGTTCCCATTGCTGTGATCATGGCGCGGATCTCTTCGTTTTCTAAGATGCGGTCCAGCCGTGCCTTCTCCACGTTGAGAATCTTGCCTCGTAGTGGCAAAATTGCCTGAAACGTGCGATCCCTTCCACTCTTTGCCGAGCCACCTGCCGAATCTCCCTCGACCAAAAACAATTCGCAGATCTCTGGATGGCGCGAAGAGCAGTCAAACAGTTTACCGGGCAATCCAGCGCTTTCGAGCACCCCTTTGCGCCGCGCAAGATCCCGTGCTTTTCGTGCCGCCTCCCGCGCATGGGCCGCCAACACCGCTTTTTCGACGATGGGACGGCTCTCGCGCGGATGTTCGTTAAGAAAAGCCGTCAGCTGTTGAGCGCAGATGGTATCGACAATGGAGCGCACCTCGCTGTTGCCCAGTCGCGTCTTGGTCTGTCCCTCGAACTGGGGATCGGCCAGACGAACCGCGACGATCGCCGTCAACCCTTCGCGACAGTCTTCTCCGCTCAATGGCGGATCCTGCTCCTTCAGCAGGTTGTTACGCCGCGCGTACTCGTTGATCACCCGGGTCAACGCGCTCTTAAAACCGGCTTCGTGTGTCCCGCCTTCCTGCGTGCGAATATTGTTGGCATACGTCAGCAGCTCGCTGTTGAAGCTGTTTGTATACTGCAGGGCGATTTCGACAAGTACCCCTTCCCGCTCGCCGCGGAAATGTAGGATTTCGTGCAGTGGTTCCCGATGCTCATTGAGATAGCGGACAAACTCAGAGAGCCCCCCCTCATAACAGAAAAGCTCCGTCTCGGGAGGATCCTGACGTTCATCGATCAAGCGGATCTCCAATCCGGCATTGAGGAAGGCCAACTCACGGAGGCGGCTCGCCAGGATCGCTGCGTCAAAGCGAGTGGTTTCGGTAAAGATCGTCGGATCGGGGAAGAACGTCACCGTCGTCCCCGTCTCATTGCTCTCTCCCACTCGCTCCAGATCGGTGACGGGCTTGCCTTGTGCATACCGTTGCCGCCAACGATAGCCATCCCGCGCCACCTCTACCTCGAGCCATTGGGATAGGGCATTGACGACAGATACCCCGACGCCGTGCAGGCCGCCGGAAACCTTGTAGCCCTTGCCTCCAAACTTGCCGCCTGCATGCAGGGTGGTCATGACCACCTCAAGGGCCGGGCGCTGGGCCTGGGGATGAATGCCCACTGGAATTCCCCGTCCATCATCGGCGACACGCACGCTGCCATCCGCCAAAAGGGTGACGGTGATGTGCCGACAAAAACCGGCCATTGCCTCGTCGATGGCATTGTCGACCACTTCATAGACGAGATGGTGCAAGCCCCGGCTGGACGTGGATCCGATGTACATTCCGGGACGAAGGCGAACCGCTTCGAGTCCTTCCAAGATCTGAATTTGCGATTCATCGTATCCGCCATTTTCACGATTGGGTGCCATCAGCGTTCGCTCCTTTGCCTGTTCGCTACGATCTTACAGCTATTGCAGGGTCCTTTGCAGATGATGGAGCAACGTGGCCACCGTCGTCGGTGAAAAGTAACATTTGCCGTCTCGACATACGATGACGGAGCGGCAGACGGAAGAAGGTGTTCCTTTTTCATTGAGAAACTCCCGATTATGTGTAAAGAAATAGTTTGAATCAAAAATGCCTACGATTTCCTTCTCATACAGCACAACTCCACTGCCTACATCGAGATACACCCAATAGCCTCCCCGGGATTCACCCGTCGCCCAAAGAGTGAAGTGTCCCCGACTTTACGAAAAATACCGTTCCTTTCTCAGCCACGGCGTGCTGTGTGGTCGTCATCAATGCCTGTTCAAAGCGCTGAATAAATGCGGAAACGCGTCGCTGACGTACCTCATCGAGTTCAGAATAAAGATCATCCAGCAGCAAGATCGGCGGATCCTGATAGCGCTCGGCCAGCAGTTTCGCTTCCGCCAATCGCAAGCAAAGGGCGAGCAGCCGCTGCTGGCCTCGGGAAGCATGGCGTCGGCCTTCATGGCCATCGACCAGCAGCGCCACGTCATCTCGCTGCGGGCCGACCAGCGTCACCTCGCGTTGCCGTTCCAGCGCAGCTGTCTGACGCAAGCCCTCCTGCAATTCTCCGCGTGCTTCCAAAAAGGGTGGGGGTACGGTAGACGGGGACAGCCACGACGAGCGATAGCGTACCAGAATTTGCGACTTTTCGCCAGATAACATCTGGTAGAGTTGCTGGAGCAGCCCAGTGAGCTGTACCACCACGCTCAATCGTGCGATGGTGACAGCCGCCCCCGCATCGGACAATGCCTCATCCCATCCTGCCAGCGTCTTGTAACTGCCTTGGCGCAACAGGGCATTGCGCTGTCGCAACGCATGCTCGTACGCACTCCTCTGCTGTAAATACGGCTGGGAGAGTTCGCTGAGAAGCACATCCAACCAACGCCGGCGCAGTGCCGGTGGTCCAGCAACCAACGCGATGTCTTCGGGCTGAAAAGGGACCACCCGCAAGAAGCCAACCAGCGCACTCGCCTTATGCTGCGGACGTCCATCCTTGTGCATCTGGCGGCCACCTGGCTGCAGGCGCAGACCGACCTCGTGGTGTTCCCCTTTTTCCTCAAAGGCGAGGAAGATCTCCGCCTGGGAAGCTCCAAAGCGGATCATCTCCCTATCTGTGGCCCCCCGAATTGAGCGCAACTGTGCAGGGAGGGCAATCGCTTCCAACAGGTTGCTCTTGCCTTGCCCGTTCTCTCCAACCAACCAGAGAGGACCAGGTGGTGGTTGCCACTGCAGGCTGTTCCAATTGCGAAAATCACGCAAGACGACCCGAGTCAGACGCATGTGTGCGCCACGATGCGAAAAGCCTCTTTACCACTCACTTCAACGACGTCACCGTCGAAAAGCTTGCGTCCCCGTTGGAGGATACAGTTGCCATTGACCTGCACAAGACCTCGTTGAATGAGGGCTTTCGCCTCGCCTCCTGTCTGACAGGAATTGGACAATTTGAGTGCCTCACCCAGGTTGATGGGCAATGAGGAAACACCGACCTCGTACACGTGCTGCTCCTTTGGCCACCTTCCGGAATTTTGGCTGGTCACCATTCTCCTTTTCTCAGTATATCCGAACGGGGAGGACAAGGTGAACCGCGTCTGCCTGCGTAACTTCTCCGGCCGTAAGCACAAAAGGCGATTCTGGTCCCGTCAAAGAGATACGTACTTCCTCTGCCGTCGTGTTGCGCAGTGCCTCCGCCAGGTAGTGGGCATTGCACGCCAAATCGAGGGGCTGTCCTTCAAACTGCAGTGGCAGCAACTCCTCTTCGACCTGACCGAGGGTCGGTGATACAGCCGAGAGGCGAAGCTGTTCAGGGGCAATGTGCAGCCGTACCACTTGGTTGGTATTCTCCCGTGCGATCAGAATCACGCGTTCCAAAGCTGCGCCCATCTCGTTTGCGTCGACGACGACGTAGGTGGGATAAGCAGTCGGAACGATGCGTGAAGTGTCGGGATACTGCCCATCCAACAAACGCGAGGAAAAAAGAAAGCGCGGTGTCTGAAAGAGTACCTGGTTGTGGACAAAGGCAACTTCGACTTGTTCCTGGGCGTCCAGTGCCCGATCCAGCTCTTGCAGCGATCGGGCTGGCAAGACCAATCCTGGAAACGAAACAGGGGTGTCCAGCGCAGCAGTCAGACGGACCAAGCGGTGACTGTCCGTAGCGATCACGGTGAGCTGCCCATCTTTGGCGGCAAAGTAAAGGCCGGTTAGCATCGGACGCAATTCGTCGTGTGCCACAGCATAAATACTGTGCCGGATCAGGGAAGAGAGCAGGTCGGCATTGATTTGAAAATCCACATGAGATGGAAACGTGGGAAGAGCAGGATAACTCTGCGGATCAAAACCGCGCAGCTGCGCTTGGGTACGTCCGGCTTGCAAATGGGTGGTCTCATTGTCACTCGTATGTAAGCGTACGATTGTAGCCGGCAGTCGCCGGAGCAGATCGACGAATGTCTGGGCCGGAACCATTGCTTTTCCCGGTTGGTAAAGGCGAATGCCCGCGCGCTCATCGGTCACAGTTTGGGGCAACAGGGGCAAGTGAATCTGTATCGAAATATCCAGGTCGGTGCCCGAGAGTGTCAGTCCGTTTTGATCGGCTGCCAAGAGCATGGCTGTCAGTGTCGGCATGGTGGACCGACTGGGAATTGCCAGGTTGGCCAGTTGGGCTGCACCGGCGAGGAGCGTACTTTCAGTAGAAATTTCCATGAAGATGCCTCCGCAATGCGTGCTGCCCTTTTTGAAGGGGCATTTTGTATAGATCCCTTTGTAGTCATAACAATAAGGGTTTGGGATACCGTGGACAATCTCTTTTTCACTCGTCACGCGCCTTTTTTTTGCCCTTTTTTCTGTGGATAGGGCCGTGCAGGAAGCGTTACATCTTGTGCACAAGTTGTGTGATCGCTGCCAACGTTTCCCGCAGGCTGGGATCCCGTTCCCGCAAAGTCGCAATCTTGTTACAGGCGTGCAAAACGGTCGTGTGATCCCGGCCCCCAAACAATTGGCCGATGCGGGGCAAGGAGAGATCGGTCAACTCCCGGCAGAGGTACATCGCGATCTGTCGGGGAAGGGCGACACGTTGACTACGGTGCTTCGCTTTCATCTCCGCGATATCCAGGTGAAAGTAATCTGCGACAGCACGCTGGATCTGTTGTGGGGTGACCGGACCATTCTGGGGCTGCAGGATCTCTTTGAGGGCCTCTTCCGCCAGTCCCAGATCGATTGTGCGCACGGTGAGGGAAGCGTAGGCGATGACGCGAATCAGGGCCCCCTCTAATTCGCGAATGTTGGTGTCTACGCGGCTGGCGATGTAACTGAGCACCTCTTCGGGGACTTCGAGTCGCTCTGCCCGAGCTTTCTTACGCAGAATCGCCGTCCGTGTTTCAAAGTCAGGGGGCTGGATATCGGTGATCAGACCCCACTCAAACCGTGAACGCAGCCGATCTTCGAGGGTAGGAATCTCCTTGGGGGGACGATCGCTGCTGACGACGATCTGTCGGTTGGCTTCGTGCAGAGCATTAAATGTATGAAAAAACTCCTCTTGGGTCTGCTCTTTGCCTGCTAGAAATTGAATGTCGTCGATCAACAGGACGTCGGCATTTCGATAACGGCTGCGAAAGGCAGCGGTGGTGTTGTCGCGGATCGCATTGATGAATTCATTGGTGAACTTCTCTGAAGAGATGTAGACGACGCGCGCACCAGACTGGCGCTCGAGTACCCGGTGGCCGATCGCTTGCATCAGGTGCGTCTTGCCCAGGCCGACGCCTCCATAGATGAAAAGGGGATTGTAGGCCTGGGAAGGTGCCTCTGCGACAGCCAGCGCCGCGGCATGGGCAAAACGGTTGGAGGCACCGACGACAAAACTCTGAAAGGTATAGCGTGGGTTGAGATCCGGCGTTGGAAAAGGCTGATCGTCGATTGCTGCCGCGACTTCATTGAAGGAACCCGCCTCCAGCGCGGTCGTGTTCGTAGGGTGAGGCAGATCTTCCGGTCGAGCCACGGTTACGGCGATTTGCAAGGGGGTATGGGTGACTTCTTGCAGGGTCTGTTCGATGAGGCCGGCATAGTGATCTTCGATCCACTCTCGATGCAGCGAATCTGGAACAGCCAGGATGAGCATGGTCTCTGTGAGTGTGACGGGACGGGCGGGACGTAGCCAAGTATCGAAAGTCGGTTTGGACATGCGGATCTGAAGGCGCAAAAGCGTTTGTTGCCAAAGTTCGTAGGCAGTTGTGACCACGGATTGGTCCCTCCAAGATACGTCGGCTGTGAGAAGGAATGGGTGGCGTGCAGCATCGGAGCAATGTATTGATCAGAATGCAGAAGTCGGAAGCGTTGCCGTTGAATTGTGGATAAATAGGACGATCGGCTACTTCTTTTCCACCGTTTTATCTACAGCTGTTGATAAATACACGCAAAATCAGCGCTTTGGACTGGCGATGTGCACGATTGTAGCAGAGACGACAAGATGCGACAACAGTTTTCCACAGCCGGTGATCGTGCGTTTTCGACGTGCGGATCGATCTGTGCCTGAGTTGCAATTTTTCCGTGATTCGCTATTATGATAGATTAGCTCACACTTACAGGAGTGGCTTTCTTCCGTGTCACGTACTTATTTGTATGGGGGCGAGCAAAAGCCAATCGACGAAGGAAGATCTGAATCGCGAGCGGATGTCACTCCATTCTGGGAGCCGACCTATCGGCTCATGGTTGTCGACAAGGGTGCGGTTCAAGCGAGCCTTTGGTTGTCCCAGTGGTTTGCGCATCGTCTCTCCGAATCTTTGGATCGCCATGCAACCGAAGAGCAGACGACCGTGGCCTGGGTTGTCGCGGGAAGTGCCGGACGTGGCGAGATGCATCTCGGCAGTGATCAAGACGGGCTGCTTTTTCTCGAGGAAAGCGCTGACGATACGCGTTGGCAGGCTTATGCCGAAGCAGTGGTCCACATCTTGGAATCAGAAGGGTTTCCGCCTTGCAATGCAGGATTGATGCCGACAGAAGCAGCCTGTCGTCGGACACCAGACCAATGGCTTCAAACCGTCTTGGGCCAAAACGCGACCAATCGGCTCGACGCGCTGCGTTGGTTTTCTGTACTTGCCGATATCCATCCTGTGTGGGGGAAGGTGGAGCTGGTGGAAGAAGTGCGCCGGCGGTTGCTGCAGACGGTCGCACAGGATAACGCTTTCCTGCACGATCTCACCCAACATTACTTGCTCCATCGGGTTCCTTTGGGACCTTTTGGGCAGCTGTTGACCCAACCCTATGGCCCACATGCTGGCGGTCTCGATCTCAAAGAAGCCCTCTATGTACCTTTGGTCAACTTGGCGCGGTTGTGGGCTGCTGCAGCGCAGATTGAGACGACCAACACCCTGCAGCGCATCTCTGCACTCGCCCAAACAGGGTTTTGGCCCCAAGCAGATGCACAGCAAGCTGCCAGTACGTGGTCTGCGTTTATGGAATGGCGCGCTTACCAACCAGCGGAGGCGACGTGGTTCTTCCCGAAGGAGCACTCCAAAGCAGAACGGTTACGCCTCAAAGAGGCATTGGAAGGGATTGCAGTCCTGCAGCAGCGTACAAGTCGTGCGTTTCGTTAGGTTTAGCGGGGAGAGGGGACAGGAGCCATGTCGAATTCGTTACCATGGGTGGTTGTGCTCGATACGGAGAGTACTTCTTGGCACCTCGGGCCACAATCGGCTCTACTCGCCCTCGGCGCTGTACGTGTCAATCTCGAAACAGGAGAATGTGTCGATCGGTTCTATACCCCTGTCGCCTCTCTGCTCCCCATTCCCACCCGAATCCGCCAGTTGACGGGCATTACCCCCGAACTGCTTGTCGGTGCCCCGCTTCCGCTGGATGCGGTCACCGCCTTTCAGCAATGGCGAAAAGAGGCGATCCTCGCGGGACACGGACTGCGGCGCGATCTGTTGCTCCTCGATGCGGTCAGCAGTGGCATCTTCGGTTTGGCGGAGCAGCCCCTCCTGGACACGGCAATTCTAGCACGGGATGTCGAGCCTGCAATGGCAAAGCAAGGGGAGATCGCGCTGGATACCTTGCTGGCCTATCATCGCATGCAATTGCCGCCGTGGTCGACACCAGGTGGTTTGGCAGCAGATCATCCACAAGAGGTGCGTCATTGGAGCGGCCGATGGGGTGCGTTGCGGCACCATGCCTTGGGGGATGCGTTGCTCACTGCAGGCGTGCTCTTTGTTTTATGGCAGAAAAGAAAACAGCAAAAATTGGAGACGCACACGCGCGTTGCGCATCTCGCGCATTTGCAGCATCCGCGTGGTGGGTCGCGCTTTGCGCGGGCCAAAGTTTCTAGTCAGTGGGGAGAGGGGCAAAGCCGATGACAGTGGAAGAAGTGCTGGATCTCATTCAAAGGCATCAGGTAAGCATGGTAGATTTAAAAATTGTCGATGTGCCGGGACGCTGGCATCACATCACGATACCGGCAGACCAGATCAGCGCCGCGACTTTTGAACGGGGTGTCGCCTTTGACGGTTCTTCGATCCAAGGGTTTCGCTCGATCGAAGAGAGCGATATGGTCATGATCCCGGATCCATCCACTGCCTTTTTAGACCCTTTTTCGCGCTTTCCGACGCTCTCATTGACCTGTGACATTGCCGATCCCCATGGTGTCTCGTACGGTCGTGATCCTCGGGGGATTGCAAAACGTGCCGAAGCTTTGTTGCGCTCAAGCGGGATTGCAACCGAGAGTTACTTTGGCCCTGAAGCGGAATTTTTCATCTTTGATAATGTGCGCTTTGCTTCCGAACAACACCGCTCGTTTTATGAAGTCGATTCGATCGAGGGGATCTGGAACAGTGGGGATGGGGAAGACCCTAACTTGGGGTATAAGGTGAAGAACAAGCAGGGGTACTTTCCTGTTGCGCCGACCGACAAGCTCGGGGATCTGCGTAACGAGATGGTGATCGAGCTGATGCGTGCCGGGGTGGAGGTCGAACGCCATCATCATGAAGTCGCAACCGCGGGGCAATGCGAGATCAATTTTCACTTCGATACGCTTACGGCATGCGCAGACAAGCTGATGCTTTACAAGTACATCGTCAAAAATGTGGCGTATCGCCACGGTAAACTGGCTACTTTTATGCCAAAGCCGCTCTTTGGGGACAACGGAAGTGGCATGCACGTTCATCAAAGTCTTCATAAAGCGGGGGTTCCCCTCTTCTACGACCGAGACGGCTATGCCCATTTGAGCAAACTGGCGCTTTCCTATGTGGCGGGCCTCCTTTACCATGCACCGGCGTTGGTGGCGATTACCAATCCAACAACCAACTCGTACAAGCGCTTGGTTCCCGGCTTTGAAGCGCCCGTAACACTGGCGTACGCTCAAGGAAACCGCAGTGCTGCGGTTCGTGTGCCGGTCGCTGGTGTGACTCCCCAGGCGACGCGGATCGAATTTCGCTCGCCGGATGGATCGGGAAATCCCTATCTCTCGTTTGCTGCCATGCTCTTGGCGGGGTTGGATGGTATCCGAAAGGGAATGGATCCTGCCGAAATGGGCTTTGGTCCGGTTGATGCCAATATCTTTGAATTGCCCGAAGAGAAGCGCAACGCATTGCGGCATCTGCCCGAATCGTTTGAGGAAGCGTTGCACAATCTGGAAAACGATCATGCGTTTCTCTTGGAAGGGGGTGCTTTTTCCGAAGATTTTTTGGAAACGTGGATCCAGCTCAAATGGGAGACGGAAGTCAGACCTGTGGCCAGACAGCCGCATCCCTATGAGTTTTACCTCTACCTGGATGCCTAGAATTTCCAGAAGTCGGTAGGATCGATCCTTTTTTGGGTTGATTGTTGGCACGCACATGTCTATAATGACTTGCGCATTGTCGCGGAGAAGGATGGTTAACTGTGCAACCAACGTATCACCCCAACCGACGTAAACGGAAAAAGACCCACGGGTTTCGTGCCCGGATGTCCACTCCGGGGGGCAGAAAAGTACTTTCAAACCGCCGTAGAAAGGGCCGCAAGCGCCTTTCGGTTTAAGCAGGGCCACGAAGGTGGCCTTTTTTCAAAGAGATTTTCGAGTGAAGGTGTGCCATGTCGGCGCAAGAACGCGCGTCACACTGTAGCGCAGCGCCCGCGATGGAACGCATCCGGCACAGTTGGGAGTTCCAGCGGGTCTATCGCCAGGGGAAGGCATGCTCTGACGCGTACTTTGTGCTCTACTGCTGTCCCAATGGAGGCGTTCATACCCGATTTGGCCTCTCTGTATCGCGCAAGGTAGGATCGGCCGTCGTGCGCAATCGGGTCAAGCGGGTCGTTCGGGAAGCAGTGCGTACGCTTGCTTGTGATCTGCCAAAGCGCTGTGACCTGATCATTGTGGCGCGCCGACCTGCTGCAACCATCGGGTACCATGAAGCGGTCGCATCGCTGCAAAGACTGACCGCGAAGATACGCTGAGAGGCGACGTCGAAATGATGCGAATGTCGGTACGCCGGGCCGCGATCGGGTTGATCCGAGGCTATCAGTTGTGTTGCTCACCGTTCTTTCCACCGCACTGTCGTTTCATTCCAACCTGTTCGCAGTATGCGCTCGAAGCCATCCAGCGCTACGGTCTGATCAAGGGCGGGGCGATGGGGTTGGGGCGCCTTCTGAAGTGTCACCCGTTTCATCCTGGTGGATATGATCCGGTTCCATAGGCTCAAGGAGGGCAATTGGTGAATCAAAAACCCAGCAGGTGGCGCAAGCGCGCAGCCGGCCTCGGAATGGCAGTCGTGGGTGCTCTGCTTTTAGGCGGATGCAGCCCCGGAGGGACACCTGGACAAGGTGTCTCTCGCAGCGGTATCTGGGGACAGTTTGTCGGCCTTATTTCGGATCTGCTCGATTTCTTTGCCCAATGGACGGGCTCTTACGTTGTGGCCTTGTTGCTGCTGACCTTGGCAGTGCGTCTCCTCATCTTTCCGTTGTGGCTCCGCCAGATCCGTTCCTCGCTCATGATGCAGCGCATGGGGCCCCAACGTGCCGCAATCGAGCGGCGGTATCGGGGGGATACCCAGCGCATTCAACAGGAGACGATGAAGCTCTACCAGGCCGCCCATGTCAATCCCTTGATGGGTTTCCTGCCGGCGATCATCCAGATACCTGTTTTCTTTGCGCTCTTTCGGGCCATTTACGAGAACCCTTCCCTGTATCAGACGCATTTTTTGTGGTTGTCGCTGGGGCAGCGAGATCCTTATTACGTGTTGCCGATTCTGGCCTCTGGTCTGACTTTCCTTTCACAGTTTCTGTCGATGCGCTTGTTGGGGACGGCCCCAGGTGCGCCCACCACGCCCCTAGAGGCGCAGGGACAGCAAATGCAACGCATGTTTCTCTATATCTACCCCCTTATGATGCTGTTCATCACCATCCCATACCAGTCAGGGGTAGCCTTCTATTGGGTCTTTAGCAACCTGCTGATGGTGCTACAGATCCTTTCTGCGCGCTTCATCCACGTCGAAGTCCCTAAGTTGGTGGATGAAGAGGGAAATTTCACAGAAGAGGTCGAAATCAATCCATGGATGCAGCGCCTCTTTGAGCAGCAAAATACGTTGCAGGAGGGTGCTTCTTCCAAATCTGCGCCTGTCCGCCCATCGGTGCGTGAGCAGGTGCAGCAGCGTCAACGGGAGCAGCAAAAACAGCGGCATGCGCGCCTAGAGGAGGCCCGTAAAAACGTCCACCGCTCGGCGAGCGGTCGTACCCGCAGCTCATCGACTGCTCAGAAGTCTGGCTCGGCAGCTGGACGGAAAATTGTCCACGAGACGAACCCGTCCAATCCATCGCGCAAAAAATTCAGAGAACAGCCACGGTCACATCCAAAGAAGAAATGAAGGGGCGAGTCCCCCTTCTTCTAAATAATAACAAATTTATTTTTAAATTATTCTGCGACTTTCTAGGGAACGTTTCACGTGAAACATCGCCTGGATTGATATACATTGGAAACGTGAGGTTGAACTCGCCGTGAGTGGATGGTTTTGGAAGTGTCGCGTTGATTGAGGAGCAAGCGGTGCCTGCGCTTCAGGGATGGGCGAGCAACGTGCTTCAGGTCCAATTGTCAGAAGAAGCGGCCAGAAGACTCGTGCAACATCTGCAAGAGGTGCTCTTGCGCAATCGGGAGATGAATTTAACCGGCATCCGCGATTTTAAGGAAGCGCTGATCAAAATGCCTCTCGACGCGCTGGCCGCGCTTCCGCTGTTGGAGAATAGTACCCCGGGCGAACGGCTCGTCGATATTGGCAGTGGTGCGGGGTATCCTGGCCTGGCACTCTGTTTGGCTGGCGCTCCATTTCATTTCGCCTTGCTGGAGGCGATGCGCAAGCGCGCTTCTTTTCTGCAAGCGTTGGTGCAGAAGTTCGGGTTGGCCGAGTGTGTTGAAGTCGTCTCTGGGCGTGCCGAAGAGCTGGGAAAACGCGTGCTTTGGCGAGAAGCTGCGGAGGTCGTCACGGTCCGTGCTGTTGCGCCGTTGATCGCGATTGTGGAGTATGGACTTCCGTTGTGCCGAATCGGCGGTTGCCTGATTGCCTGGAAAGGGCCGGCTTGGCGCGAAGAGTACGAGGCAGCAGCCGTGCACCTAAACCTGCTGGGTGGTAGACTGGAGCGCGTCGTTGCATACGAACTTCCAGAACGACGAGGCCACCACGTGCTTCTCCTCATTCGCAAAGAACGCGCAACACCGTCCCGTTATCCGCGCGCGCAGGCTGCTATTCGGCAGATGACCCAGTCAACGAAAGCGTCCTGAGCCGGTGTCTCCTGTGTCGGAAGCGCTTCTCCAAAAGCAGTGCCACTGTGGGGAAGTGTATCGTCTTTGTCTGGGATTGGATGGGGACGCAAAGAAGGGGGGATGGCGATGGCCGACAGGGAATGGCCGCTGATCGGAGGACGTCGGTCGGGGGAGACGGTGCAGGAGCTGCCTCTAGAGGTCGTGGTGCCAAATCCCTATCAACCTCGCCGACATTTCGATGACGAGGCATTGCAAGAGTTGGCCCGTACGATTCGCCTGTATGGTGTCGTCGAACCCGTTATTGCGCGAAAGGTGGGCGACGTCTACGAGCTGGTTGCCGGTGAGCGCCGTTATCGTGCGGCGGCACTGGCTGGTTTGACACACATTCCCGCCGTGGTCCGTGAATTGTCTGATGCCGAAGCCGCCTCTTTGGCACTCATCGAAAACCTACAGCGGGAGGGCCTCTCACCGATCGAGGAAGCACAGGCTTACCGGCACCTGATGGAATTGCAAGGATTGACCCAGGAAGCTTTGGCACAGCGCCTTGGGAAAAGCCAGTCGACGGTAGCCAATAAGTTGCGCCTGCTGCATTTGCCTCCCGTTGTGCAAGAAGCGATCAACGCGCGACTACTGACGGAACGACATGCCCGGGCATTGCTGGCCTTGCCGGATGGAAAGCAGCAAGTGGAACTGATGGACAAAGTGCTTGCGCACAATTGGACCGTAAAAGAGACCGAACAGTATGTCCAGAAAATGGTGCAAGCCAATGCTTCTGCTGCCCCCCGCAAACGGGGTCCCCGACGCGTCGTCGCCAAAGACATGCGACTCGCTTTGAACACGATCCACCAGGCTGTGACGTTGATCCGCAAAAGCGGGGTCGACGTTGAATGGGAAGAGACAGAAGAGAATGGCAGTTTTGAGATCCGCCTGCGGTTGACCCGACAGACGGCAAAGTCTTCGCCGGGAAATTAGTGCCTACAAAGATTCCAGCGATTCCTACAGGAGGAACGGAGCGTGGGAGTAGTATGGGCCATTGCCAATCAAAAGGGTGGCGTGGGTAAAACAACGACCGCAGTCAATCTCAGCGCATCGCTCGCTGCGGCTGGAAAACATGTGCTGGTGGTCGATATTGATCCGCAAGGGAATACGACCAGCGGTTTGGGATTAAACCGCGGCGAACTCGAGTGGTCGGTTTACGATGTGTTGTTGGGTGAGATCCACGGCGAACAGGCAATTCGACCAAGTACGCTACCCCAATTGGACATTCTTCCAGCTACCGTCGACTTGGCAGGGGCGGAAGTTGAGCTGGTCTCCATGGCTTCTCGAGAATTTCGTTTGCGGGAAGCCCTGCGGAGCATCGAGGATCGCTACGATCATATTCTGATCGACTGCCCACCGTCTTTGGGCTTGTTGACCGTCAACGCACTTACGGCGGCCGACAGTGTGTTGATTCCGGTACAATGCGAGTATTATGCCTTGGAAGGCTTGGGACAGCTACTCTCCGTCGTGCGGTTGGTACAGACACGACTCAATCCGCACCTACGCGTACAGGGGGTCTTGCTCACCATGTACGATGCCCGGACCAACCTTTCCCTGGAAGTAGCCGAGGAAGTGAAAAAATACTTTCAGGATCGTGTCTTTAAGACCATTATCCCGCGGAATGTGCGACTCAGCGAGGCCCCCAGCCATGGGCAAGCCATTTTGGTATACGATCCTAAAAGCAGAGGTGCGGAAGTCTACCAACAGCTTGCGAGAGAAGTGATCGCGCTTGGCGAAGAAGTTGGGTAAAGGCCTCAATGCTGTCATTACAACGACATTCACAGAGAGTGCCTCTGAAAACGAAGAAGTGGTACAGCTTGCTGTCGACGAGATTCGACCCAATCCCTATCAGCCCAGGCACGATTTTGATCCGGAAAGCTTAAAGGAGTTGGCTGCCTCCATCGCAGAACATGGAATCCTTCAGCCCATCCTTGTCCGTCCTTCGGCAGTCGGGTTTGAACTGGTCGCCGGGGAGCGGCGGTGGCGGGCCGCACAACTGGCCGGGCATGCCACGCTTCCTGCGGTCGTCCGGGCATTGGATGAACGAAGCATGATGGAACTTGCGTTGATCGAGAATTTGCAACGGGCCGATCTCAACCCGATCGAAGAGGCAGAGGCGTATCAACGCTTGATCCACGAATTCTCCTTGCGGGAAGAGGAGGTGGCGCAACGTGTTGGCAAAAGCCGCCCTTACATCGCCAATACACTGCGCCTGTTACGTCTCCCCACACAGACCCAACAAGCAGTCCGCAGCGGACACCTCAGTGCAGGACACGCGCGTGCTCTGGTCGGGTTGCCCGAAGAGCAGATCAAACGTCTGACCGAGCGGATCCTTGCAGAAGGGCTCAACGTACGTGAGACTGAAGCGCTCGTCCGTGAAGTACAAGAACCTGCCCGATCTGCCGCTGGAAACCAGCGGGCTCATCTCCGTGAAGACGAAGAAAGACATTGGCGTGAAATGGCGAAAAGTCTTCAGGAGATGTTGGGCCTGCCGGTCCGTCTACGATCGTCGTCTCGTCGCCCTGCGTTGGAGATCGATCTTTCACCACAAGAGTCGTCTACCGTTTTGTACCATTTCCTCGATCGTGTTGCACAGCTGCATGTTTCACGTGAAACAGATAGAGAGTGAAAGCTGAGGAACGCAGATGGACCCGAAGTGGTTGGCCGTTGCAGCAGTAGCCTTCGCTGCATTTGTCGTCGGAGTCGTCACGATGGTTTTCACATTTGCACAACGACGGACCTTACGCACGCTGAAACGCCGTCTGCAAAGCATCTTCGAAGAGGAAGATAACCTGCCCGATCGCGTGGCCAAGCTTGGAGAACAAATCCGGCGCCATGAAGGGGAAATTGTCGCGACGCAGCAAACCGTCGCAGCGCTGCAACAGGTACTTCCCCAGGCTTTTTCGAAATTTGCCATCCATTTTTACGACGCGTTGCCAGAATTGGGAGGTCGTTTCTCCTTCAGCTTGGCGCTGCTCACCCAAAGCAACGATGGGGTGATCCTGACCGCACTCTCTTCACGGGATGCTACACGGGTCTATGCGAAAGAGATCCAGTCTGGACGATCCTCTCGGGTGCTCAGTCCGGAGGAAGAGCTTGTGCTACGTGAAGCAGCAGCACCTTCGAAGGCCGGGAGTGTGGCCGCTGAATCGTAACGTCGCGCTTTGTGCTGTTGCAGCGCTTGTGTAAGGGCAGCGACAATCACTTCCGCCATGGAAAGCACCAGGTGTAAACGGGTGTTTTGCAAGACGACATACTCCATGAAACCGCCTACGTTGACCACGCCGGTCAGGTGGCAAGCACCGATCGGAGGGAGACTTTTGCGTACCCCCGCTCCGGGAAGCAGGGGACCTTGGCGAAGGGTGATCGTACCGACTGCGTCATCGGTTCCCAGTGAGGCATCGACGGCGACCACGTAGGCGTCCTTTACCAGCTGCAGTTCTGCTAAACGCGCCTCCATGTTGGCGGCATGCAGCGGGGACGATACCGTTCCAATGACGTTCGCAGGAAAACGGCGGGCCAAACCGCTTCCCACCAAAGGCCCCAACGCGTCACCGGTTGAACGATCGGTTCCGACACACGCGACGAGGATGGGCCGATCGACCGGAAGCAGATGCAACAGCGCATTCGTCAGTGCCTGTGCAGCATCGGGGGTCTGATAGCCCACGCGACAACATTCGACAGACATCGACGACACTGCGGGGATCGACTTCGATGCGATCGTTAGATCCGACAAAGGAAGATCCCCTCCTGCATTGGGTGGACGGACTTGTCTATGGATGAACCACATCCTATGCGCGACCTCGCCTCCGTATGCTGCTGCGCTTCAGTATCGCCACAGCTGGCGCAGATTAGACCAAGATCGGAAAGAAGCGGCATAAAACAGAGGTACACAAGCCGTTTCGAAGCGGGGGAGAAGATGCTGCTCGACATCTTCGCATTGATCGTTCTTTGTTGGAGTTTGATCTGGGGACAAGAGGAGGGGCTGCGCAGTCTGGGCTTCCTGTTGGCTACAGGCATCGCCCTTTTTCTTGCCGATGCTCTGTTGCCCGTGGTAACCCTTCTGCTCACCATACAGGTAGGCGCTCTGGGATTTGGCCCACCCTCTTTGCCAGTGGGCATGGGGGGCATGGCAGAGGCTGTGGGCCATGCGTGGCAGTTGTGGCGAGCGGCACTGTATGAAGCGGGAGACGCCTTGCCTCCAACGTTGGGGGTGCAACGTTGGAGTGTGATTGCTGCAGCAGTAAGCCTTGGAATCGGTCTATTGCTCCTGCTTCTCGCCTTGCAGGCTTGGTTGCCAGGACGCGGCGATCAACGGCTCGGCGCCGTTCGAGCGATTGGCGGCTGTGCCGGACTTTTGGAAGCGATGCTTTTGCTCTATCTGCTCGTCGTACTCCTGTTGGCCGTGACGGGCGTGATCCATCCCATTTGGGAAGAGGGTCTGCGCAACACGATGTTGGTCCGTTTTTTTATGTGGGGGATGACCCGCTGGCTCGCGTTGCAGTTGCCCCTATTGCCTTGAGAAGAAAGCGTGCTTCTGTTACAACAAAGCAAGATGTGACGTACGGAAACGGTGAGAGCAAGCCGAAGGGAGGCGTGAGATGCCTCAACCCACCTATCATTTGGGGGATGTCGTCGTGTTGCGAAAGGCCCATCCCTGCGGGTGTGATCGCTGGACCGTGATTCGCATGGGGGCCGATGTTCGCATCAAGTGCAACCGCTGTGGGCACCGGGTGATGCTGTCGCGCAATGAGCTCAATCGTGCGATTCGGAAAGTGGAAACCGCGGTAGGGTCAGATCTCCACTGAATGTGGACGGCTATCGAAAGGGAGCTTGGGTATGTCATTGTCTTGTGGCATTGTGGGACTGCCGAATGTCGGGAAATCCACCCTCTTCAACGCATTGACAAAGGTGGGCGCGCCAGCAGAAAATTATCCCTTCTGTACGATCGATCCCAACGTAGGCATTGTCGATGTTCCCGATCCGCGCTTGGATGTTCTCGCCAATCTTTCACACTCGCGCAAAAAAATCCCACCGACCTGTCGCTTTGTCGACATTGCCGGGCTGGTTGCTGGAGCAAGCCGGGGAGAAGGATTGGGCAACCAGTTTTTGGCGGCTATCCGGGAAACCGATGCCATCCTGCATGTGGTGCGATGCTTCGACGATCCCAATGTGACCCATGTCGTTGGCAGCGTCGACCCGCGCCGTGATATGGAGACGATCGACTTGGAACTGTGTTTGGCCGATCAGGCAACCCTGACGCGGCACCTCGAACGACTGCAGCGGCTGCGCAAGGCGGGGGAGAAGCGATCCGAGGAGGAGGAAGAGGCGCTCACACGTGCTGCGACGGCACTGCAGGAAGCGGTGCCTCTGCGCCGGCTTGCTTGGTCCCCCGATCAGCGGAAGATGCTGCAACAGTTGGGCCTTTTGACGATCAAACCGGTCTTGTATGTCTGCAATCTCGACGAGGCCCAGTGGGCCTCTCCCCGGCGGCAGGAGATCATCGCACCCATTCTGGAGATTGCCCAGCAAGAAGCAGCGCCCTGCATTCCGATCTGTGCGGAGCTGGAAGCAGAGATCAGCGAGCTTTCACCGGAAGATCAGCGTCCATTTCTCGAAGAAGCGGGATTGAAAGAGCCTGGACTTCACCGGGTGATCCGCGAGGCTTATGCGTTGCTCGGGCTGATCACCTTTTTTACCACGGGTGAAAGTGAAACGCGCGGTTGGACAGTGCGGAAGGGAACGCGTGCACCTCAGGCCGCTGGCGTCATCCACAGTGATTTTGAACGGGGTTTCATTCGGGCAGAAGTGGTTTCTTACGAAGAACTCGTGCAATTTGGATCGATGCAACGTGTGCGGGATGCAGGGCGACTGCGTCTGGAAGGCAAAGAGTACGTCATTCAAGACGGCGATGTGGTGCATTTTCGCTTTGCCCTCTAATTCTGTCCCTTCG
Organism: Bacillota bacterium; assembly: GCA_014896485.1. GTDB lineage: Bacteria > Bacillota > Bacilli > Bu12 > Bu12 > Bu12. The sequence continues at coordinate 14,970 of JADBKH010000015.1, read as the reverse complement.
CTTGTCAGCCTGATCTATACATTGTATAATGCTGATTTGCTATCGATGGAGACGGTTTCTCCTCCTTACTTCTGCAGACGGGCAGAAGTCCAATGACCAGAAGGGGGGTACCTCGGTGCGTCGTTATGAGGTACTGTACATCATTCGGCCCGATCGCGACCAAGAGGCGATCGTCCGCTGTGCACAACAGATGAAAGAGGTTGTCGAACAGCACGGCGGGGAAGTAGAAGAGATCAAAGATTGGGGCCGCAGGCGTTTGGCCTATGAGGTCGACCGGGTGCACGAAGGCCAATATGTGCTCATGACTTTTCAGGGTGAGACGGAAACACTCGAAGCGCTCGACCGACAGATGAAGCTTTCCGAAGATATCCTTCGTCACATGATCACGCGCAAAGAAGCGGCGTAGGAGAGGCAAAGCGACGACGCGTAGCGTAGGAAGAAGGTTGCGGGCGTGTTGAACAAGGCGATTCTGATCGGTCGGCTCACCAAAGATCCAGAACTTCGGTATACCCCGCAAGGGACGCCAGTCGCTACTTTCACGTTGGCAGTAGACCGACAAGGGAGCAATGTCCAGGGGGAGCGTCAGACAGATTTTCTGCCGATCGTGACCTGGAACAAACAGGCAGAGACGTGTGCGCACTATTTAAGCAAGGGAAGGCTGGTGGCGGTAGAAGGGCGTATTCAAGTGCGCAGCTACGATCGCCAAGACGGTTCTCGCGCCTGGGTGACAGAGATTCGGGCCAACCGCGTCGAGTTTCTCGATCGTGCTGGCAGTGGACCAGCTCCAGAATCGGCCCCTTCGTTCTCAGGGCGCAGTGCATCGGCACAGCCGCAACGTCCCGAAGCGAACAACGCGCCCCTGCCCGACGATGCGTTTGAACCCGAGGATGAGACCTTGGATTTTGAAGACGATATTCCGTTTTGATTGAAAGGGGAAACCAATGCCACGCAACCGGCGCGGAAAGCGCAAAAAGGTCTGCCAGTTCTGCGTCGATCACGTCCGCGAAGTCGACTACAAAGACTTCGAGCGACTTCGGCGGTATACGACCGAACGGGGCAAGATATTGCCCCGGCGGATCACGGGAAACTGTGCCCGGCATCAACGCCAAGTGACACGGGCAATCAAGCGGGCGCGGATCATGGCACTGTTGCCGTTTACAACCGAATAGACAAGAAAAAGACAGGAGGGGCACGCACAGGTGCCTCTCTGTCGCCTATCGATACAGCGTCCGCCAGGGGGAATGCAGCGTGGGCGTAGAGGGCCGTGAATCCATCACGCAACGTGCGCACGCCATGGAGCAACTGAAGTCGGAACTGCTCGACGGCATTGCCGCCTTGGTACGAGGCCAACTGGCGGGTTCCGATACAGTCGCTCGTGAGGGCGCTGCCCAAGCGTGCGCCTCGCTCTATCTCATCGGCTCCCGCCTGGGTCTCTCCTATTCCGAGATGGATCGCTGGATCGTTCACTACCTGCGTCAGCTGATTGCCGAGCGGCAGGAAAGCTCCTGGAGCAAAGAGCTTCAGGAGCTTGCCCAGTATTTAGAACGGCATGGCGTGTGAAGGCCATGCGAGTTGGTGCATTCGAATCGATCGTTTTCGCTTTGATCGGCTTGGCACTGATGCTGCTGCCCTTGTGGGTACCGGCCACCACCGGCGCCATGGTGCTGCTGCCGGCGCTGTTGGCTGTATCCGCACGGCTGCAGCGGTGGCCCTATGCGGCAGGGGCAGCAGCGGGTGTAGGATTGATCCTTCATTTTGTGTTTCAGCCAGCAGGGGTATCGATGGGCACCGTGGCAGTGCTCGATCTGTGTGGCCTTGCGCTGGGTACAGCGCTCTCTCGAAAGGCAAGCGCCGGAGTGGCGTTGAGCATTACCGCCGCCGTCGCAGTGCTCGGCACGGTCACCTTGGGCGTTGCAGTGCACCTAGGGACACCAGCGCTGGATCCGTTGCATCAAATGGCAGGGGTGCTGCGTGAACAGGCCACCCTCCTTCCTGCTGGTACGGAGGCAAATGTACTGCTGGCTGCTGCTGAAACGTTGGAGGCGCTGCTCCCTGCTTTTCTACTGACAGATGCAGCCGTGCTTACCGGAGTCAGCTTCGGGTTGGCCTATCTGCTGCTTCGGTTGCTTCGGCTACAGCCACCCCGTTTGCCGGCCTTCCGCCTGTGGCGATTGCCGCGATCTGTGGCCTGGATCTATCTTGGTGTCACCCTCGTGACACTCTTCGTAGGTGGAACGCAAGGTGTGCTGACAGCCTTGCTTTCGAACCTGTCGTTGCTGGCCGGATTGGCACTGGCCGTCGATGGTTCGGCAGCGCTGTGGGGGTGGCTGCAATGGGGACAGGCGCATCCCCGGCCCTGGCGGGTTGTGATCTTCGTCTTGATCCTGCTTGCTGTCCCGTTTTTCTTGCCCTGGATGGGTCTGGTCGATCTCCTTTTTCGACTGCCTCGCGTGCGCGAAGATCTACCTCCCCGATAAGGGGGCTGCTGCAGGGGCAGATGGCGCAATACAGAGGGAGGGGAACGCCACATGAAGGTCATCTTCCAACAGGATGTGGCCGGCCAAGGAAAAGCCGGTGACGTGCGGGACGTTTCGGATGGTTATGCGCGAAATTACCTTTTGCCCCGAGGTTTGGCGGTGGAGGCTACCCCGGGTCGGTTGAAGGAACGGGAGGCAGCCCAGCGTGCCCAGCAACGCAAGCAAGAGCGGGAGCGGCAAGCGGCGGAAGCGCTCTGCCGTGCGCTGGATGGAAAATCGGTGTCGATTCCGGTCAAAGTCGGTCAGCATGGCCGCATGTTCGGCGCGGTCACGGCCAAACAGATCGCAGATGCTTTGGCAGGGATGGGCTTTTCTGTCGACAAACATAAAATCGAGCTCAAAGAGGCGTTGCGGGAGCCGGGACGCTATCCCGTCGAAGTCCACCTCTATCCCAACTTGGTGGCGCACATCACCGTCGAGGTGACTCCCCAAGCATGAGTGCCAATGAATCTGCACCCAGTGCTGTCGAAGCGGAGCAGGCGGTACTGGGTGCCATTCTACTCGATCCCGTGGTTCTCTCCATTGCCCGGGAAATAGTCTCGCCGGAAGATTTCTTGCATCCTCCGCACCGCCTCATCTATGAAGCGTTGCTGCGCTTGGCCGACACAGGGGCACCGATCGACATGGTAACCCTGGTGCATGAACTCAAACAACGAAACCAGTTGGAACGTGTCGGGGGCGCCCACTACCTCAGTGAGCTGGCCATGGTGGTCCCTTCCTCCGCCGGCGTAGAGAGCTATGCGCGTATCGTCGAACAGGCTGCGACGTTGCGGCGGCTGGTGCAGGCCGCTTCTGAGATCGCTGCCGAAGGGGTCGATGGCAAGGTCTCTGTCGACAAGTTGGTGGACGAGGCAGAGCAGAAGATCTTGGCCATCTCCCAGCGCCACGTGGGTCGGCCATTTGTCGCTTTGCGCGATGTACTGGTCGAAACCTTCGAATATCTGGGACAGCGTCAACAGGCAAGGGGCGGGATTACCGGCCTTTCCACCGGCTTTCCCGACATCGATGCCCTGACCTCTGGATTGCAACCCGCCGATCTGATCGTCGTGGCAGCCCGCCCTTCGATGGGCAAGACGGCCTTTGCCCTCAACGTCTGCCAGCACGTCGCCCTCCAGGAGCAGCAGACCGTCGCGCTGTTTTCTTTGGAGATGTCCCGGGTCTCTCTGGCCACGCGGTTGTTGTGCGCTCGGGGCAATGTCGACTCGTTTGCCTTGCGCGTCGGACAGTTGGACGAATCGGAATGGCAGCGCCTTTCAGCAGCCGTCGGCGATCTTTCCGAAGCACCGCTCTACGTCGACGATTCGCCCGGATTGACGGTCGCCGAAATCCGCAGCAAGTGCCGCCGCCTGCAAGCCGAGCATGGGTTGGGATTGGTTGTCATCGATTACCTGCAGCTGCTGGGGGGAGGGGGTACGATTGAGAACCGGCAGCAAGAGATCTCCTCCATTTCGCGCGGTCTGAAAGCGCTTGCCCGGGAACTGAATGTGCCGGTCATCGCCCTCTCCCAGCTCTCTCGTGCGGTTGAAGCCCGTCAGGAGAAGCGCCCGATGCTCTCCGACATCCGTGAAAGTGGATCAATCGAGCAGGATGCCGATGTGGTGGCCTTCATCTATCGCGATGATTACTACAATCCTCAGACCGATCGTCCCAACATTGCGGAGATCATCATTGCCAAGCAACGCAATGGGCCGACGGGCAAGGCCGAACTCATCTTTCTCAAGCAGTATAATAAGTTTGTCTCGTTGGAAAAGACGCACCTGGAAGGGTGAAGGGATGGCAGAAAAGGGAGAAACACGTAGCGAAAACGATCCCTTCCCGTTGCTTGAAGAGGATTTCCTGCGTGAATGGGCAGCAGCACATGGTTTCTCTGAGACCGCTGCGACCGTAGCACCAACGCCAGCTCCAGCCGCTCCCACAGATATAGATTCACAAGATTCCGACACTTGGGTTCTCCCTGTTGTACCAACAGAGGAATCCGATGCTTCTGATCCGCGCGATTTCGAGACAATGACCCTCCCGCCGCGGTTGGCGATACATCAAGCGGAGCGTGAGGCACGGCAGGATCAGCGGGAGCGGCGGATCCGGCGGGTGGCGGTCCTGGTGCTTGCCGTACTGCTAGCCCTCTGGTCCAAGCTTGCGGTCGTTTCGGGCGTTCCTTCATCGACGCCCCTCCCTGGAACGCCAACGCTCTACCTGTTGTTTAAGCCCTGGTGGTTTGGACCGGCCTACATTGACTTGCATGCGGGCAATACCCAAGGCCTCTATCCGTTTGGCCTGACGGCATCGCAGGAAAAGAAGGCGCTGACCGATCCCGGACGCATCGTGCTGGTGTTGGCCCGCGTGCCCTATCCGCACTGATCAAACGGCTCCCCTTCAGCCGTAGTGCACGTTTGGGGGAGTGGGGAGCCGGTTTGCCTTTGGGGCAGGTCCACACGTAGAATGAATGCGTAGTCGCGCAGACTCAGAAAGGGGCCCAGACTTTGCCGGGCATTGTGGTCATAGGCACGCAGTGGGGCGATGAGGGCAAGGGAAAAGTCACCGATTATCTGGCCGAGCGTTCGGATATGGTGGTGCGCTACCAAGGTGGAAGCAACGCCGGCCATACCGTCTGGATCGCCGGGCAACGCTTTGCCCTGCACCTCGTGCCCACAGGCATCTTTTATCGCGAGACGCGTTGTGTGATGGGCAATGGAATGGTGATCGACCCGGTCGCCTTTGCCGAAGAGCTGGATTACTTGCACGCACGCGGTGTTTCGACGGAAAACCTCTATCTCTCCGATCGGGCGCACCTGGTCTTCCCCTACCACCAGGCGCTCGACGAGGTGGCCGAGCAGGGCTTGGGGACCGACAAGATCGGTACAACCCTGCGCGGTATTGGTCCCGCCTATATGGACAAGGCTGCCCGGACCGGTATCCGCGTCGCCGACTTGTTTGAGCCAAGGCGGTTTGCCAATCTACTGCACCGCAACGTAGAAGAGAAAAATCGTCTATTGCGGGAGCTTTACCATCGTGAAGGCTTCGACGAGGCCGCCATCCGCACCCAGTATCTCGATTTGGCCGAGCGGATGCGTCCCTTTGTCACCGACACTTCGGTGTTGGTCAATGAAGCGCTGGATGCGGGGGAGACGGTACTCTTTGAAGGGGCGCAAGGGACGATGCTCGACATCGACCACGGTACCTATCCCTATGTAACCGCATCCAATCCCGTGGCTGGCGGCGTCTGTATTGGAGCGGGTGTGGGGCCGACCCGGATCGAGACGGTGATCGGCGTGGTCAAGGCGTATACCACCCGGGTTGGCGATGGCCCATTTCCCACCGAACTCAACGACCCGATCGGCGACCAGATACGGGAAGTAGGGCACGAGTATGGGACGACGACAGGGCGCCCCCGTCGGGTGGGCTGGCTCGATACGGTCGTGGTGCGCCATGCTGCCCGTGTCTCTGGGGTTTCCGCATTGGCCATCACCTTGCTCGACGTGCTCAGTGGGTTAGACGAGGTGCGGGTCTGTACGGCCTACGAGCTCGATGGCAAGCGGGTCGAGCACCTGCCGGCCAGCTTGGAGCAGCTGCAGCAGTGTCAGCCTGTCTATGAGACGTTGCCCGGTTGGAAGGAGCCGCTCGACGAGATTCGGGATTACCGGGAGTTGCCGCAGGAAGCCAAGCAGTATCTTCAGACGATTGAGCGCACGTGCGGCATTCCGGTCGCCATTCTCTCGGCAGGTCCTGACCGCACCCAGACCTTCCAGCTTCGTGAAGTGCCTGGTTTCGGCAAAAGCCACCGGTGATTTCTGCGGCCGTATCCTTTGTACCTCTGATCGACGATGCATTGCGCAAAAAGCAGAGGTGTGCTAAGATACGCCTTGCGTTTAAGACCCCGTGGTCAAGTGGTTAAGACACCGCCCTTTCACGGCGGTAACAGGGGTTCGAATCCATCGCCAACCCGGGTGGTATACGGCCTGACCACGCCGATCACCGTCCGATCCGGCCGGTCCCACACCCGCTCCAATACAGACGCCGCCAGCCACGGGATTGGATGCGTTACGGAGCCATGGTGTAGAGGCCCAACACGCCTGCCTGTCACGCAGGAGAACACGGGTTCGAATCCCGTTGGCTCCGCCATCGCGGTGGGATGGCGAAGTGGCTAACGCAGCGGTCTGCAAAACCGCGATTCACGGGTTCGAATCCCGTTCCCACCGCCTCGTCGAAGCCTTCACGATGGTAAAGCTCCCGCAATAGACGATTTTTCTCTTCTACGTTGCGGTGCAGTAGATTGGCAAAACCGCCTTGGCTCAAACAAGTCGGCGACGCGGAATGCACTGGGCAGCCTTGTCCATATAGGCGGGACCAATACCGCGCAGGGTTGTACTGATCTTGTTTGGCCCCAAGCCCTGCTCTTCGGCTCACTTCGTCGAGCGCCTGGTGGTAGGGGAAGACCGTGCGGTGCGCCCGATCGGAGAGATAGAGGTTTCGTCGAAACACCGCGTGCGTGCAAGTATCCAGCTTTCGGCAAAGGCGATTGGTCGATCACCATTCCATTGCCCATCACACAACGCGTCTCGCGATAAAAGATGCCTGTGGGCACGAGGTGCATGGGCAAAGCGTTCGGCGATCCAGACGGTATGGCCGGCGTTGCTTCCACCTTGGTAGCGCACCACCATCCGAACGCTCGGCCAGATAATCGGTGACTTTTCTCACCCTCATCGCCCCACTGCGTGCCTATGACCACAATGCCCGGCAGTCTGGGCCCCTTTCTGAGTCTGCGCGACTACGCATTCATCTCTACGTACCTGCCCCGGGCAAACCGGCTCCCCACTCCCAAACGTGCACTACGGCTGAAGGGGGAGCCGTTTGATCAGTGCGCGGATAGGGCACGCGGGCCAACACCAGCACGAGGAGTACCAGGCTTTCACGTCCTTCATGGCTAATCAGCGGGCTGGGATGCGGTTGAAGGTTTAGGCGCTGTAAGGCCCTTTCGATCTCTTTTTGTTGAGGCAGAACGACGACTGCATGCGGACTGTGGACGTCAAACCCCAGATTGGCGGCCCGTGCCAAAATCGACTCTCGATTGCGGAAACGTCCGTGAAGAATATCAGACGCAAGCTCTTCCTGTGACTGGTGCAAGACATCGAGACGTCGTCGTTCTTCGAGGAGAATGTGCGCAGCAACCAGGGATGCTTCTTCCAGATCGAGGCGTAAAGCCTCTTCGGCAATGTTTTCCTCTAAATCGACGATGATGTAGCCCTGTGGAGTACCTGAACCGTACATTGCAATTCCCGCCTGTGTCGGTATCCGTGGCACCATTGAAGAGGGAGCGTGGGTTTGACATTCTGCAGCGACCTTCCCCTCCTTTTTTTGCTCTGGGTGTGTGGAGGGTGAAAAAAGGATCACGTCCCCTGTGGTGGCTTGTCGCATATGCTGCAACCAGTCCGCGCCCAGCGCTTGTCCGAGATCTGTGATCTTGCCATATTTCGCATTGGACCACAGACACGTGCCGTTTGGATCTGTAATCGCCACACAGCAATTCAGGAAGTCGCTCAACGTTTGACCAACTTGATCCAGTCCGGACGCATTCAGCATCCGACGATGCAGCTCTCTGGCATCGCGGAGTGCGGCGAGGGATGCTTGAAGACGATCGGTGGTCTGTTTCGCTTCAACCGCCATAGCTGCCAGACCAGCCACGGCTGTAAAGAAAGAAATCTCCTCCTCTGTGAAGGTATGGACGGACCGTTGATAGACGTCAAGCACGCCGACGGCGTCGCTGCCCATGAGTAAGGGCACGCACAAAAGCGCACGGTAACCTTCACGTTGCGCATCAGCTACCCATGGTCTGAAATCATCGTCCGCAAAGACGTCATGGATAGCGACAGGACGCTTCTCTAGATAAGCAATCGTAGACGGTGCGTAACCTATCTCCGGTTGTTCAAGCTGTAATGCATCCTCCTCATTGATCCGCTGGACATATTCCATCGAAAGATTTGCTACGCCAAGGATACGTAAGCAATTGAGATGTTCATCACGCAGCAGGACAGAGGAGAAATCGTAACCACCAATGGTGCAGACATAATTGGCGATCTCCTGCAGAAAGAGTGTCAGGGGTGTATCCCGGATGGACGAGCGCCATTCTCTTGGAGAGATACTATTGAATTGCATAACATACCACCAATTTCTTTGTGTGATTACACATTGAATAGGATAAACCTCACATGCAACAATGACAAGCAAGAAAAACAAGGTGAAAAATCAAAACAAAAAGTGTGAATTCTTTCTCTCAAGCGTGGGTGCGCAGCCGATAGAGCCCCCATCTAGCGTCCTTGAGGGAGGGATGGAAAGGGGGTTACCTCGTGGCCATTGCGATTTTATCGCTCGTTGTCTTGGTGATTCTGTTCGTAGTTGCCACGGTTTTGCCGATCAACATTGGGTCGATCGCTCTGGTGGCTTCTTTTGTCGTGGGCGTTCTCATTGCCGGCCTGAAGCTCAATGACCTGTTTACTGCATTTCCAACCAATCTGTTCGTCTTACTCGCTGGGATTACCTACATGTTCGCCATTGCGCAGCAAAATGGCAGCATGAGGATTCTAACCAATGGGGCCATTCGGTTGGTCCGGGGGAATGTGGCGATCATTCCATGGGTCTTTCACGTTCTCGCGATTGTTATCAGTGGAATCGGGGCTGGGCCAGCGGCCAGTACGGCGATCCTTGCACCGATGGCGATGGCTGTCGCCTATGCCGCGCGCATCAACCCACTGCTGATGGGGGTCATGCTGGTACACGGCAGTCATGCCGGTTCAATGGCACCCATCAGTCCGATCGGGGCCATCGTAAACGGAACGGTTGCTGCACAGGGATTACCGGATGTGTCGAATCCCTTGTTCATCAACGCGTTGATTTTGAACATTTTAATTGCTGTTGGCGCTTATCTCCTTTTAGGCGGCATTCCTTTGATTCGCCGTAGGCACGAAGTCTTTGAAAATACAGGCGTGGGTATTGAGGGAGGCGCATCCTCCGAAAATGCTGAAAACAGCGCGATGCACCTCAACTTTCATCATATTGCGACATTTGTAGGCATCGTTCTGTTGCTGGTATTTTCAGTGGGTTTCAAGCTGGACGTAGGTTTTACAGCCTTTACGATCGGCGTTGTCCTCGCACTTCTCTCTCCCAAACAAGAGCAACGGGCGATCAACCAGATTGCCTGGCCTACCATTCTGATGATCGGCGGTATCCTTACCTACATCAGCGTCATGACCAAGGTGGGAGGGATGGATCTGATCAGCCATGGCCTTACCTCGGTTGGTTCACCGCTGGTCAGCGTCATGTTTGTGGCGGCGATTGGTGCAATCACTTCGCTTTTCTCTGCGACAGGAGCGGTTTTGGGCGCTACGATTCCCCTCTTGGCGCAGGTTCTTGCCGGGAGTACGGGGATCAGTCTCGCGGGCAGTGTATCCACATTGGCAATCTCTTCGGCTGTTGTCGATAGTAGCCCCATGTCTTTGCAGGGAGCTGTTCTTATCGGTGCGGTGCAAGGCGTCGAACGCACCCGGTTTTTCCGGCAACTGCTGCTTTGGGGCGTGGCCATGGTCTTTGTCGGCACCCTGGTTCCTTGGTTGCTCTTTGTCGTCTTGGCAATTTGGTAAATCGAAGACGTCTCCTGGGTGCGTGAGCACAGGGGAAGCGAAGCCTTCGCGTTTACCTTCTAAAAGGGGGAATTTCTGGTGGCAGAATACCGCAAGACAGAAGCAAGAGAATGGGCACGTGAAAAGATGCGTGGTGTAGCCAACGTCATTATTCCTACCTTCACGCAGGATCTCCGTGATGTCAATGAGGCCGCTACACGCCATGACGTGCGAAAAGAGATAGAGTATGGGTTTTGGGGGACACTCCTCGTCTCCGAAACGGCAACCACCTTCGATGAGTATCGGCGTTTTAGTGAGTGGGCTGTCGATGAAGCGAGAGGACGGCTTCATCTCATCCACCATGCCAGTTGGAACACCCTTGAAGAAAGCATCCGTGCTGCGCAGGTAGCAGAAGCGACAGGGGTGGATCTCATTCTCCTTTCCTACCCGCCGACGTTCTATCCGCAAAGTCAGGAAGAGATTTTCGAATATACAAAGGCCTACTGTGATGCGACGAACTTGGGTGTCATCCTCTTTCCTGTCCCTCTTTGGGGTTTTGAGCGATTGCACCCGGCAGGCATCGCTCCGGAAACCATTGCTCGCATGGTACGGGAAATCCCCAACATCGTTGCAATCAAGTCCGAAGGCGGAATGCCCACCATCGCTGGGTTTGTGGAGAATTACAAGAGATTTTCAAACGAGGTTATCGTCACTTTTCCCATGGAAGATCAAGCCCTCATGCTCGCTTCCCTGGTTTCCATGCCGTTTATGGGCACCAGTAATTACGAGTACTACGGCCCCATGATCCCCCGTATCTTTACGCTCATTCAGGAAGGCCGTTTTGAGGAAGCCATGAAACTCTACTGGCAGATTCATCCGGCGCGTCTTGTCAACCAGCAGCAGAATGTAATCCCTGGCGCTAACTTCATTCACAGGATGCTGTGGAAATATCAAGGTTGGCTCAATGGATTTAACGGCGGCCCCTTGCGCGCACCGACCATGCGCCTCAATGGCAATCAGATGCGCGCCCTGCGGCAAGGGTTGGTTGCAGCAGGCTTGCAGCCCACCAACGATGGGGATGATCTCTTCTTTGAAGGGAGAAACCCGGCATGACCCTCATTCTCTCTGATGCGGATGTCCGTGCTGCGGTGGACATGGCCACCCTTGTCGATGCCATTGAGCGTGCAACCAAAGAGGAAGGTAGGGGACAAGTCGTCCAGCCGGAGCGGATGAATCTTCCCAATGGTGAAGGCGTTTTTCGTGTTATGCCAGTTGTCCTTTCCGAAAGTGGTGTAATGGGGTTTAAGGTTTTTCACGGTTCCCCCCGCGGATCTTGGCGATATCTGGTCGCAGTTTACGATGCCCATGAAGGAAGCTTACTTGCGCTGATGGACGCCCATTTTTTGACTGCGCTGCGAACCGGGGCGGCGACAGGGGTGGCGACGCGACTCCTGGCTCGGCAAAAGGCGCATCGGGTAGGCGTCATCGGATCCGGATTGGAGGCACGGACCAATCTCGAGGCTGTTTGCGTTGTGCGCCCCGTCGATCGTGTTCGCGTATTCAGCCCCAACGCCCAAAAACGACAACGCTTTGCAGCGGAAATGGCCGAGCGCTTACAGGTGGAAATAGAGGCGGTGGACAGCCCTGAGGAGGCAGTAGGTGGAACCGATATCGTGGTGGTGGCGACGAACACGACCGGACACGAGGCGCACATTGCGTATCGCGGCTCGTGGATAGAACCGGGGCAACATGTGAATGCCATCGGATCGACGATGCTGGGCTTGCGGGAGATCGACGAAGAGACTTTTCGTCGCGTCGATCTCCTTGTCACTGACGCACCAGCCGAACAGATCGAGCGGGAATCCGGTGATGTCGCAGCTGCCCTGGCCGCCAACACCTACGACCGTTCGCGTGTTGTGCGGTTGTGCGAACTGCTTACAGGTCAAGCAGAAGGGCGCGCGAGGGACGACCAAATGACCCTCTATAAGTCAGTCGGTGAAGCACTGCAAGATGTGATCGCCGGTTATGCTATCTATCAAACCGCACGAGCGCGCGGCATCGGAACTGAGGTCGGTGATTTTCTCCTTCCAAAAGCGTTCGGATGAGTGAAAACGATGCGGTAGTATTGAAGGGAAGAACCAATGGGAGGTGGAGGAGCAAATGGCAGAACAGCCGACGTACGGTTTCTACATCGGCGGGCAGTGGGTCACGCCGACCAAGACCATGCCTGTCTCAGATAAATATCGTGGCACGACCCTTGCCTACGTTGGATCTGCGACCCGCGAGGAAGTTCAAGCAGCCATCGAGGCAGCGGACCAGGCGTTTCAGAGCCAGTCCCCGTCTCCCCAAGAACGGGCCCAATGGCTGCTTCGGAGTGCGGCGTTGCTGCAGGAACGCCGGCAAGACTTTGCCCATCTGATGGCCCAAGAAGGTGGCAAGCCCCTGAAAGAGGCTTTGGGTGAGGTCGATCGTGCCGTACAAACTTTCATTCTCTCTGCAGAAGAGGGTAAGCGAATTGGCGGCGAAACGCTACCCATCGCTGCCCAGCCCGGTTCCGAGCACCGTCTGGCGTTTACGATGCGCGTGCCCATTGGGGTGGTGGTGGCCATCAGTCCCTTTAACTTTCCGCTCAACCTGGTGGCCCACAAGGTTGCCCCGGCCTTGGCGGCAGGAAATACCGTCGTTCTCAAGCCGGCTTCCTACACCCCCCTAACGACAATCCGCCTTGTGGAGGTCCTCGCCGAAGCAGGCGTGCCGGCAGGACGTATCAACCTCATCACAGGTCCAGGCGGTTCGACGGGCGATTACCTGCTGGAAGATCCTCGCCCGGCTTTTTACACCTTTACAGGCAGCGCAGTGGTTGGACAGCACATCAAAGAAGCCAGTGGCCTGCGGCGGGTGGCGCTGGAGCTTGGGAACAACTCACCGAATATCGTCCATTCAGACGCAGATTTGACGCAAGCAGCCGTGCTGTGCGCGCGTCAAGGCTTTTTAAGCGCAGGCCAGAAGTGCATCTCTGTCCAACGCATCTATGTGCATCAGCCCGTTTACGAAGCCTTTCTGGCCGAGCTTGTGGCGGTGACCCAGCGCCTGGTTGTCGGCGATCCGCAAGATCCTGCAACCGATGTGGGCCCCATGATCGATCCACAGGAGGCGGAACGTGTTGCAGCGTGGCTCGACGAAGCCGTTTCGGCAGGGGCGCGGATCGTCTGTGGCGGCCATCATACAGGAGCGCTTTTTGAGCCGACCATCGTGGCTGATGTACAGCCCGAGATGAAGCTGGTCTGCAGGGAGGTATTTGCCCCTCTGGTGACCGTTACGCCATACGCCGACTTTAAGGAAGCGGTAAAAGCGGCCAATGATACGGTCTACGGGCTCCAAGCAGGTGTCTTTACCCACGATCTCGACCTGGCCATGCATGCGGCCAAGGAGCTGGCCTATGGCGGGGTGATCATCAACGATACGTCTGCCTATCGTGCAGATCTCATGCCTTACGGCGGCGTCAAGCAGAGTGGCATCGGCCGGGAAGGACCGCGCTACGCCATCGAGGAGATGACCGATTTGCGCACCGTGGTGCTCAACCTCCACTGATTTTCAAAAACCGAAATGCACCGTTGAACGTGGGCACATCGGCTGGCCCAGCAGATCCTTATCGCATCCAACCCCGCAAATCTTTGCGGGGGTTCTCTTTCGAAACAGTGACAATACGCTGTCACAGTTTTCTGGTAAGCTGCGTTTGACTGTTGGAGGGCTACAGACACAAAGACCTCCATCAGTGCAACTGGTAGCTATGAAACGGAAAAGGGGTCAGAGATGAGATGAAGGCTTTCCCTTCGATTGCGATTACGGCGTTGTTCATCGCAACAGCGGGGCTGATGGTTGCCAGCTGTTCTCAAGGCCAGCAAGGGGAGCCACCGCTGGAGAACACAGCACAAGAAAGCGGTACATTTCCACAGCAGACCTTCCAAAGCGCCAAGCCGCCTTCTCCTTCTTTTGTATGGCAACTGCCGCAAACGGAAACCGTTGAGCCCGAATTTCCTCCGATCAACACCTGGCAGCCACCGACTTTTTCCCAGCCGTCGCCACCGCCATGGAACAATCCGCCCCTTCCCCAATTTCATACGCCCGAGATGGGCGGGTTTGCAGAACCCTCTGAACCCCTGCCTTCTGTCGTCCCGCAGATCAACGACCCGCTTCCGCCTCCTCCGTCTGTAACACCGACCTGGCCCAGTATTCCTTCGCCGTCTTATTCATCGACGCTGCCAAGCCTTCAGTCAGACTATGACTGTGCCGATTTTTCGTCCCAAAGCGAGGCTCAGATGATTTTTGATCTTTCAGGGCCCGGCGATCCCTATCAACTCGATAGCGATCATGATGGTCAAGCCTGTGAGGATCTTCCCTAAGCACTTGCATCTTGCCGATTTTGCAATATTGTAACAAAGAAGCTTTTTGCTCCCCACAGGAGGAAGTGCCCGTGAAAGCCAGCGAAGCCAGGTTGTTGGATCTGTTGCGCAAGTCACCCCAATTTTCCATTCCCATCTATCAGCGCACCTACAGTTGGGAAGCGCTCGAAACGCGCCAGCTTTGGGACGACATCCTGCGTGCAGGCAAGGAGGATACCTGTACCTCACACTTTTTGGGTTCCATCGTCTATGTCGAAAACGGTCTTTCTTCCATCACCGCTCCGTCCACACTGTTGGTCATCGACGGCCAGCAGCGTCTGACCATGGTCATGCTGCTCATCGAGGCCCTGGCCCGGGCAGTGGGCGATGGGGAGCCGGTCGAGGGCTTCTCTGCCAAAAAGCTCCGCCAGTACTACCTGC
>JADBKH010000014.1 GCA_014896485.1 Bacillota bacterium | reverse complement strand
CTTGATGGGCAGTTCTCTCTTGCGCTTTTTGGGCGTGATTGCCGTTACGGTCGGCCTCTATCTCTACGAACCGCGCGCTGCTGCCTATCTCCTATTGGGCTTTGTAGTCGGGCCTGTCGTGGCGATTCCAGTGGCACTGTGGGTATCGCACAGCACCCACGCAAAGATGTGAGCAAAGGAGGGAAGAAAGGGAACCATGCCGCAAGAGCAGCCAGCATTGGCGCATCTATGGAGAATGACGGGGATGCCGACCGGAGAAGGGTTTCTGGTCCATTGGCTCGGCATGGACTGGAACATTTCGGTGATCTTCATGGTCGGCATCATCGTCGTCGTCTTGTTGGTCTTGGCGGCGTTGGCCGCCCGAAAGCTCGATCCGTTGCATCCAAGCAAAGTGCAGGTGATCTTGGAGTTTCTGCTTGGCTTTGTTCGAGAGCAAACTGGACAAGCGATTCAAGGTGAGCGTGCGGCCCGTTTCGTCAACTTGGCGGCCACATTGTTCATCTTTATTTTTGTGAGCAACATCTGTGGGTTGTTCCTTCAAATTCGTCTGGGCCATGAGGATATGCCCCTGTGGTACTCACCGACCTCCTCGCTGAGTGTGACCGTGACACTGGCCCTGGTCGCCTGGATCTGGTCCCACGTCAACGGATTTCGCTTCAACGGTCCGCACTATCTGCGCCGTCTGTTGGGGCCGGTGATCTACATGGCACCCATTTTCATCTTGGATCTGTTTACACGGCTGATTACGTTGGCCTTCCGACTTTACGGGAATATCTATGCAGGCGAGATCTTGACCTCTACTTTCAGCCATCTATTGCCCATTTACGCTTCATGGATCCCGTTGCTGATTTGGTTGGCCTACAGCCTCTTTGTCGCTGCCATCCAGGCATTTATCTTTATGATGCTTTCGATGGTGTACATCGGGGATGCAATCAATCCAGAAGAAAGCTAACAATAGTCAAAAAAAGAAAGGGGTAATCTTGTGGATCCGACAGTCGGCTTTCTGATGATCGGTATTGGTTTGTTGATGGGCCTTTCTGCCATGGGTGCTGGGATTGGGGATGGCTTGGTCACAGGTCGGGCCATTGAAGGAACCTCACGGCAACCAGAGCTGTATGGACGCTTGCAGACGATCATGTTCATCGGTATCGGTGTCATCGAAGCTCTGCCGATCATCTCGGTGGTCTTCGGGATTCTGGTGCTGTTGAGCAAAGTCGGTATCTAAGGGCCTTTCGAGGAGGAAAGCGCATGCCGCAGACAACCGGTCCGTTGGCACAGTTGGGCATCCAATGGGGCACGATGATTAGCGTGCTGGTCGCCTTTCTGATCCTAGCGGGCGGATTGGCCTATCTGTTGTGGAGACCGTTGACCAATATGTTGCGTCAACGGGAAGAACATATCAGCGCTCAACTGAACCATGCCGATGAAGAGGCACGCCTGGCCGACGAGCGGCTCAAAGAGATCGAAGCTCAGCTGGCCCAGGCACGCAACGAAGCGGCCAGCATCATCGAGAATGCGCGCAAAATTGCAGAAGCGCAAAGTGAAGAGATCCAGGAACGCGCACGGCAGGAGGCCGAGCGACTCCGTCGGCAGGCCGAGGAAGAGATCGACCGCCAGCGCGAAATGGCTTTAAGTGCACTGCGCGCCCAAGTCGCAGCACTGACGATGGAAGTGACGCGCCGACTGCTCGAGAAAGAGATCGATCCCGACGTCGAAAGCCGGTTGGTCGAAGAAGCGTTGCGTGAGATAGAAGCGGGGCCTGCAGCGGGGATAGGACGATGAGGGGCGCAAATCATGCAGCATAGCGGAGTCGCATCGCGTTGGGCAGAAGCGGCGCTGCGCATCGCCGCGAAGACGGGCAAAGAGCAAGCATGGGAACAATGGCTCACCCAGGTGGCGACGTGGTATCGCGAGTCGCGGCCGCTGCGTGACTTCTTGCGACATCCGGCCATTCCTGCGTCAGCCAAAAAGGAAGAGATGCGCCGGCTGCTCGAGCAGCTGCACGCTTCCACCCTCTTTCAGAACATGATCTGCCTGCTCATCGATCGCCATCGGATCGAGCTGATCGAGGCCATTGCCGAGGCATACAGTGAACGCTACGACGAGCAGCGTGGCATCGTCCACGCGGAAGTGCGCTGCGCCTATCCGCTCAGTGATGCGCAACGCAGCCGTCTCATCGACCTGCTCAGCCAGCGCCTGCATGCCACAGTGCGTCTGCGGGTGCAGACCGACCCGAGCCTGATCGGTGGTTTCCGCGTGCAAGTGGGCAGTCGTGTCTGGGATGCTTCCTTGGCAAACGCCCTGCGCCGTTTGAACGAGCAGTTGCGCCGCTCTTCCATCGCTTCCTAAAGAGTGTCGTCGTGCCACAAACCGTTGGATGGAAGGAAGAAGGAAAGAAAGAGGTGCAGTGTTGAGTATTCGACCGGACGAGATCAGCTCGGTGATCGCACAAGAGATCGAGAATTACCAAGTTCAGGTCGAAGCCGTGGATGTGGGGACCGTCATCTCTGTGGGCGATGGCATTGCGCGCGTCTACGGATTGGAAAAGGTGATGGCCAGTGAACTGGTTGAGTTTCCCAACGGCGTCTATGGCATGGCCCTGAATTTGGAAGAAGGGGATGTGGGCATCGTCATCCTTGGACCCTTCGACGAGATCAAAGAAGGGGATGAGGTACGCCGTACGGGGCGCATTTTGGAAGTACCTGTCGGCGAAGGATTTCTCGGCCGAGTCATCAATCCGCTTGGGCAGCCGATCGACGGCGGGCCCCCCATCCAAGCGGCCCAGACACGCCCCATTGAATCCCGTGCGCCGATGGTGTTGGATCGCAAGCACGTCGATGAACCGCTGCAGACCGGTATCAAAGCGATCGATGCGATGATTCCGATCGGTCGCGGCCAGCGGGAGCTGATCATTGGAGATCGGCAGACCGGCAAGACGGCGATCGCTTTGGATACGATCATCAATCAGAAGGACCAGGGTGTGCTGTGCATCTACTGTGCCATCGGCCAGAAAGCTTCGACGGTTGCACGGGCTGTGCAGACGTTGCGGGAACACGATGCCCTCGACTACACCATCGTGGTGACAGCCAGTGCTTCCGATCCCGCGCCCTTGCTCTACATTGCCCCCTATGCCGCCTGTGCGCTTGGGGAGTATTTCATGTACAACGGCAAGCATGCGCTGGTCGTTTACGACGATCTGTCGAAACATGCAACCGCCTACCGTGAACTCTCCCTCCTGCTGCGTCGGCCGCCTGGCCGCGAGGCGTTTCCGGGAGACGTCTTCTACTTGCACTCGCGCCTTCTCGAGCGGGCGGCCAAGCTCTCAGATGAAAAAAGGGGAGGCTCCCTGACGGCCCTTCCGCTGATCGAGACGCAGGCAGGCGATGTGGCCGCCTACATTCCGACCAATGTCATCTCCATCACCGACGGGCAGATCTACCTGGAGACCGACCTCTTTTACGCGGGGCAACGCCCGGCCATCAACGTGGGGATCTCCGTTTCCCGGGTAGGGGGCGATGCCCAGATCAAAGCGATGAAAAGGGTAGCAGGGACATTGCGCCTCGATTTGGCGCAATACCGGGAGCTCGCCGCCTTCACGCAGTTTGGGGCTGAGGTGGACAAGGTGACGGCGGCACGTCTGACGCGCGGTGCACGAACGACCGAGATCCTCAAACAGCCGCAATTTCATCCCATTCCTGTCGAAAAGCAGGTGGAGATCCTCTTCGCTGCCGTCAACGGCTACCTGGATCCGCTGCCTGTCTCTTCGTTGGGCCGTTGGGAGAGCGAATTTACGGCCTTCATGGATCATGTGCATCCGGAGATTGGCCAGACGATTCGTGAGAGTGGGCAGCTTTCCGATGAGACCACCGAGCGGCTGAAAGCTGCCATTGAAGAGTTTCTGAAATCTTTTCAGCCGTAGGAGGCAGGTCGATTGGCCAACAATACACGGGAGATGCGCTTGCGCATCCGCAGCGTGCAGAATACGCAACAGATCACTCGGGCCATGCAGATGGTTGCTTCTGCCAAACTGCATCGCAGCCAGGAGCGTGCCACTGCCTCGCGACCTTACACCGATGAGATGACGGCGGTCATTTCGACCATCACACAGCGTACCCAAGGCCTTTCCGATCCACTTTTGACACCGCGAGAGGTTGAGCGGGTGGGGTACTTGCTGATCACTTCCGACCAAGGGTTGGCCGGTGCCTACAACGCCAACCTATCGACGGCTTTTCTAAACGACGTGCGCGCACGTGATCTACAGGATCCGGTTGTCTTCGTGGTCGGGAAAAAGGGTGTTGAGTTCCTTCGTCATCGTGGCATGGAGCCGGTCTCCACCGTGGTCGACTTGCCGGATTATCCGAGTTTTCACGATGTGAGTGAGATCGCGGAGCAGGCTGTCCAGCTTTTTTTGGATCACGCCTACGATGCCCTCTATCTGGTCTACAGCAAATTTGTCAACACATTGGTACAACGGCCGACGATCCAGCCGCTGCTTCCGCTGACCGACTTGCCCCAACAGCAGGGAGGCCATGGGCCAAAGGCAGAAATCCTCTACGAACCTTCGGCCGAAGAGGTGCTTGCTGCTCTGTTGCCGCGCTACGCCCGGACGTTGATCTTCAATGCGGTACTGGAGGCCAAGGCGAGTGAGCAGGCAGCGCGAATGGTCGCCATGAAAAATGCCACAGACAATGCCCAAGAGTTGATTGAACAGCTACAGCTGCAATACAACAAAGCCCGTCAAGCCGCCATCACCACGCAGATTGTCGAGATTTCCGGTGGTGCGGAGGCCCTGCGTGCAATGCAGCAGTGAGTGCCTGCAAGAGGAGGAATGGACGTGAGTGAGGGACGGGTTCACGAAGTGTTGGGCCCTGTTGTGGACGTCTCTTTTGAAGCGGGAGAGTTGCCCGCCGTCTACAACGCGTTGCGTATCGATGAGCCGGCGACGGAAGATCACCCAGAGATCCATCTTACGCTGGAAGTCGCCTTGCATCAGGGAGACGAGATCGTACGCTGTATTGCCATGGCTTCGACGGACGGCTTACAGCGCGGAATGCGCGTCGTCGACACAGGATCGCCGATCCGTGTGCCAGTCGGCGAAGTGACCTTGGGGCGGGTTTTCAACGTGTTGGGCGAGCCGATCGATACAAAGGGGCCGCTGCCCGAAGATGTGGAGTTGCGTCCGATTCACCGCGAACCGCCGGCTTTTGACGAGCTGAGCTCGAGCCAAGAGATCCTGGAGACAGGCATCAAGGTCGTCGACTTGCTTTGCCCCTATGCACGGGGCGGCAAGGTCGGTCTCTTTGGTGGCGCTGGCGTCGGAAAGACGGTCTTGATCCAAGAGTTGATCCACAACATCGCCGAAGAGCACCACGGTCTCTCGGTCTTTGCAGGGGTAGGGGAGCGTACCCGCGAGGGCAATGACCTCTATCACGAAATGGCCGAGTCCGGCGTTTTGGACAAGACGGTGATGGTTTTCGGTCAAATGAACGAGCCTCCTGGCGCGCGACTGCGCGTTGGCTTGACCGGCCTGACGATGGCGGAGTACTTCCGCGACGTTCAGGGGCAAGACGTGTTACTGTTTATCGATAACATCTTCCGCTACGTACAAGCCGGCTCGGAAGTCTCTGCGCTGCTGGGACGGATGCCTTCGGCGGTGGGGTATCAGCCGACCTTGGCGACCGAAATGGGAATGCTCCAAGAGCGCATCACCTCCACCAAACGGGGATCCATCACGTCGATTCAAGCCGTTTTCGTCCCGGCGGACGATTACACCGATCCAGCCCCGGCCACCGTCTTTGCCCACTTGGATGCGACGACCAACCTGGAGCGGCGCATCGCCGAGATGGGCATCTATCCGGCGGTCGACCCATTGGCTTCAACGTCGCGATTGCTTTCTGCCGATGTCGTCGGCGAAGAGCACTACTTTGTTGCGCGCGAGGTGCAGCGCCTCTTACAGCGCTATCGCGAGTTGCAAGATATCATCGCTATTCTGGGCATGGAAGAACTTTCCGAAGAAGATAAGCTGACCGTCTCTCGGGCACGCAAGATTCAAAACTTCCTCAGTCAGCCCTTCCATGTTGCCGAGCAGTTCACAGGGGTTCCTGGTGTGTATGTGCCGGTCAAAGAAACGGTACGCTCGTTCAAGGAGATCATTGAAGGCAAGCATGACGATCTCCCCGAATCGGCCTTCCTGATGTGCGGCGCCATCGAGGATGCTGTGCAAAAAGCGCAGCAGCTCGCGGCATAGCGGGGTGGACAGATGAGCCTGCGCGTTGAAGTGGTCACACCGGATCGGCCGGTCTACCGTGCGGATGCAAAGATGGTGATTGCCCGGGGGGTGGTGGGCGAGCTGGGAATTTTGCCTCACCACGTGCCACTGGTGACCGAGTTGCGGATCGCGCCGCTGCGTGTGATCAAAGAGGAAGGCAACGATGAGCTGGCGGTTCACGGGGGCTTCCTCGAAGTCGACGGTGAGCGGCTGATCGTATTGGCCGAGACAGCCGAACAACCTAACGAAATCGATGTTGCGCGTGCCCAAGAAGCCTACGAGCGGGCGCAAGAAACGCTGCGCAGTCCAGAGGCCGATGAAGCGGCACGCGCAGAGGCGCAACGTGCCCTGCAGCGGGCAGAAGTGCGTTTGCGCGTCGCCGGGGCACAGCACCACAGCGCCTAGGGCGCGTGGGTGCAGTTGGATGGCGGGCGCTTGCCCGCCATCTTTGTTAAAGAAAAAACAGAGGAGACACATCTGTATTACTCTTTTTGGGTAGCTGTACTCTTTTTTGGCTCGTCGCTGCGTACATAGAAAAAACGCAGCAAGGCTTGCGCGAGAGATCGACCCTCGATCGATCCCCCTGTACCAGTCAGTGAGGCGAACTGGATCATGGCGATTACCAGAGGCAGTGGTATAATGCCTGCAGGATGGCAGTATTGCGACCACAGAAAGGACGCATGAAATGCCCGCGGTTTATTGGCACTCTTGGCTTGTTGTCGTCCTCTTTCTCGTGTTGGGTGTAGCGCTGGCCTTTGGTTTGCTTGGCCTCGGCAGTCTCTTTCGACCCCATCAGCCGTCAGCGGCGAAAAAGACGCCGTATGAGAGCGGCGCGATCGACATCGTTGAAGCAAAAGAGGTTCGTTTCAACGTTCGCTACTATCTTTTCGCATTGATGTTTGTCCTGTTTGACGTCGAGACTGTCTTTCTCTTTCCATGGGCCGTTGCCTTTAACCGATTGCACTTGTTTGGGCTCATCGAGGCCTTTATCTTTTTGGCAATGTTGGGCGTCGGGTTGGCCTACGCCTGGAAGAAGAAGGTGTTGCGGTGGCAGTAGAACAACGCCCGGGAGCAGGGACAGCGGTGGAGGTACGAGAGGTACCGTCACTGATGACCGAAGAAGAACAAACGCTGCACAAGAATGTCTTTTTGACGACCATCGATGCTGTGACCGGATGGGGACGAGCCCATTCGATTTGGCCGCTGACCTTCGGGTTGGCCTGTTGTGCCATTGAAATGATGGCCGTCGGCGGGGCACATCACGACTTCGACCGCTTTGGGGTGATCTTTCGGCCCAGTCCCAGGCAGGCCGATCTGATGATCGTCTCAGGTACCGTAACGAAAAAGATGGCTCCCCTTCTGCGCCGTCTCTATGATCAGATGCCCGCCCCGAAATGGGTCATCTCGATGGGCAGCTGTTCGACCTGCGGTGGACCCTACTACGAGGCTTACTCGGTGCTCAAGGGGGTCGATCAGATTGTCCCTGTCGACATTTATGTGCCAGGGTGTCCGCCTCGACCGGAAGCGCTGATGTACGGTGTGATGAAGTTGCAGGAGAAGATCATGGATGAAAGCATGCCCGATTGGCTACGCAAGCGCGTGAAGAGGTAGGGATCTCCATGGATGACGAACAGCACACCAACGAGCACGACGAAAGCAGCGATACAAAACGAGAAGAGAAGCCCTCAGAGCGTCCCCCGGCCGGCGAGGCTGTAGGGGACGCGCAAGCGCCGGCCGGTGCTCCGCATCCAGAGAGCGCGCCCACTCCCGAAGCTGCTCGTGAGGCAAGCCAACAGCGTTCGGGGCGTTTGCCAGAGAGCAGTACCAGTCCGACAACCCCCACCTCTCCACCTGCCAAGGAGGGGGAAAAACAACCTGCTGCCGCAGGAAGCGCCCGCCCCGCCGGTGGTGCACGTCCGGCCCCGCGCGGCGCAGCCGCCCCCCAAGTTCCAACCTGGATCGACCTTGAGGAACTGAAGCGCCTCTTGGGGGAAGGGGTGGAGGCAGTCGAAAATCAGTGGGGGACGCCGGTGGTGACCGTGCAGGCCGATCAGCTGCTGCGTATCGCGGAAAAGCTTCGCGATGACGAGCGGTTTCGGTTTGATTTCTTGACCACCATGACTGCGGTGGACTGGCGTTCCTATTTGGAGACAGTCTATCTGCTGCAGTCCTATGAGTATCCGACCCATCATCTGACGCTGAAGGTGAGCCATCTCGACAGTGATAATCCGCGCGTGCCGAGTGTCACAGGCATCTGGGAGGCAGCAGGTTGGCCGGAAAGAGAAGCCTATGACCTGATGGGGATCTACTTTGAGGGCCATCCGGATCTGCGGCGGCTTCTTTTGCCCGAAGACTGGGAAGGACACCCACTGCGTAAGGCGTACGACTATATCGATTAGAGAGGGGGGCTCCTTTTGGCGCTGCGTACGGAAGAACTCACCTTCAGCTTGGGCCCGCAGCATCCTTCGACGCACGGTGTTTTTCGCGCCATGGTGACCATCGACGGGGAGCGTGTGGTCCATGTCGATCCCGTGATCGGCTATCTGCATCGCGGTACCGAGAAAATTGCAGAGTGGAAGACTTATCCACAGATCATTCCGTATACCGACCGCATGGACTACCTCTCTGCCATGCTCAACAACTACTGTCATGTCGGTGCTGTTGAGAAACTGTTGGGTCTGGAGATCCCGGAACACGCCGAGTACATCCGCATCATTGTGATGGAACTCAACCGCATCGCGAGCCATCTGGTCTGGTGGGGTACGTTCCTGCTCGATTTGGGGGCCATGTCGCCCTTTCTGTACGCTTTCAAAGACAGGCAAGTGATCCTCGATCTGCTCGAGGAGATTTCAGGCGCCCGGTTGACGTACTCGTATATGCGTATTGGCGGCGTCAAGCGGGACGCCACACAAGAGTGGTTGCGCCGCGTCGACGACTTCATGGATGAGATGGTCAAAAATATCCAAGGATACAACAACTTGGTGACGGGCAATGAGATCTTCCAAAGCCGCGTCAAGAATGTCGGCGTCTATGACGAGGCGTTTGCCAAGCGATGGGGACTCTCAGGAGCCTGTCTGCGCTGCACGGGCAACAGCTATGATGTACGCAAATCGGATCCATACAGCCTCTATCCAAAATTCGACTTTGAGATCCCGACCCGTACTTCCGGAGATGTCTGGGCCCGCTATATCATCCGCATCGAGGAGATGCTGCAGTCGATCCGGATCGTCAAGCAAGCGATACGGAACCTGCCCGATGGACCTTTTATGGGAAAGGCGCCGCGCAATATTCGCCCGCCCAAAGGGGAGGTCTACTTCCACATTGAGTCTCCACGCGGCGATATGGGCTGCTATATCGTCTCAGACGGCTCAGACCATCCCTACCGCTGGCATTGGCGCGCACCGGAGTTTGCCAATCTGGCGGCTTTTCCGGCGATCACAGAAGGGGTCAACATTGCGGATATGATCGCGATTCTCGGGGCGATCGACATTGTCTTAGGGGGGGTTGACCGCTGATGCTGCTCAACCTCACCGGGCTGCTGACCGCGCCGTTTACCTGGCTCAACCTCCTGTGGATGTTCGTCGAGGTGCTGGTCATGCTTGTCATCATCCTGATCTACGTGATGGCAGCACTCTACGGCGAACGTAAAATTTTGGGTCATATACAGCTGCGCCCTGGTCCCAATCGGACCGGGCCAGGGGGCGTGCTGCAGCCCGTTGCCGACGTCATCAAGTTGCTTTTCAAAGAGGATGTCATCCCGGCAGAAGCAGATGTCGCGGTCTTTAAAATCGCACCCGTGATCGCTTTTGTTCCTTCCTTTATGACTTTTGCCGTGGCACCCTGGGCGCCCAATGTCTTGTTTACCGATTTGAATGTGGGCGTCCTCTATTTCACAGCCGTCACCGGTATTACCACAATCGGCATCGTCAGTGGTGGATGGTCGTCGGGGAGCAAATATCCCTTGCTCGGAGGGATGCGGGGTGCGGCCCAGCTCATCTCGTATGAGCTGCCACTGGTGATGTCGATTCTGGGCGTTGTCCTGATGGCTGGTACGGCGAACATGGCTGGCATTGTCGAGGCACAACAGAAATGGTGGTTCTTTTTCCCGCAGATCCTTGGCTTTGTCGCCTTTTTCATCTCTGTCTCCGCCGAGATGAACCGTACCCCCTTCGACTTGCCAGAAGGGGAATCGGAGATCGTTGCAGGGTATCATACCGAGTACAGCGGTTTCCGCATGGCGTTGTGGATGTTGGGCGAATACACCTACATCTTTGCCGATGGGCTGTTGTGTGCGACACTCTTTTTTGGAGGTTGGCATGGGCCTTGGCTGCCAGGATGGCTGTGGCTGTTGATCAAAGCCATGATTTTCGTCTTTTTGGCCATTTGGACGCGGGGTACGTTGCCCCGTATGCGCAGTGACACGTTGATGGTGTTTGCCTGGAAGTTCTTGCTGCCGCTGGCCATGGCCAATTTGATCATTACTGCCTTGGTCAAAGCGGCAATTGCGGGGTGGTTTTGATGTTTCGTTGGGCCAAAGGGTATGCTTACACGGGAAAACGGCTTTTTGAAAAGACGGTGACCATTCAGTATCCGCAGCAAAAGCCAAAAATCCCGGAAGGCTGGCGTGGCCGCCACTACTTCTATCCCGACCGCTGTACGGCCTGTGATGCGTGTGCGCGGGTCTGCCCCACGGAGGTGATCACGGTCGTCAGTCACCGGGATCCTGAGACGAAAAAGAAAATCCTCGACGATTACACCATCGAATTCGAGCGCTGTATCCTCTGCGGTTATTGCGAAGAGGCCTGCCCGGTTGACGCCATCAAGATGGGGGACGTCTACGAGTTGGCCTCCTACGCACGGGAGCAAGAATTCATGACCCAAGAGAAGATGCTTCCCCCAGGCTATTCCACGGATGTGGTCGTTCACGGGCAAGGGGAGGCTTACCGTGGTGGGGATTACCGCACCAAACCCGAAAAGAAGGTGAACCATTGATCGACTTTTTCAGCCAGCCGACCAACCTGTGGTTCGTGGTGATCGCCTTTTTGACCTTGATTGCCAGCCTTGGGGTGGTGGCTGGAGAAAAGGTGATGCATCTTGCACTCAATCTGGGCGGCTCTTTTGCTGGCGTCGCAGCGCTTTTTGTTTTGCTCCAGTCGCCCTTTTTGGCTATTGCGCAGGTGCTGATCTATGTTGGGGCCATTTTGGTGATGATTCTTTTCGGATTGATGCTGACCGGCGCCCATGCGACAGAACCGACCGGTGTAGAAACGGGAAAGAAGGTGACCGTAGCGACGGCGGTGATCGTCCTGACGGCGTTGACCATCTGGGGCGTCTACGGATCGGCCGGCCGTTGGCCGGTCGTCCCTTCGGGTCTGGACACCTCGCTGACGGCTTTGGGGCAGGCGCTTTATGGGCATTGGGGCGTCGCTTTTGAAGCGGCATCCACGTTGCTTTTGGCTGCCCTGGTCGGTGCCATAGTGGTCAGCCGAAGGGAGGACGACGAAGCATGATTGGGTTAGGGCCCTATGTCGCGTTGGGGGCCGTGCTTTTTGCCATCGGTGCTTACGGTGCCTTGACCCGGCACAACCCCATCGCTGTCCTCATGTGCATCGAAATGATGCTCAATGCGGCCAACATCAACTTCGTGGCGTTTTCGAGCTTTGGAGGCAGTATTGACGGGCAGATCTTCGTCATTTTCAGCTTGGTCGTCGCTGCATGTGAAGCCGCTACCGGATTGGCACTGGTCTTGGGGGTATATCGCAATCGCGATATCCAAGAGATCGGCGACATGCATCTGCTGAAGTGGTAGGGCTGTTCGGACGGAGCATGAAGGGAGGGAATTCTTGGACGGCTTATTGGCAGTGAGCTGGCTTGTGCCCTTTTTGCCCTTGCTCGCCTTTGCGCTGCTCACGCTTTTCGGGAGTCGCCTGGGGCAGGGTGCGGCTTGGCTGAGCATTCTCTTTACGGGAGTCGCTGCAGTGTTGGCGGTGTTGCTTCTCTCTCCCGCATCGACGTATTTACAGGATCAGCAACATCCGTATCAATGGGGCTTTTCTTGGTTGCAAATCGGTAGCGTCACCGTTTCTCTGGGTGTCAGCCTCACCGGGCTCAATCTCCTGATGTTGCCAATCGTCTCCGTCATTGCTTTGTTGGTGCAAGTCTATGCAGTGGGCTATATGCACGGAGATGCGCGTTATCCTCGGTTTTTTGCATACATGTCACTCTTTACCGGTTCTATGTTGGCTTTGGTCGTTTCGCCGAATTTCTTGCAGCTATACATCTTTTGGGAGATGGTCGGTCTCTGCTCGTACCTGCTGATCGGTTTTTGGTACCAGCGTTCCCAGGCTGCAAAAGCGGCGAAGAAAGCCTTCATTGTCACGCGAATCGGGGACGTTGGCCTGTTGGTCGCGATCTTCTTGATCTTCGCTGCAACTGGCTCGTTTGAATTTTCCGCAGTCATTCAAGCTGTGCAAAGCAGGCAATTGGGCGGCGGATTTGTGACGGCCATTGCATTGCTCATCTTTCTGGGCGCTGCTGGAAAATCTGCACAATTTCCTTTGCATGTCTGGCTTCCGGACGCCATGGAAGGCCCGACACCGGTCTCTGCCCTCATCCATGCTGCGACCATGGTCGCTGCTGGTGTCTATTTGGTGGCCCTGACCTTTCCCATTTTTGCCGCCTCTGCGGCAGCGATGCAAGTGGTTGCCTGGATCGGTGCAATCTCTGCCTTCCTGGCAGCGACCATAGCACTGGCGCAGACGGATTTCAAACGGGTGATCGCGTATTCGACGATCAGTCAGCTCGGCTACATGATGCTCGGTTTGGGTGTCGGCAGCATTACCGCAGGCATGTTTCACCTGACCACCCATGCGGTCTTTAAGGCGCTGCTCTTTTTGGCCGTGGGCGCCGTCATCCACGAGGCCGATACCCAGGAATTGGACGAGGTCTCCGGACTGTGGGGGAAGATGAAAATTACAGCGATCACCTTCTTTATCGGTGCTTTGGCACTTTCCGGCATCCCGCCGTTTGCGGGTTTTTGGTCGAAGGACGGTATTTTGGCGGCCGTTGTCAGCCAAGGCAATTGGGGGTTGGCTGTACTCGGCTTCCTGACGGTGTTGCTGACAGCGTTTTATATTTGGCGGATCGGTTTTCGGCTTTTCTTTGGTGAGCAGCGTGCTCCCCATGGGTATGAAAAGGTGCATGAAGCGCCTTTGATGATGATGGTACCCATGGGTTTGCTTGCACTCGGGGCGATTGGCACGGGCTTTTTTGGAGGGAACATCAGCCGGCTTCTGGGAAGTGGAGCCGTACCGGAAGCCGGTTGGGGCGTCGCGATCCTCGCAACGGTCCTGGCTTTGGTAGGCATCGGTGCTGCGTTCCTTACATATCTGCGGCCTGGTTTTGGGGAAGCGGCAGTGGCACGGTTGTTGGGGCCGGTCTGGATCGCTTTCAAACGAAAGTACTGGATCGATGAGGGCTATCAGGCCGGTGTGGTACGTCCGACGTTGGCCCTTGCAGCCGGTGTCCGCCAGGCGGACGGCAACATTATCGATACTGCAGTAGAAAGTGTCGGGGCAGCCCCAGGGGCGATCGGAGAAGGGGTCGCGCGTGCCCAAACGGGTCGTGCCCAGACCTACCTGGCGGTAGGGACGATCGCGGTCGTCTTGTTGGTCATCGTCTCGGTGATAGGGGGCAGCCGATGATGAATCTCCTTTTGGTCGCCGTCGGCCTGCCGTTGCTCGGTGCGGTGGCTGGTGCATTTTTGCCTTCCCGTTCTGCTGCGTTGTGGCGTTGGTGGGGTGTTGGCTTCTCCTTGGCCGCTTTGGTGGCTGCAGTTTTGGTTGCCGTCCAGTTTGACATGGGTCAGGGTTCCCTACAGATGCGTCTTTCTCTGCCATGGGTCCCCCTTTTTGGGGTGACATTCGGCGTAGGGATCAATGGGATCTCCTTGCCGTTGCTCCTGCTAAGTGCGGTCGTCTTTTGCGCAGCGTTTGCCTCCTTCGGGTGGATTGAGGAACGCCAAAAAGAGTACGCGCTGTGGCTGTTGGTGATGGAGTGCGGCTTGCTCGGGCTTTTTGTTGCGACGGATCTGATCCTCTTCTTTGTCTTCTTTGAAGTGGTGCTCATTCCGTCTTACTTCCTTGTCGGCATCTTTGGACGGGGAAATCGCGAACATACGGCGATCAAGTTCGTTACCTACACCGGGGTTGCCTCTGCCGTGCTGTTGATCAGCTTCGTGCTGCTTGCCTTTACAGCGGCACGCTACGGCGGAGGAAACTTGACCACTGACATCCCCGCATTGACGCAGGCAATGGGCGCAGCAGAGGCACGCATACCAGCGGGTCTACAGACAGCGCTGTTTTTGGCAATGGCTTTGGCCTTTATGGTCAAAATGCCCATCTTTCCCCTGCACTCCTGGGCACCGGATGTCTATCGGGATGCCCCGATACCTGTTGCAGCCGTCTTATCGGGCGTGATGTCCAAGATGGGTGCCTACGGTATTCTGCGGATTGCCGTTCCGCTCCTGCCCGCCGCTGCATCGCAAGCGAGCTGGCTGTTGGGCTTACTGGGCGTGATCTCGATTCTCTACGGAGCGATCGCAGCGTTGGGCCAGAAAGACCTGCGCCTGTTGCTCGCCTACTCTTCGATGAGCCATATGGGAGTGCTGCTCCTCGGCATCGCTTCATTGAATACCGTCGGCCTGCAGGGGGCCGTGTTCCAGATGGTCAGCCACGGTTTGATCATCCCAGGGCTCTTTTTCGTGGTGGGCCTGATCGGCCTGCGGGCACAGAGTTACGACCTGCAAGAACTCGGCGGATTGTGGCAGCGTTCACCGCGGCTGATGGGAGTTTTCTTGGTTCTGGGCCTGGCAGCTTTGGGATTGCCCCTCACCTCGGGGTTTATTGCGGAGTTCCAGGCATTTGCAGGTGCTTTTCGGGCGTCACAACTGCAGGTCCTCTCCTTCATCGGTGTGTTGGGTTTTATCTTCAGCGCTTCCTACATCTTGTGGATGGTCGAACGCACCGCGTACGGACCGTTGCCTCCGCGCCTTGAACAAGCGTCGATTCGAGATGTGACCGCCATGGAGTGGGTGTCTCCGTTGGTCTTGGTGCTGTTGGTCGTGGCGGTAGGGGTCTTTCCGGCCTTGGTGGGCACGCCGTTGACACCCTCGCTCGGCGAACTCTTGAGAGGATTAGGGGGGTGAAGACGTGCCACCGACATTGATTGACATTACCGGACAATGGCAATACCTGTTGGCAGAGATGGTGCTGGTCGGCGGTGGTATTGTGGCAATGATCGTCGATCTGTTGCTGCCCCGGCGCAATAAGTCTGTGGTTGGCTATTTCTCGCTGGCCATCGTCCTTGCAGCGATCACCGTCGTTGCGGTACAGATGGGGCGGCATGTAGGGGGCTACCTGCAGTTTCAATACGTGGGTGCGACGGGATGGAAAAATACCGTCGTCGTCGACCTATTTGCCCAGCTCATGTCGCTGATCATGTTGGTGGGTGCCCTCTTTGTGCTGGTGATGGACGTCTATGACTGGCGCGGGCGGCAGGGGTACGAGGGAGAATCCTACTACCTCATTCTCTTTGCCACCACTGGGGCGTTGCTGATGGCCAACTCTGCCGATTTGATCACCCTCTTTATCGGCATGGAGTTGCTCTCGCTGCCCTCCTATGTGTTGGCTGGCTTGCACCGGCAGAATGTGAAATCCAATGAGGCAGGCCTGAAGTACTTTTTGTATGGTGGATTGGCGACTGCGGCGATTCTCTATGGCATGTCCTTCCTGTACGGACTGAGCGGCACCACCGATCTCGTGGCGATGCCTTCCGCCATCGCGAGCCAGCTGCCCAATGAGCGTCTCTTCTTCGATATCGCATTTGCCTTCCTGCTGTTGGGACTGGGTTTCAAGATGGCCGTCGTGCCCTTTCACATGTGGGCGCCAGATGTCTACGAAGGCGCCCCGACCCCTGTGACCGCCTATCTCTCGGTGGTCTCTAAGGTCGCTGGTTTTGCTATGGCGACCCGTGTCTTGATCGTGCCCTTCCTGCCAGTCGTCGCCGAGAGTACGACAGCGGCCCATACGGGTCTTCCCCTGGTCACGATCCTGGCGATTGTGGCTGTGCTCTCGATGCTGGGGGGCAACGCTGCTGCGTTGCGCCAGCGCAATGCCAAACGCCTTTTTGCCTATTCGTCGATTGCGCAAGCTGGCTATGTTCTGGTCGGCCTCGCTGCGATGCCTGGACAATCTGCAGCGACAGCCGGCTCGATGGTCTTCTATTTGGCGGTCTACGCGCTGATGAACGTGGGGGCTTTTGTCACCATCGAGTGGGTGACCCGTGCTGCAGGGGATGAGAGTCTTGCCGCTTTTGCCGGATTGGGGCGCCGTTCGCCTTGGATGGCCTTCGCCTTTACGGTCTGCCTGCTCTCTTTAGGAGGATTCCCAATCACTGCCGGCTTCTGGGGGAAGTTTTTCCTCTTTTCGTTTGCAGTCAATGCCCAGCTGAGCTGGCTCGCCTATGCGGGCATGGTGCTCTCGGTGATCTCGTTTGTCTACTATTTCCGCTTCATCCGGCAGATGTACTTCGTGCGCCCTGCGACGGCAGAAACGCTGCAGGTGGATGCGGGCAATACCGTCGTCTTGGCTCTGTGTACGGTGGGCGTGCTCTTTTTTGGTATTGTGCCCAACGTGCTGATGGGACCGGCACAGGCCGTCGGTGCTTCGTTCCTCTCCATGCTCAACGCAGTCCCTTAAAAGGCACCTCTTGGGTATGCGCAGGGCTCTCCTTCGGGAGGGCCCCTTTTCGATCGATGGGTTTGCCCTCCCTGATTTTCGGATAAAACTGGAATAGCGCTTCCTGCGCATTTTCTTCGAAGGAGCCGAACGATGTCGATACGTGCTGGGTTTGCCTGCATCCTGCTTTTTGCCACTCTTGTTTTGGCGACGCCGCTGCTGTTGTTGAGCGGGGCGATCCAACTGGGCGCCCAGGCTCCCCACCTTACGTACAGCTGGGACGCATTGCCACCCCAGTCGGTGGTCGCCCCCCAGGCCGCCTGGACGCTTCACGCACACGTGCAAGCTGAAAACCCGATGCAAGTGATGCAGGCATTTGGCGCAGTACCAAAAGAGGGCATTGTGGGGCAGACGTGGTTTTCGATCACCGGACAGACCGCTCTTCTCGACGCAGGGGTGCACTTGCGCGACAAAAGCCCTGCCAATCTGCAGGTGGGCGGACGCTTTGACCAACTTCTGATCGGGACACCGGTCCTTTCGGAGAACTACTGAGCAAAAGAAGTGCACCGAATGTCTCTCTCGCGTTTTGCCTGCATACACAGAAGAATGTGGCAAACGACGAGGGGAGCGTGACGGTGCCTCGCACGAACCAACACTGGGACAGACGCCTGCTGCACGGTCTGTTATTGGCGTTTTTGGTGCTCACATTGGGGGCGGCGATCAGCGGATGGAAAACGATCCATCGCCTGCCTACCTCTCCGGAAGAACAGATGTCTGTGCGCCTCTATCTCAGTGAAACGAATCGCTTGGTGACCCTTCCATTGGAAGCGTACGTGCGTGGCGTGGTCGCTGCGGAAATGCCGGCGGATTTTCCTCCAGCTGCCTTGCAAGCCCAAGCCATTGCCGCCCGCACCTATGCAATCTGGCGTCTTCAGCACCCCAGTCATCCCCTGCCCTACGGTGCCCAATTGACGGACCGTCCCGAAGAGGGCCAAGCCTACCTGACCGATGAAGCGCTGCGCAAACACTGGGGTAATTCTTACGACCAATGGTCGTCCCGTATCGATCAAGCTGTGCGGGCCACACAAGGGCAGATCCTGGTGTATGAGGGAGCACCCGCCTATGCCCTCTACTTTTCCAACGGCGGCGGTCAGACAGAGCAGAGCGACATCCTCTTCGGCAAAGCCTATCCCTACCTGCGCAGTGTCCCCTCCTACGATGCAGATCAGCCAGGGGGGCACAGCACGGTTGACTTTACGCCACAGCAATTGCGCCAGCGGTTGGAAGATCCCACTTTGCCAGACGATGTACGAGGCATTCTCGCTACTTCCCAGGTGATCACACGTTCTCCAGCGGGAACGGTGGAGCAGGTGCGCATCGGAGGAAGGCAGTATACGGGGGTACAAGTACGCCAGCGCCTCGGTTTGTCCTCTGCAGATTTCACCTTTGGGCAGGCAGGGGAGAGGTTGCGCTTTTACGTGATAGGTCATGGACATCGGGTGGGACTCTCGCAATGGGGAGCCAAGGTGATGGCCGAAAAGGGAGCATCTTGCCGGGAGATCCTAAGTCATTTTTACATCGGTTGTACCCTTGCGCCCCTTTCTTCGATTACCTTTTCCAAATTCTAGGTTGAAAAGTTGAAAAGTGGAGAGACTGCCATAGCGAGGTGAGTCAACACTATGGCAGATCAGTTGAACAAGTCGGACGGCAAACAGCAGAAGGCGCCGTTTGTCCGTAACACGTGGCAACGGCTGCGTAGCACCAAATGGTTCTTTCCGACGGCGTATCTGGTCATCGCACTCGTTGTTCTCGGCGGCCTGTGGGCGGCGGGCGTTGGGCACTCGATTATGGGCGGGACTTCTTCAAGAGAGCAAAAAGGCGCCCAGGTGAGCGTGCCAGCCAGTACCAGCACAGCGCCCAAAAGTGCAACCAGCGGAGAGGGCGTTACATGGCCTGTTGCTGACCCGAGTCACATGCAGACGGTCATTGGGTTCTTTGGTGGCGAGGATCCAGCACAGCAGCAGACCGCGCTGATCCAGTATGCCAATACGTTCTATCCCCATGCCGGCATTGATTTGGCCCGCCAGGACAAGCAACCCTTCGATGTGATGGCTGCAGCAGCGGGAAAAGTGACCAAGGTCAACTATGATCCGCTGTTGGGCAACGAGGTCGTTATCCAGACGCAAACAGGTTTACAGATGACGTATGCTTCGCTGGCGACGACAGCGGTTTCGGCCGGACAGTCGATTTCAGCGGGGCAGAAGATTGGCACCAGCGGACGTGCACCCTTGGAAAGCAGTGAACCGGTGCACCTGCACTTCGAGGTTAGCAAGGATGGCGCGCCCATCGATCCGACCACGTTGCTCCCGCCTGCCTGAATCCACCTGTTGCAAAAATATCCGACGGATGTGGCGTAGCCTGCGCCCCATCCGCCTTTTTCTTTCTCCGCTGCAGGATCAGCGCAAGGAGGGCCAAAGGGGCCGATTCTGTCTCATGAACGCGCATGGCGCACATATACATGGATCGACCAAACCCGAGGAGGCGAGGGGGCGTGCACGATTATATACGGGAGAGAACCCTGCAGATCGGCCAGTACATCTTAGAAACCCACGATACGGTCCGCGACATTGCCAAGCGGTTCGGTGTTTCCAAAAGTACGGTTCACAAGGATCTGACAGAGCGCCTCCCGGTCATCAACCCCGAACTCTTCGATCAGGTCAAAGACATCCTGGACTACCACAAGTCGATTCGACACCTGCGCGGTGGTGAAGCCACCAAAAAGAAATACCAGAGCAGTGAGTCGGTCGATTACGCGGTAGGATGGTCCAACGCCGATGTAGAAGCAGCTGCAGCCCGGCATGCCGATCATCGGTGATCCCTCGAAGAGGCAACCACGTCCGCCGTTGTGACGGTTTTCCGCACACAACCCACCTGGCGGATGTGGTGCGCATCCCCATGCGGACGAGCTCCCCCTCCCCGCGCAAACGTTTCTCCCCGCTCTTTTTTGCATCCAGCTTTCACCTGGATAAGGACATTCCCCTGTGCAGCGGCGTATCGATGCTTGCAAGATCTGTCGGCCTGTAGGATTCTTAGGCTGTTGAACAAGCATGCCCTTAGGACGTCATGCAACGACCACCGTGCCGCGGGAGGAGAGTACCTTGGATATCGGCATAGACTTGGGCACGGCCAATGTTTTGGTGTGGGTCAAGGGACGGGGAATCGTCGTCAATGAGCCCTCCGTCGTCGCGATCAATGCGACGACCCACGAAGTACTGCGTGTAGGCAATGAAGCGAGAAAGATGGTGGGGCGCACCCCTGCGAACATTGTGGCGGTTCGCCCCATGCGAGAAGGTGTCATCTCCGATTTTCAGACGACGCAGAAGATGCTCTCCTATTTTCTGAAGCGGGTGACCGGTGGGCGGATGATGCTGCATCCGCGTGTCGCCATCTCTGTGCCCCCTACGTCCACAGAAGTCGAGCGCAAAGCAGTTGTAGAGGCGGCAGAGCAGTGTGGAGCCCGGCCGGTCTACCTGGTGCCGGAACCCAAAGCGGCTGCGTTGGGATGCGGCATCGATTTTGATTCTCCCCACGGTGTGATGGTGATCAACATCGGCGGGGGGACGACCGATATCGCTGTACTCTCTTTGGGAGGCGTGGTGGAGACCACCTCAATCCGGGTGGCAGGTGATGCCTTCGACAGTGCCATTGTCCGTTGGGTCCGGGAGCATTTCAACCTCCTTATCGGTGAGCGGACCGCCGAAGAAGTGAAGATCGCGATTGGCGCCTGTCAGCCGGGCATGCGCAACGATCAGTTGCAGATTCGTGGTCGTGATCTGGTCAGCGGAATGCCCAAAAATGCCACACTCACGTCCGATCAGGTCGCCGAAGCCATCGGAGGTGAAGTGCGCGAAATCGTCCGAACGGTTCATGAGGTGCTCGCCGCCACCCCGCCGGAGTTGGCGGCAGATATCCTCGATCGCGGGATTGTGCTCACCGGAGGGGGAGCGCTGCTCTATGGGTGGGATCAGCTGATCGCGCAGCAGCTGGGGGTGGCTGCCTACCTGGCCGATCACCCGCTGGAGGCAGTGGCCTTGGGGTTGGGAAAGGCGTTGGAACGGCTCGGTACCTCTCCGTTGACCACACCTCATGGAAACATGCTCTAGCACGATCGAGGGAGAGCGCATGTTGCAAGAGGGAAGCGTCGGGAATGTGTATAATACCGGTTGGAGGAAACAGCATGTGAACTTGCCGAACGCCTTTACGTTTTTCCGTATCTTGTTGATCCCCGTCTACGCAAGCCTCTACCTCAGCCATCTGCGCGGCCAGCAGTGGCTGGCCTTGGCGGTCTTCGCCATCGCTGGGTTGACCGATGTGCTGGATGGGCGCATCGCCCGACGGCGTCACCAAGTGACTTCCCTGGGAAAGATCTTGGACCCTGTCGCAGACAAGCTCCTGCTGATGACCGTCATTGCTCTGCTGGCTTGGAGCGGACAGGTCTCGTGGTGGGTAGCAGGCTTTTTGCTGGCGCGGGATCTGGGGATGTTGATCGGTGGGTTGGTCATGTTGCTCATCCGCCGGCCACCGCCTGCAGCCGACCGATTCGGGAAGATGAGCACCCTGCTCTACTTTGTGGGTATCTTCTTGGCCGTACTGCGCTTACCCGGTGCCGAGGTGATCCTGTGGATGGCCGTCGTTGCCACCTTCGTGGCAGCTTTTCATTACCTCGTTCGCTGGCGTACGATGCACGTGCCTCCCGCAACGAAATGAGCCAGAGAAGCGGTGAGCGGATGCGTACCACACGGGGGAACAGCAAGGAGGAACGGCTGCCCCGGTTGCCTGTCTCCATTTTTGAGAAGGTCCTGATCGGCAATGTGGCCGTGGTCTTGTTTGGTGCAGTGGTTGGAACGCTGGTGACGCGGGAATTTTTCCGTATACAGGAAGCCGCCCTCGCTTTTGGCTTCTCTTTTGGAGGGGTCCTGCTTTCTGCTGCCGTCAACTATACTTTGCTGCGCATTGCCTTTCGTCCTCTTTATCAACTGCGGGATACCATCTCCAAGATCACGCAAGGTGATCGTCAGGCCCGGGCGATCGAATCTTCCGATGATCCGTTGATCCACGATCTGTCCGCCTCGTTTAACCAGATGGTCGATGCTCTGGAGACCTCCCGGCGAGAAGCATCGCGGATGATCATCGAGACGCAGGAGCAGGAGCGCAAGCGGGTCGCACGGGAGCTGCACGACGAAACGACCCAGGATTTGGCCAGTCTGGCCATTCGTACGGAGCTGCTTCGCTCCAAATTACACGACCCGCTTTTGGTGCAGGCCGTCGCAGAATTGCAGGAGGAGATCGAGCGGACGCTGACCGAGATGCGCCGCATCACCTACGATTTGCGCCCTTCCATGCTCGATGATCTGGGCTTGGCGGCGGCCATTCACTGGTATGTGCAACACCGAGTCGACAGCGAACAGGTACAGGTCGATCTGCAGGTCGATGAGTTGCCGCGCTACGATTCTTCTCTTGAGACGGCCGTCTTTCGGATCATTCAAGAGGCGGTCAGCAATGCTGTCAAGTACGCACAGATGCACCACTTGGAGATCCATGTCCACGAACAGCCCTCGGGGAAGCAGTTGCAGGTGTTGATCAGCGACGATGGCGTGGGATTTGATCCCAGCAGCGTGCGCACCGAAGCCAGTGGACGAGGTTTGGGGTTGTACGGCATGCGTGAGCGCGCTGAGACGATCGGCGCCCACCTTGAAATCCAATCCTCGCCCGGCAACGGGACCAAAATCCTGCTTGTGGTGCCCATTCCCCAGGAACAATGGGAGGAGAGAAGCGATGCCGACGCGCGTCTTGTTAGCGGATGACCATGTCATCGTACGGCAGGGACTGGCCGCTATCTTGAAAGATGACGACCGCTTCGAAGTCGTTGCAGAAGCGGATGACGGGGAGCAGGCGGTGCGCCTTGCCAAGCAGCTACATCCCGACGTTGTCGTCATGGATATCCGCATGCCGAACAAAAACGGGTTGGAAGCCACCAAAGAGATCCACGAGGCGTTGCCAGATTGCCACGTGGTCATCCTGTCGATGTACGACGATCAGGAATATGTCCGTGCTGCGTTGGCTGCCGGTGCTTCTGGCTACCTGGTTAAGAACACAGCGGCTTCGCATCTGTTGGCGGCCATTGAAGAGGTACAAAACGGTCTTTCCTATTTGGATCCGATGGCGGCCAAACGGGTGATCGAATCCTACACCCATCCGAGTGTGGGGGGAACGCGCAGCAGGGAGGTCGATCTGCTCACCTCTCGGGAGCGGGAGATCCTTGTCCTCATCGCGCAAGGGTTGACCAACGCTGAGATCGCAGACCGTCTGACCATCAGCATCAAGACGGTACAGACGCACATCACCAATATCATGACCAAGCTCAATCTCCACAATCGGGTCGACTTGACCCGCTACGCATTGCAAAATGGCATCGCCGAATAGGGAAGGAGCGGCGTCTATCTTGGAAGAAGAGCGTTTTGACGTCACCCGATTGTTGCCCCATCGCTCCCCTTTTCTAATGGTCGATCGTATCCTTAGCTTGCAGCCAGGAAAATCGGCACACGCTCGCAAGAACCTTTCCTACGATGCTTGGTTCTTTCAGGGGCATTTTCCCTCCTATCCGGTGATGCCCGGCGTGCTCATTTTGGAAGCGTTGGCGCAAACAGCCGGCTGCGCCCTGTCCGCACAACGAGAAGCAGCGGAAGCTCCTCCGCTGGGATTGCTGACAGGGGTGGAGAAAGCGCGTTTTCACCATCAGGTGCGACCCGGAGATCTCCTCGACTTACATGCCGAAATCCACAGTTTTCGCCACAACCTGGGTCGTGCCAGCGGCCGCGCACTTGTCGATGGTGAGCTGGCTTGTGAGGCCGAGCTGCTCTTTATGTTGGTTCCCACCCCAGCCGTTTAAGAGGAAGCCAAGGAGCGCAAGCGTTGCTGGCGGCCAATGCTGCGGCGGATGTGGTTGAGCTGCGTGTAAAGATCGCCAGGAGTCTTGGCGGTTTCTATCTGCAATTTGAGTGGCCGGGCGTAGGGCTTAAGCGCCCGACGCAAGGGGGCCATATCGGCGTTGCCTGCAAGATAGGCATCGGTGTAGTAGAGCAGTGTGCGGATTGCCTCATCGACCAACGCCAGGCGATCGACTTCGCGCATGCTCTCTTTCTGGATGGCAGAGACGCTCCCTATTTCGGTATCGATAGGGCCCCGCAGGAGAAACCCAAGTGGTGGCCGCTTGCGGATGCGACGGACGCCGATCATCGAGAACAACCTCCTCTTTCGTCTTGCCGGCTTACCCTGTAGTCTTCCCGCCGCGGGCTGCCTGTGTCATGGCAACTTTGGGGGAGCGTAGCAGGCATTGGAGGGGTATACGGCGATCGCAGAAGGAGCACGTTAACCGTGGAGGTGCAACCGTGCCTGCTGTTACCCCGCTGGGATTTTTGGGGACCATCGCCGATGATTTTACCTATGAGAGCGTACGCCGCTTCTCCTCTGCCGTTGCCTATTACCTTGGGACGAATCCACCAAAACGCCTCATGGTCTTTCACGATGGCCGGCCACTTGCCGATGCCTTTGCACGTCAGGCTGCCCAAACACTACAACAGCTGGGTGCGGAAGTCTTTTGGGCACAGCAGCCCACGCCCTTGCCTGTCGCTGCACATGCTGTGGTTGGCCATCACGCAGATGGCGGCATCTTTATCAGCGGGGGAACGCTTCCAGAGACGATGATGGGCATCACTTTCCTGCCCAAAGAGGCGCGTCCCCTCTCCGTATCGGAATCCCAGGCCCTGCAGGCAGCCTATCAAGCCGTGGGAGAGACCTCACTTCCCTCTGCGCCGGGGAGTTTGACCGCTTTTGATCCGCAGGATGCTTACCTACAGCAAGTTTCGCTCTGGCTGCACGACACGTTGCCGGAGGGGATAGGCAAACGTGGCCGTGCCAAAGTGGTGCTGGACACCCAGCAGGGCGCAGCAGTGGGATATGCCGAGGAGCTGCTCGAAAGGCAAAATGTGCGCAGTGTCCATCTAGCAGATGTGCAACCACAACAGCAAGTACAGGTAGCACCGGTGAACGCCACAAATGCGCTGCACGTGGGTGAAGCGGTAGCGGCAGGGGAAGGGGATTTTGGGCTGTTGATCGCGCCAGACGGCGCCGCTTTTCTGGTTGTCGACGAAGCCGGGCGACTGCTCACTCCGTGTGAGGGACTGTTGTTGGCACTTTACAACCTGTATCATCTGCGCCGCCAACAAGGAGAGATCGTGCTTTCTGCCGCGGTCTCCCAAGGTGTCGCCCGGTTGGCCCAGGCTTATCACCAGTCAGTCCGTCTCAGTGCACCCGGTTTTTGGAACCTCAGTGCCGCACAAAGCGGGAAGACGCTGACTTTGGCCGAGCCGGGGCGCCTTGCGTTGCCGGCGCTCAGCCAACAGCCGGACGGCCTGTTGGGGGCTACACTGGTGGCCGATCTGGCGGTGGCCCTTCGAAAAGGGCCACGGGCATTGCTGCAGGAAATCGAAGAGGAGATCGGTCACCTGCAGTGGTCGGTGCAGCGGGTGGAGATGACTCCCGAGCTCCTCCAGCAACGTCAGCAGCGCCTGGCCCAATGGCAGCCCACTCGACTGGCTGGCCGTCGGGTTGTCGCCCAGCAAGGGTTTGAGGGCGTCCGGATCGAGCTGGAGGACGGTTCGTGGTGCTATATCCGCTTGCTCGATCCAGCGATCCAGGAGATTTATGCCGAAGGTCCGGACGAAGCGACTGCTGACGCCTTGCGCCGCGACGTGGAAGCCTATCTTTCTGGCCGTGTTGCCGTTTCCGTCTCTTCTTGACTTGTCTGGATCCTTTTTCTACACTCACGTTGATTCATCAAGGCGCAAGAGACGAGAGCCGTTCTCAAGGGCGCACCTTAGAGAAGCGGTTTTTTTGTGCCAAACAGGTCTTGCGGCGAAAGGAGGGGGGACGCTGTCCAACCGACACCTCTTCACGTCGGAATCGGTCACCGAAGGACATCCGGACAAACTCTGCGATCAAATTTCCGATGCGATACTCGATGCCATTTTGGCACAAGATGCGCAGGCACGGGTTGCCTGTGAGGCGCTGGCGACCAATGGGACACTCTTTGTCGCGGGTGAGATCAATACGGAATGTTATGTCGATCTTCCACGCATCGTCCGCCGGACGATTGCCGAGGTCGGCTATACCCGGGCCAAGTACGGCTTTGATGCCGAAACCTGTGCAGTACTCACGGCGATCAATCAGCAGTCTCCGGATATCGCGCAAGGGGTCAATCGCCCCTTGGAAAAGTGGATCCATCAACACGTCGAAGAAGATGAGCTGGGTGCCGGCGATCAAGGGATGATGTTCGGTTATGCATGCACAGAAACCCCGGAGCTGATGCCCTTGCCGATCACCCTGGCCCATCGCCTGACCCGCCGTTTGGCTGCGGTCCGCAAGGATAAGACGCTCTCCTACCTGCGTCCAGACGGAAAAAGTCAGGTGACCGTTGCTTACGAAGGGGATCGGCCCGTACACATCGAGGCGGTCGTGCTTTCCGCGCAACACGATCCAACGGTCTCCTTGGCGCAGTTACAGGCGGAACTGGAAGAGACGGTCATCCGGCCTGTGCTTCCGGAAGCCCTTTTTGATCATCACACCCGCCTTTTGGTCAATCCCACAGGCCGCTTTGTCATCGGTGGACCGATGGCCGACACAGGGTTGACCGGGCGCAAGATCATCGTTGATACCTATGGGGGCTATGCGCGCCATGGGGGCGGAGCCTTTTCAGGGAAAGATCCCACCAAAGTCGATCGCTCGGCCAGTTACGCAGCACGTTGGGTGGCCAAAAACTTGGTGGCCGC
This sequence comes from Bacillota bacterium, assembly GCA_014896485.1. Taxonomy (GTDB): domain Bacteria; phylum Bacillota; class Bacilli; order Bu12; family Bu12; genus Bu12. The sequence goes on along the minus strand of JADBKH010000014.1, from coordinate 16,022 downwards.
TCAGCTGTGTACGCGCTGTGAGGTACAGCTTGCCTATGCCATCGGTGTGGCGGAACCGGTCTCCATTCGTGTCGATACCTTTGGCACAGGTGTGTTGTCCGACGACGCACTAGCTGCACTGGTAGAGGAGACGTTCGATTTGCGCCCTCGGGCCATCATTCGAGAGCTCGATTTGATGCGCCCCATCTACCGTCAGGTAGCGGCCTACGGCCATTTTGGTCGACAAGATCTCGATCTGCCTTGGGAGGCAACGGATCGCGCTGACATCTTGCAGCGGGCTGCGCAAAGCGTCTGAACCACAAAATGGACCACGAGAAAACAGATCCAATTTCGATTCATGTACTACAAACCGTTTTCCATCAAGATCTTCACCATTGCGCCGAAAAAGTGGCGCAATCTTTTTTGTGCCAATACCCAGAAAACACTTGCCATCATGTGTGAACTCCGTATAATGAAAGCAAAGCCAAGACAGCACTCTACCGCGTCACCGCTTTCCGATCATGCTGAATTTTCTCCATCCTTGTTTCCACGTGAATGTTGCGCAAAAACGAGAGCGCCTTTGCGATCGTTGCAAGGACGATGGACCGGGAACACGCTGTCGAGAAAGCGCCGCAGGGCAGCGAGGCGAGAGAGGGGGGCACGCGGACGATGAACCACTCATCCACCACCGCGAAGCCAACAGCAGTTGCAGGGAGGCCTTTGGATCAGGCCTTGGATGAGCACGATGCCTGCGGTTTGGTGGCTGTCATTGGGCGTGACCAGCAGCCTAGCCACCTGCCGCTCGAGCAGGCGCTGGACGCACTGACAAAGATGCAGCATCGTGCCGGCATGGTCGACGGTGAAGGGGACGGCACAGGAGTACTCTGCGACCTTCCGCGGGGATTGTGGGCCAAGCGACTGCGCAGTGTAGGCCAACCGGAGCGCATCGCCTGGGATCCGCACTTCGTGGTGGGACACTTCTTTCTGCCAAAAGAGGCTTCCCGGCAGCGTCAAGAAGCGCTGGTTCGTCTGCTAAAGAAGGGTGGGCTGACCCTGCTGTGGGCGAAGGAAGGCACAACCGTCCGCGATGCCTTGGGTCCTGCCGGGCAACGGGAAGAGCCCTGCTTCTTTCAGGTAGCCGGAAGATGGGCAGACGATCGGGCAGAAAAAAGTTCGTTGGCACAACAGCTGTTTGCGTTGGAAATCGCTGCAGAGCAACAGCTCGGTGTCCATGTCGTCTCGCTTTCAGAAAGCACCGTCGCCTACAAATTGCGTGGCTCTGCTGAGATTTTGCCGCACTATTATCCGGAGCTCATCGATCCAGACTTTGCTGTCCGTGCTGTGATCGGACACAACCGTTACTCGACCAATACGGCTTCCTCCTTTGTCCGAGTGCAGCCATTTACCATGGTGGCACACAACGGCGAGATCAACACCATCCAAAAGCTGCGGGAAGAGGCCGCAGCGCTCGGTGTGCCGCTTACTCCCCATGGCAGCGACAGCCAGGATCTCGATCGTGTGCTGCGCTGGTTGATCGCGCAACTCAACTATGCGCCACAGGAGGCACTGGGACTTCTCTTTCCACCGATTGTGAATGAGGTGCGCAAGCGACCGCCGCATCTACAGCGGTTGTTCATGTATGCACGTGCCGCCTTTGGGCCCTTTGCCCAGGGTCCTGCGGCGATCGTTGCGCGTTTCGGAGATACGTTGCTCTTTTCGGTGGATGCGTTGGGGTTGCGGCCGCTGTGGCAGATGCAGACCCCCGATCTAATCTTCGTCTCTTCCGAACCGGGGGTAGTCCCCGTCTCTGCAATGATCGATGATCCCGAGCCGCTGGCTCCAGGGGAGCGGCGCATGATCCAGCTGACGCCCCAAGGGCCTGTCTTGTATGACGAAGCAGCTTTCGAGGCGGATCTCTACCAGCAAGCCTGTTCCCATCTTCCTGTCGAAACGTATGCCCCAGAGATGGCGTATGCGCTTCCACCCCGTCAGGAGGAAGAGGTGCCCGCACCGTTGGATGAGCTGGCAGAACGGCGCGCCATGGCTGCGGAGGGCTGGTCGAAAGACGACGTTTCTCTGGTCGAGGCGATGGCCCAGCTGGGGCAAGATCCAATCCGATCCCTCGGCTACGATGGCCCGTTGGCCGTTCTTTCCCAGGATAGGGAGAATATCGCCGACTTCCTCAAAGAGACGGTGGCGGTCGTAACCAACCCGGCCATCGATCGGGAGCGGGAGATCGAGCATTTCTCGACCCGCATCCTCTTTGGACCCCGGCCGACCCTGACGGGAGAAGTACCTGACGGCCTGTTGTTGCAGGCCCGTACTCCGATCGTGTTGGGGGGCGGCCCCCAGCCGGTGCTTTCCTGGCAGGTCCTGCGTGCGATCGCAGAGGAGAAAGGACTGTTTTTGCTTCCCGATCTGCAAGAGCTCTTTGGAGATCGGTGCGTCGTTGTCCGGCTTCTACGCCAGGCAGGCGAACCGTTGCAAGAAGCGATTGCGGCTCTGCAGGAGCGTGTGGTCGAGGCAGTACAGGAAGGGGCCCAACTGATCATCCTGCGCGCCTGGATGGACGGGAGCGACGATTGCTTCTTCGATCCGGCGTTGGCGGTTTCCGCCGTCGATTTGGCCTTGCGCCGCGCAACCCCCGATGCCCGGTTTGGCAATTTGCGGCGGTTGTGCAGTGTGGTCATCGAGAGCGGTGCAATTCGCAACCTACACGATTTCATGGTGATGAAGGGGCTGGGCGCCGATGGCATTGCTCCCTTCCGGATGGAACGGGTTGCATGTGCCAAGTACGGCGAAGCAGGGGTACGCCGGTGGGTAGATGCGATGACCAAAGGGGCAGAGAAGGTCATCTCCACCATCGGTTTGCACGAGTTGCGGGGCTACGCGCGTCTCTTTTCGGGGATTGGCCTCTCTCCCCAGATCGCGGAGCTGCTCGACGTGCCCAACTTTTTCGGCAGCGAAACAGCCTCTTACGGGTTTGCCGACTGTGAAGCCGAAGCGGCAGTGCGGGCGCAACTGCTCTCACAGGAACGACCGCCACTCGGCAACACTTTCACCTTTTTCCCACGCATCTGGAAGCAGGCACTCGATGTGGCTACGGGACAGCAGCCCTATGCCGCTTACGATGAGAAGCTGCAACAGCTCGAAGAAGAACACCCGATCGCGTTGCGCCATCTCCTGCGACAGCGATCCGATCCCTCCCGTCCTGCGCTTTCACCACAGGAGGTCGATCTGACCACAGGAGAGCATGCCTATCCGTTTGTCATTCCTTCGATGTCGTTTGGCAGCCAGGGTGAAATTGCCTTCCGTGCCTATGCCGAGGCAGCCAAGCAGCTCAACGTCATCGCCTTAAACGGTGAGGGTGGCGAGATCAAGGACATGTACGGCCGCTACCGCAAGCACCGCGGCTTACAGGTCGCTTCGGGTCGCTTCGGCGTCAACGTCGAGATGCTCAATGCTGCCGATCTGCTCGAGATCAAGATCGGCCAGGGAGCCAAGCCAGGAGAAGGGGGCCACCTGCCAGCTAAGAAAGTTTCCCGTAAGGTAGCCGATGCCCGCAATGCGCAGCCGGGGACCGATCTCATCTCGCCGTCGAACAACCACGACATCTACTCGATCGAGGATCTGGCGCAGATGGTACACGAGTTGAAAGCTGCCAATCCCCATGCGCGGGTGTCGGTCAAAGTGCCGGTTGTTCCAGGCATCGGGACGATTGCGGTCGGCATCGCCAAATCCGGAGCCGACATCATCAACCTGTCCGGTTATGACGGAGGAACCGGCGCTGCCCGGGTCCATGCGGTGCGCTATGTCGGACTGCCGGCCGAGATCGGCCTCTATGAAGCACATCGTGCACTGATTGCCGCAGGGCTGCGGGATCGGGTCGAGTTGTGGGCCGATGGTGGCATGAAGAGCGCCCGGGACGTGGTCAAAATGATGCTGATGGGTGCCAACCGCGTCGGCTTTGGGACGCTCGCGATGGTGGCGATCGGCTGTACTGCCTGCCGGGGCTGTCAGCTCGATACCTGCCACGTTGGCATTACGACACAGATCGAGTCGGTAGAAGAGGCGCGCCAGAAAGGCCTCAAGAAGTTTACCCCGCAGAGCTTGCCCCGCGCTGTCGAGCAATTGGTTACCTTCTTCGGCGCATTGGGAGAAGAGGTACGGCGCTTGGTGGCAGAGCTCGGCTTTCGCCGCGCTCAAGAGTTGGTTGGCCATGCCGAGTTGTTGGAACAGTTCGCGGGTCAGCAGCGTATCGATCTGCGCCCACTTCTGCAGCCTGTTCCAGGCTTTGAAGGGGTTTCGTGGGCACATGTCGGCAAGCGAAACGAGATCTCCTTCGGCCCGCAAGAGCTCAGCAAGTGGCTGGCGGCACAGGCCCAGCATGCTTGGGAAGAAGAGCTCAACGAAGCGCTGGCACAGGTCGTCGGCGGAAGTGGGAGGATTGTAGCGGGGACTTCGACGCCACGCTTTTCTGTGGAGCTGCACAACCTTTCCTCTGCGGAGCGGATGCTTGGAACGACCCTCTCTGCCGCCGTTGCGCGTGCAGAACAGGCATGTGAAGCCGAAGTGACGTTCCATGAGACGATCGCTGGCCAAGGGTTTGGTTCCTACAACGGGGAAGGTGTCTCGTTGCGTGTTGAAGGTGGCGCACAGGATGGTGTGGCCAAGGGAGCAGTCGGAGGAAGTGTCGTCGTGCTCAAGAGTGTCGGAGCAGACGATCGGTTTCATGGGGGCGCCGTCGGCAAGTCGTTTGCATATGGCGCGCAGCGCGGCCGCTTCTTTGTCCAGGGCAAAGCCGATAGCCGTGCGGCCATACGCCTTTCTGGCGCCGACGTTGTCTTGGGCGAAAGGCTGACCCACCCGATTGACCAGGGGGGCAGCATTGGTGCTGCTGCTTCGGTGAAAGGGTTTGCCTTCGAGTATATGACCAACGGGCGGGCGGTTGTCTTAGGCGATCCGGGACCGTGGATCTGTTCCGGCATGACCGGAGGTGTGGTCTACCTGCATCTGCAGCCGGAGCTCGGGCTGGATGAGTCGGCGCTTCGTCAGCGGATTGCCAAAGGGGCGAAAGTGGTCCTGCAGCCGCTCTCCGAGCAAGGTGTCCAGGATCTCGAAGAGTTGTTGACGACCTATGCCGAAGAGCTGGTCCGATCGGGACAGACCGATGAGGCGAGCTGGGTGCTCAATGAATTGCACCATGCGACAGAGCGTTTCTGTGCCCTGGTCCCCCAAAGTGGACAGACCGATCAGAGCATCTCGACTGAGTAGCGTAAATGCCTCTGTTTCGCAAGCAGCAGGCAGGAGTAGAATGGGGCGTGGAAAACGCCCTTTTTTTCTGTAAAAAACGCGCACAAGGGAGAGAGGGCCATGGAAACAGATCTGTCAAAGCCTACAGCCGCATCGTACGATGCGCTGACACAGGCCTTGCGGACTAGCTTGAAGCAACTGGAAGAAGCAACCGAACTTTTGCGTTCCAACAGTGACGTGCTGATTGCAGAAGCGGAAGCTTTGGTCGCTGTACATCACGAGATGCAGCAGCGCGCGGAGAGTGGCCAGGTGCACCTTCAACAATCGAGTCAGATCGTCAATGAAGTGAGCCGTCTCGCCAATCGAACCCATATTTTAGGACTCAACGCGGCGATCGAAGCGGCCCGCGCAGGAGAAGCGGGAGAAGGGTTTCGGGTCGTGGCGCGTGAAGTGCAGCAATTGGCACAAAACAGCAGGTCGTTGGCCGTTGAAGTTGAAGAACATCTCAAAGGGATGGGGACACAGATGCAAGGAGTGACGCGTCTGATGGAGAGCATTGTCGCGCAAGCAGAAAACCACCAGCGCGCGGTGGAGGGCCTGCGAAAGGCGATGGAACAGGTGAACGAAGCCATGGCCGAACTGCGCCGAGTCAGAGAGTCCGTCGGGCGAACATGGGCTGGGAACGATGCTCTCTCTTGACTGGCGAACAGATGTTTGATACCCTGCTCTCGCAAGGAGGGCATCACGTGTCAACCTATCGGTCGTTTGCCGCCATTTGCGCGCTCGTTCCCATTTACCGGGAGGGTCAGGGGGATACTACTGAGATTCATCGAGTCCGGCAAACCCCCGCCTCTGTTCAACGGCCTTTGACCGTGGTTTGGCGAGATCTGTTGGCACAGCGGGGCTTCGATGAGCGATTGTTGCGAAAGCAGAGTGGACGTCTACTCGGGCCAGGGCACAATCTGCCGCTTTTCATCGAAGAGGGGGCACTCTTCGTCCCACTGCGGGTCCGTCAGGCGCGGGTACGGGGAGATGCCACGGCCGCTTTGGTGAATTTCTTTCAGGTTATTCAAGTCGAACGCGAGGGACGCAGTGTTGCCCTTCGGTTGAGCGACGGGGCTGTGTTGCCTACGGCGACAGGGTGGACAAGCGTTCGCGCACAAATGCAGCGTGCCGAGGCATTGATGAGTCGCATTCGTCCCGTGCCGACGACTCTCTCAGAGGAAGAGGGGGTACGGGAAATGCCCGCCCTTTGGGTCAAACGTCCAACGACGCACGGAGAAGAGCACTGGTGATCGCCGACCACCCGCTTTATGCCGTAAATGCTGCCGCTACACTTTCGCTTTCCGACGATGGGGAGCCGATTGGGTGGGCAGAGGTCTCGAAAAAGGGACGACTGCCGCAATCAAAGCCCGATGTATCCCGTCACCCTGTCAAACAGGATGATCCGTTCTTGCGTGCGCAACTGCGCGACTTGCTTGAAGGCCGGTCGTACCTGTTCGTGGAAATGGTTGCAGCATGGGCGTTCTCCCATCATGGCAAGCCCGCGTTGGTGGCGCCGGTCGTCCGCTGGAATTTACTGATTGCTTTGGAGGCCTTGGCCGAACAAGGTGAGGTAGAGCGGGTTGCTGCCGTCGGCCTACGACCACTACATTGCCGACGCTGTGGGGCCAGGGAAGGCTTTGTCTCGCGTCGTTGCTCGCTGTGTGGCAGACGGGAAGTGATCTGCAACGATTGTGCGGCATTGGGTCGGGCCTCTTCCTGTGTGCCGCTCTACCGCAAGGCGGCATCGCGAACGCGCCAGCAAGGGAGGATGCTTCACTTGCCGCATCCTTTGACGCCGCTGCAGGAAGAGAGCGCCGCCATGGCAGCGCGGCATTTGGACGGTGGGAAAGGGCCCTTTCTCATCGAAGCGGTCTGTGGAGCAGGAAAGACTTCCATGGGCCTGGCCGCATTGGCCCCATCGTTGGCAGCAGGGGCCCGCGTGCTGTGGACAACACCACGGCGCAGTGTCGTCGACGCACTGGCACCGCAGATGCAAGCTGCACTTGGCAGCGATGTTGTCGCTATCTTTCACGGTGCGCGGCATGACCCTGAAAACAAGGGTGCGTTGCTCACGCTGGCTACGGCAGCGCAAGCGGTTCGCTTCTACCAGGCCTTCGATCGCTTGGTCTGGGACGAGTCCGATGCGTTTCCCATGCCGGATCCTTTCTTATATCGCGCTGTAGAAGGCGCCCTTCGGCCGCAAAGCCCAAGCCTCTACCTTTCTGCGACACCACACCCGACACTGTTGCGGCAAACGATCCGAACAGGGGATCACTGCCTCGTTCCGGCCCGGCCACATGGCCGCCCGTTACCGGAGCCAACGTTTTGGCATACCCACGATCTTTTGCAGGCCGAGGCCGATCTTCTGAGACGGGTGCTGTACGGGAAACAGCGCTGGCTCTTTTTTTATCCGACCGTCGCCGCAGTGACAGAGGCTTATCGACGCGCTTGTCTTTGTCATCCCAAGGAGCGTGGACGTTTCGCATGCTTTCATGCCGGACATGTCCGCCCCAAAGAGAGGGAGTGGCAGATAGCCTTTTGTACCACGTACCTGGAGCGCGGCATCACCCTTCCTGATGTCCAGGTAGCTGTCTTTGCCGCAGATCGTCCACCCTTTGATGCTCCTACTTTGGTCCAGATTGCCGGTAGGGTTGGCCGTGCGCCTGCCGCTCCTTCGGGGGAGGTGCTCTTGATTGCTCCAAGTGCCAGTCACGCGATGAAGCAAGCGCGAGACACCATCCGGCGCATGAATGCAGCAGCTCGTAGACGCGGTTGGTTGCACGATGGCTAAACGGCCAGATGCACGATCCTGTCGTTTGTGCGGACGGTACCTGCCTCAGTTGGCATTTTTTTGTGAAACGTGTCTACAGCGCTTCGTTTCACTCCCACAACCCCGCTGTGCGCGTTGTCAGGCCTCCCTGCTGCCCAATGGGCGTTGTCCCGATTGTCCCCCGGATGGTTTTCCTTTTGATCAGGTGATGGCGATCGGTGCCTATGCCGGTTTGCTGCGTGAGGCGATTTACCGCCTCAAGTTCTCAGGGGATCGGAACGTCGCGGATCCGTTGGGGCGTTGGCTGGCTGCATGTGTCGGAAGACAACGTCGTGCTTTTGACGTGATCACCTGGGCGCCCATCCCTGCCCAGCATCTGATGCAGCGTGGCTACAACCAGGCAGAAGTGCTGGCCTGCAACCTCGCACGGTATCTGTGGTTGCCTCCTGTCTCTTTGCTGAACCGGGAGGATGCGTACCTTCCCCATGCCCTTTCTTCACGCAAACAGCGCCGCAAGCCCCTTCTGATTGCTGCAACCCGTCGTTTGAAGCAGCGCCACGTGTTGCTTGTCGATGATGTGCTGACCACGGGGGCCACCGCCGCTGGCTGCGCCCAGGCCCTCCTGCTGGATGCTGGAGCAGCGCGGGTCAGCGTCGCTGTGATTGCCCGCGCATGAAGGTAGCGCAGTACAAAAAAAGCCGTCCTGTATTGTGATACTCTCTAGACATGGATACCCAAACTGTTATACAATAGGCGCGCTGTCGTTTTAGCGCGATGCAGCAACATATTTTAAGAGCTTTCCTTGGCCGAGGGGCGAATCAGTGTAGCAGAATATAGGTCATTGTGCTACACTAATACAGGTTGATTCGGCCACGCTGTTTTCGAACACCAACGGTCCGTCACTTTCTTGGCTTTTTGAGCAGATGCAGCAGCGACAAGAGGGGGAGAAGCGCCGATGTCCACACCGCAGGAAGCAGCCACACTCGAAGAAACATGGAGAAGTGATCCGCGCTGGGCCGGGATCACCCGCCCATACCGTGCTACGGATGTCCTACGCTTGCAAGGCTCTGTCCGTATCGAACATACGCTGGCAGAGCGCGGTGCGAAGCGCTTCTGGGAGTTGCTTGCGGAGCGTCCGTTTGTACCTGCTTTAGGTGCTTTGACGGGCAATCAGGCAGTTGAGCAGGTCAAGGCCGGTCTGGAAGCGATCTATGTCAGCGGCTGGCAGGTTGCTGCCGATGCCAATTTAGCCGGCGAGACCTATCCCGATCAATCCCTTTACCCGGCAAACAGCGTGCCGGCGCTGGTGCGCCGCATCAACGCAGCGCTGTTGCGTGCCGACCAAATTGAGCACCGTGAAGGGAAAGTGACCCGGGATTGGTTGGTGCCAGTGGTTGCCGACGCAGAAGCGGGCTTTGGTGGTGCACTCAATGTCTTTGAGCTGACCAAGGCGATGATCGACGCCGGTGCTGCGGCGATTCACTTGGAAGACCAACTTTCTTCCGAAAAGAAATGCGGCCATATGGGTGGGAAGGTGGTTCTTCCGACTTCCACCGCAGTGCGCAACTTGATCGCTGCCCGTCTGGCCGCTGACGTCAGTGGCGTACCGACGGTGATCATTGGGCGTACGGATGCCAATGGTGCGCCGTTGATCACCAGCGACATCGATCCTGTCGATCAACCCTTCCTCACCGGAGAACGGACGCCAGAAGGGTACTTCCGTTTTCGCTCGGGAATCGAGGCTGCCATTGCCCGTGGCCTAGCCTTCGCTCCTTACGCCGATGTGTTGTGGGTCGAGACCGCCGATCCGGATATCGATGAAGCCCGTGCTTTCGCGGAAGCGATTCATGCCCGTTTCCCGGGCAAAAAGCTGGCGTACAATTGCTCGCCTTCCTTTAACTGGGCGAAAAAGCTTACGGTGCAACAGATGGAGCATTTCCAAGAAAACTTGGCTGAGATGGGCTACGCCTTCCAGTTCGTCACCTTGGCCGGCTTTCACGCCCTCAATTACAGCATGTTTGACTTGGCCCATGCGTACAAAGCACGCGGGATGGCAGCCTACTCCGAGCTTCAGCAGCGCGAGTTTGCAGCAGAGCCGTTGGGGTATACGGCGACGCGCCATCAGCGTGAGGTAGGTGCTGGCTACTACGACGAAGTCGCCCTGGTGATCAGCGGGGGAGAGGCCTCGACCACCGCACTGAAGGGATCGACCGAAGAGGCTCAATTTACCACAGAGGCGGCGACGACGCGCGAGCCTGTCTCTGCCGAAAAAGGGCGGTAAACCGCGAATACGGAGAGGTAAAGTGCGCCTTGCACATCTTGCAAGGCGCACTTTACCTCTCAACGTGGTTGAAAGAGGAAAGGCAATTCCCTGGGCTGTAGCCCTGTTACGCGCTACGGACTTCCTGGAGCTGTCCGGTCTTGACGTCATACAAAAAGCCATGTACCTGCTCCTTGTGGGGAAGGAAAGGAGAAGCCTTAATCCGGGCGATTGACTGGCGCAGATCGGCGGTCAGATCGCTGAAAGCCTCCATGGCAAAAGGCGGTTTGATGCCGACTTCTGCTTCGATCTGCTCTTTAAGGGCGTCGTCTTTGAACGTGAGCATTCCGCAGTCGGTGTGGTGGATCAGCAAAATTTCCCGTGTGCCCAGCAATCGCTGCGAAATGACGAGGGAGCGGATCACGTCGTCGGTGACGACGCCACCGGCATTGCGAATCACATGGGCCTCTCCCAGGTTGAGGCCAAGCAGACGATAGACATCGAGCCTTGCATCCATGCAGGTGACGATGGCAAGATGCAGCGCCGGGGGTGTCGGTAGATTCCCTTGGTTGAACCGTTGGGCATATTGGGCATTATGAACAAGGAGTTGATCGATGACAGCCATTTTGACCCCCTTATTCACATATAGAAAGTGTGAATTCGTTCGGTCCTTTTATCCTAGCAGTTTTTTGACGTTTGACAAGCGTTTGACCCCTGTTTTCACAGAATGGCGGTCCTGCTCTCAGGACCGCCATTCTGTGGATGAGTAACCGAGGGCAGGGAACCACTTAAGCGACTGGACTGCTGGATCCCTGTTTCTGGCGGGAAAGGGTGCGCCGATGCCGAAGGGCAACCCAGAGGAGCGCTGCCAGCCAACCGATGCCGACCAGCGCGTAGCAGACGACTTCCCATGGCAGGGAGAGTCTGGGAAAGAGGTGTAATAGCGTTCGTTCGTTGGTGAGCAGAACAATTCCTGCCACCCCTATCCCCAGCAGGTGACTCGGCACCTTCTTGACCAGCCATGCGGCCAAGGGTGCGGCAATCACGCCACCGACCAGTAAGGCCAGTACCCAGCGCCAGTCGATTTGTGACCACCCCAAAAAGATCCAGAAGCTGATCGTCGCTGCCAGGGAGACAGCTCCTTCACTCGTATCGACGGAACCGACCACTTTCCGCGGTTCCAAGCCCTGCTGAGCCAGTAAAGCAGGTGTGGCAATGGGGCCCCATCCACCTCCACCAGAGGCATCAGCAAACCCAGCGAAGAGAGCCAGGGGCATCAAAAAGCGGCGACGTGGGGGAAGCTTGCTTACCTGTGGTTGCGCACGGTTGAAAAGAAAGCGGAAGAACAGGTAGAGCCCAAGCAGAAACAAAAAGCCCGCGATGGCTGGTGCCGCGAAGGTGGCAGGCAGATGCGTCACCAACAGGCTTCCTCCGACGGCACCGGCGGCACCAGGCAGCGCCATCGTCAAGACGACCCGTTTGTTGACGTTGCCGAAGCGCCAATGCGAGGCGCCGGAGATCGCGTTGGTGATCACTTCTGCTGTATGCACGGAAGCGGAAGCGACAGCCGGCGCAATGCCGGAAGCCAAAAGCAGGGTGGTTGAGGTGACCCCGTAGGCCATTCCCAACGAGCCATCGACGAGCTGTGCCAACAATCCGACAAACGCAAAGATCAACCACTGCCGCACGCTTTCTCTCCCTCCTTCGGCCAGGGGCCACTCTTAGGCCGGAATGCGTTCTGATCAGGGTATGATCCCGGGCGAGGTGCGTCGCTTGGCCGAGCTCATGACAAGCCAGGAAGGCACTTGTGGTCAAGGGGTGTGGTATAGTCCATAAGACCAAACCCCAGAGTGCAGAAAAAGGAGGGAGGCAGCCATGCGCGCAGTGGTACAGCCGGATGGGGAAGCGGTCGGTACCTATGCGGCAGAGTTGATCGAGCGACGGCTCCGAGAGAATCCACGATTGGTGCTCGGCTTGCCCACCGGACAGACCCCGCTGCCCATGTACGCTGCCTTAATCCGGCGCCAGCGGGAAGCGGGTCTCGATTTTTCCCAAGTCACGACTTTCAACCTCGATGAGTATGTCGGACTGCCCGCCCAGGATCCACGAAGCTACGCTTTCTATATGGAAAAGCATTTTTTTGCACATGTTGCTCTGCCGCGAAGCCAGGTTTTCCTTCCCAACGGGGAGGCGGCCGATCCGTACGAGGAAGCCTTGCGTTACGAACAGCTCTTACAGTCGCATGGCGGGCTCGACCTGGCCATTGTTGGCATCGGGCGCAACGGGCATATCGGCTTCAACGAGCCGGCGGAGCGCCTGATGGCGCGCACCCATGTCGCCGTACTGAGCGAAGAGACACGCACAGCCAACGCACGCTTCTTCGGCAGCCCTGAAGCGGTTCCTCCGACAGCTATTACCGTCGGCATGGCAGCCGTGGGGCAGGCCAAAGAGGTGCTGCTGCTGGCCAGTGGGTCTGCCAAGGCTGCGGCTGTGGCGGCAGCGTGCTCGGGTGAAGTGACGACTCACCTGCCCGCCAGTTTGCTGCAGCTGCATCCAAACGCCACGTTCCTTCTCGATCGGCAGGCTGCGGCTCAATTGCGCGACAACGACGGGTACGAATAGATAGATGTAGATGGGTACGAATCGGTGGCTGCGAGAGTCGAAAGGAAGCAATCCAATGGCAGAAGAGCGCGTTGCGCAAGCACGCATCGACAAGCGATCCCCCATTCCCATGTATTATCAAATTATGGAACTTCTCCGCCGCAAGATCCACGACGGGGAATTTGCCGTTGGCGCTGCACTGCCCCCTGAGCGTGAGTTGGCGGAAATCTTTCGGGTGAGCCGGATGACGGTGCGGCAGGCGATTACGGCGTTGGTCAATGAAGGGGTGCTCATTCGCCGACAGGGGGTAGGTACCTTTGTGGCCCCGCCAAAGATCGAGCAGGTACTGAGCAAGCTGACCAGCTTTACCGAAGATATGCAGCAAAGGGGCTTGCATCCCAGCGCAAAGCTGCTGCATTTTGAGCACCGTGCCGCTGAAGGAGAGCAAGCTGCATTGCTTGGCGTACCCGAAGGCGAGTCTCTGCTGGTGATCGAACGGTTGCGGCTGGCCGACGACTTGCCGATGGCGATCGAACGCACCCACCTGCTGGATCGTCTCTTTCCCCACCTACACCGGGAAGAGGTCGAGCATGATTCCCTTTATGCACTGTTGGAAAAGCGCTACGCCATCCGCATCGATCGTGCGACAGAAAGTTTAGAGGCGACTGTGGCCGACGCAGCTGAGGCCGCACTGCTTGAGATTGGCACGGGCAACCCGGTTTTGCGTCGGACGCGTGTCACTTACGATGAGCAACAACAGCCCTTTGAATTGGCAACGTCGGTCTACCGCGCGGACCGCTACAAGTTCGTCATCGAATTGAGTCGGAGGTAAAGGAATGGAGCAGGGGGAGCTCGATCAACTCGAGACAGAGCAGCCGCTACCCGCATCAAAAGGACTCGACCGTTGGTCTGCCGATGCGATCGTTGCGCTGATGCACCAAGAAGACTTGCACGCGGTGCAAGCGGTCGGGCAAGTATTAGGGACGATTGCGGAAGCGGCGGAGCAGGTAGCGGCGGTGATTCGCGCAGGGGGGCACATCTTCTACGTGGGCGCTGGGACGAGCGGTCGGATTGGTGCCCTCGATGCGAGCGAATGGCATCCGACTTTTGGGACTCCCCCTGATCTGGTACGTCCGGTCATCGCTGGAGGACAGGCGGCGTTGCTGACAGCCATGGAGGCCGCCGAAGACGATGAGGGGCAGGGTGCAGCCGATGTGATGCAGGCCGGCCTGCAACCAGGCGATCTGGTCATCGGTCTTTCCGCCAGTGGCCGTTCTCCCTACGTTCTCGGTGCGCTGCGTGCGGCACGCCACTGTCACGCACAGACGGTGGGTATCGCCTGCAATGCCCATCCTGCATTGGCGGCCTGCTCCGATCTCGTGATTGCCGTGCAGACAGGACCGGAGGTCTTGTGCGGATCGACACGATTAAAGGCGGGTACGGCCCAAAAACTGGTACTCAACATGATCAGCACTGCAGCGATGGTGCGATTGGGCAAGGTCTACGACAACCTGATGGTTGACTTGGTTCCGACCAATCAGAAGCTGCAGCGCCGTGTTGTCCGCACCTTGATGCAGGCTGCGCACCTTTCTGCAGAAGAGGCCGAGCAGCTTCTGCAGAAAGCAGGAGGGGAACTGAAAGTGGCTTTGATCCTGGCAAAAACGGATGCTTCTGTGCCACAGGCCCGTGCTGCTTTGTCGCAAAGTGACGGTCAGGTGCGCCGGGCGATCGAAGCGCTGCAACGATGATCGTTTTGGGGATCGACGGGGGAAGCAGCCATTCACGTGCCCTGCTCGAGGATGCAACGGGAGGACGTTTGGGTCAGCGAGAGGCGGGTCCTGCCAATCGCCACACAGCAGGGCAGGCGCAGGCAGAGGCGGCACTACGCGATCTGGTGGTCGGATTGCTACATGACCACAGAGGCGAAGAGGTGGCGATTGGGGCAGGCATTTCAGGCGTCGATCGGCCGCAAGACCGTCGCTGGGTCTCCCGCGTGCTTGGGGAAGCAGTTAAGGCAGCTGGCTGCCATGTGGCCCAGATCGAAGTGACCAACGATGCGCTGACTGTTCTTTTTGCGCAGACACAAGGAAATGCGGGTATTTGCCTCATCGCCGGGACCGGGAGTATTGCCTATGGGGTCAATCAAATGGGGCAGACAGCGCGTTGTGGGGGCTGGGGGCCGCGTTTGGGCAACGAGGGATCGGCCTTTTGGATTGCACACCAGGCTGCGTTGCACGTTGTCTGGGCCGCAGACGGGCGTGGACCACAGACCCGCCTCTCGGAAGCGTTTTGTGCGTTTCTTGGCATCTCTGAAGTCGACGGGATCATCCCTGCCGTCTACCAACCGTCGTTTGGGCCACAAGCCTTGGCGAGCTTTGCACCGATGGTCTTTGCTGCAGACAGAGATGGCGATGCTGTGGCCACGGAACTGGTCGATCGAGCTGCGGAAGTTTTGGCCCAGCAGGTCTGCGCTGTTGGAAGACGCTTGCAGCTGGCATCGTCGCTGTCCAGGATTCCCCTCGTTCTCTCCGGTGCCCTGCTGCAGGCACAGTGGCAACGCTTGCAGTCCTCCTTCCTGCAGGCCTGTCAGAAGGAAGCGCTTCCGTTGGCACCTGCTTTGCTCGTTCGGGAACCTGCTGAAGGAGCACTTTGGTTGGCGCGCAGGACCGGGTGGCTGCAACATGAGCAGTAATTTCGCTGCTTGGTGTGAGAGAGGAGTGGCCGGATGTTCGTGATCGAAGTGGATCGTGCGCTGACCCCGCAAGGGTGGGTGACACCCGGCCGTCTGTTGGTAGAAGGCGAACGCATTTTGGCCGTCGGAGACAGGCGTCTGCCGATTCCAGAAGGCATTGTCCACTATGGCTTTGCGGGAACCAGTGCAGTACCTGGTTTTATCGACTTGCACCAACATGGGGGTGGCGGGCATGACGTCATGGAAGCTACCCCCGAGGCGCTGGAAGCGATCGGCACGCTGCATGCTGCACACGGGACGACCGCCTGGTTGCCGACCACACTGACGGAGTCTCCGCAATGCATTGCCAAAGCGCTGGCAAATGTCGCTAAGCTGCGCGAGAGTGATCGTGCCGGGATGCCAGAGATTCTCGGCGTCCATAT
>JADBKH010000013.1 GCA_014896485.1 Bacillota bacterium | reverse complement strand
CGCATATTTGGGGCAATCGCCGTGCTCCTCCTTCTCTTTTTTTCCAACGTACAAAGCTATCGTGCCGCTTTTTATCCGGGGCAATTGCGCAGCGAACCGTTATTAGAGATGCAAAACTATGACGCGATCGTTGCGTACTTGGACGCACATCCCCAAATGCGGGTACTTTGCGACCAAGAAGCGGCTTTTCCGATCCTTCTGCGCACCGCAAACCCAAAGCGTTTTGTCATTACGTCCGACCGAGACTTTAAACGAGTACTTCACCATCCGACAACCTATGTCGATGCTGTTCTTGTCCCAAAGCCCCTCGTTGAAACAGCCAGTGATGCAGTGCTGGCTGCCTATCCGACACTTTGGGAAGGAAAAGCACCTTTTCAGGTTTCCCTGCTCGTTGCCGGCACTGGGGATCTTCAAATTCGTCTTTACGCACTGCAAAAAGTTTTCGGAAATTAGCGGATGAAAATCCCCAAAGGGTAAATTGAAAGGGCAAGGAGGCAAAATGTTTGGAACCGCCATCTGGGAACAAAGAGAGAGCAATTGCTGCAACGCGATCCACTGCCTTGGCCACACCACAAACGGCGTTGCTCCTGTTGCTCGTCCAGGCAAAAACGGTGGGGGCTTCGGATCTGCATTTGCAGGCTGGCGCACCTCCGCTTATGCGCGTCGACGGAAAGTTGCAGCCGTTACGGGACGAGCCGCTCACCCCACAGCAGAGCGAGGCGCTCACGCTCTCCCTTCTCGACGACATGCACCGGGGGCAGCTACAGCAAGAACGTCAGGTCGATCTGGCTGCTGAAGTGAAAGGAATCGGTCGGTTTCGAATCAATGTTTTCTTTCAGCGTGAAACAGTGGCTGCTGCGTTACGGCTCATCCCGACCGATCCTCCTGCTTTGGAAAGCCTCGGGCTCCCTGAAGTGATCTCCCGCTTTTTGGAAGCACCGCAAGGGCTTTTTTTGGTCACCGGTCCGACCGGCTCGGGCAAATCGACCACGTTGGCTGCCTTGGTCGACCGCATCAACCAACGGGAGGCACGACACATCATTACGCTGGAAGATCCGATCGAGTACGTCTATACCCCCAAACACTCCTTGATCGCCCAGCGTGAGATTGGCCGGGACGTCTCCGACTTTCCGAGCGGCTTGCGGGCCGCGCTGCGCGAAGACCCCGATGTCCTTTTGGTTGGCGAGATGCGTGATCCCCTCACCATTGCCACGGCCCTGACGGCCGCAGAGACAGGGCATCTCGTTTTTTCGACGTTGCACACTCCGGATGCCGCACAAGCGATCGACCGGATCGTCGACTGCTTCCCTGCGGCCCAACAGGGTCAGGTGCGATCCCAGTTGGCCGGTGTCCTGTTGGGCATCGTGGCCCAGCGCCTGTTGCCCAAAGTTCCCAGCGCCCGCCTCGCGGTCGCAGAGGTGCTTGTCAACACTCCAGCAGTCGCCAGCCTCATCCGCCAGCAGAAAATCTTTCAGATCCCTTCGACCATTGAAACGGGTGCACGCTACGGCATGCAGAGTATGGCCCAGGCGGTCCGCCGGGCCATCGAAGCAAAGCAACTCGAAGCAAAGGAGGCAGAGCACCTGTTCGATTAGGCATACGATTCGGACAACAAGGCCATTTAGCAGCCTTTTCTATAAAAGGGTATCCGAGCGACCTTTGAAACTGTGTTGGACGATCTAAAAACTTCACTGACGCCTTGCTGCAACCAGGGCAGATCCGTACGATGAGAGAGACAATGAGCGAACGGCTATCCAGTAAGAACGGTTTTTACTCACAAAGCGGCATTATCGAACTGCAACCGGAGGAGATGGTGTGGCTGAGTTGGACAGTGGGCATCGTGACAGCGATCGCTGGACTGATCATCGGTTCTTTCCTCAATGTCGTCGCCATCCGTCTGCCACGCGGGGAATCGATCCTGTGGCCCGGATCCCGCTGCATGCAGTGCGGACATCCCCTTCGTTCCTGGGATCTCGTACCGATCTTCAGCTGGCTTGCCCTGCGGGGTCGCTGCCGCTATTGTCACGCGCACATCTCGGTACAGTATCCCTTGGTCGAAGCGCTCACAGCTGCCGTGTTCGTCCTGATCGTCTGGCACTTTGGCATCACGGCCGAGACAGCCTTGCTGCTTGTCGAAAGCGGCCTGCTGATCCTTTCTGCCACGGTCGATGCCCGCACACTGGAGATTCCCGACACTTTCACTTTCTCCGCGCTGGGTGTTGCACTGGTTGGGCGTACCCTGCTGCTTTGGCCAGCGATCTTCAACGTGCTGTTGACTGGATTGGGCAGTCTTCTTTTCTTCGCTTTGCTGGGACGCCTGATGCGGCGCCTGCTCGGCCGTGAGGCGTTGGGCGGTGCCGATGTGCTGCTGATGGGTACGGCCGGTTTTCTCCTCGGCTGGCCCATCCTACTGGTCGCGGTGCTGGTCGCCGCACTCAGCGGCCTGCTCTTCGCATTTGTCTCCCGGCCCTTTTTGCCGGAAGGGGAAAAGCTGATCCCCTTTGGACCTTTCATCGTTTTTGGCATCTTGTTTGCACTCTTTCTAGGTCAGCCATTGTGGAACCTGTATATGCAACTGTATATGTGACGCTATTTCCCAAGGCAGCCAAACGGTGCTCACCATCACACTGGGTGCTTATTATCGGCACTAAATCCGCCTGGTCGAAACTTCGCGAGTACGGTATACTGGCAAAAGCAAAAAATGTGGCAGAAGGGAGCAGGTATGCGGCGGTGGCTGTTCATCCCGATCCTTTTGGGAATATCGTTGGTGGCGGGAGGAATGGTCGGTTGGATCTCCGCTGCCGAACCGCTGGCAACGCTGCATGCATCGTCAGACAGCACCAGCGATCGCCCTACAGCGCATTCCGATGAGGGCAGTCCCCTGCTGGCGGGTGTCCAGACTGGCCATCCACAAAGGGGATCTCAACCGCAACAGCAGACCACCGCTGCCCCGAAACCGCATTCGAAAGAGACGCCCCTGCCGTCCACTCCCCTTTCTGCCAAGGCAGCAGCAGAAGCCAAAGCTGCCGGCGTCACCTATCGCATCGATCCGTACCAGCCTTCCGGCGGTCCTTATCCCGATCTGTCCAAAATCGATCCTCAAACGCTTTGGGTCGACGTCGATCTGAGCACCCAGCGCGTCATCCTTTTCTCCGGCAAGCAGCGGTTGTATACCATGGTCACCTCGTCAGGAATCCCAGGCAATCCAAAGACGGCGACACCTACGGGAACGTTCTACCTGCAAAACCGAGGAACCTGGTTCTACAACGATGCGGAAGAAGAAGGTGCAATGTACTGGACGTCCTTTCTCAATTGGGGTGAATTCCTCTTTCACAGCGTCGCAATGGACGAGCAGCATCGCGTTCTTCCCCGTGAGGCAGCCAAGCTCGGTCAGCCGGCCTCCCACGGTTGCCTACGGCTGACCGTCGCAGACGCACGCTGGTTCTATACCCATCTCCCGGCCCATACCAAAGTCGTCATTCACAATTGAGCATCGCGAACGCATATTCCCAGCGCCTGGCCCATACCCATGGATGAAAGCATTGGACAGGCTAAAGGCCGTCCATGCCATCCTCTCTGGGAAAGGGTGAGTCGGCGTGTTTCCCATCTGGACGTTCAGCCTGAAACAATTGCGCCGTCCCCTGATGATTGCCCTGATCGCTCTGATCGCGGTTTCCGTTTTATGGGCCGAGCGTCCCTCACTGACAGCGAGCAACACCTCAGGCGGTGAACCGGTCTACAGCGTCCAGACCTCTTCTCTCTCGCTGGCGTTGACTTTCGACATCACCTGGGGCGATCATGTCGTGACAGACGTCCTGTCTGCGCTGCAAAGCCAGGGGATTGCGCAAGCCACCTTCTTCGTCTCGGGAGAATGGGCCGAGGCCCATCCGCAACAAGTCCAAGCGATCCTTGCCGCAGGGTATGAGCTCGGCAGTGAAGGCTACACGTATCGTTCCTATACAAAGCTCTCTGAAGATCAGGCTGCTGCGGAGATTGAAAAGGGCGTTGAGACGCTTACGGCCCTCACCGGCCAGCACCCCAAGCTCTTTCGCTTTCCAAACGGCGCCTACAACCCTACGCTTCTGCGCTTGGTCCGGGCCCAAGGTTTGACTGCAATCCAATGGGATGCAGATACGCAGGATTGGAAGAAACCACAGCCCCGGACGATCGCCACCGCAGTGGCCAAGCAGACCCACCCCGGTGCGATCTTCTTGCTCCATGCTTCTGACAGCGCAACGGGCACGGCGGAAGCGATCCGTCTTTTTGCCCCCGTGCTGAAAGACGAAGGATATCGGTGCGTCTCCGTCAGCCAACTGTTGCAGCTGCAAGCGGGGCAAAATGTACCGACCCTCGGCGCAAACCACTGAGGATAAACAGGCTCAGCGCTGGGAAACGTTTGCGGAGCGGTCTTGTTCTCCCGCAGGCCTTTCTTGCGGCGCACGGTGCCGGGCGGCGCTGCGCTGCAGCAACCAGGGATAGAGCAAGATCAACGTGAAATTGGTCGCTAGGATTGCCGCTTCTCCTAACAAGGAGACATCAAAGGCATTCTGCTGGGCACTTAACGAGGGGAAAAGTTCGAGACTGCTCGCGACAGAAAGAAAGAAGAAAGTCGGAATGGCGTGGTAACGGGTATAGAGCGCAACAGCGATAAGCGCTCCGACCACCGAAGCCGCAAGGAGCGTTCCCCAGATCCAATCGCTTTGAGAGGTCGTCAGGTAGCGCCCGTGCATGACCGCTGTATTGGTATACCAGAAGTAGAACCACAGCCCGATGCCGATGACAATCTGTGCAATCGCCCAGAACCGCCAGTCAAAAAAACGCCGCGCGTAGTAGTTGACGGTGAGGTAGATGAGAAAGCCGATCAACGCGATCACGGCATCGGTCAATGCCAGAATAAACGGATTGAAAGCAGCGATACCCTGGGGCAAAAAGAGGGCATCAACTGCTGCGACCAGCGCCGCTGCGGCAAGTCCAGCCGCAAAAAGCAAGAGACCTTCCATCAGATGCATCTCTACGCCCCATCTCCTTCCCGGGACGTCTCCCATCTTAGCCTCATGCCACGCTTCCGGCAACCGTACCTCCAGCTGCTGCGGACCCAGGCGCCTCTCCTGCGTGAGGCGAAGCGAGTCGGGCATGCTATGCACAGGAGGAATGAGCCGTGCGATGGCGACATGTGTTGGGTTATTGCGGCAGTGTAGGTACGCTCACACTGCTGTTGGCTTCCTGCAGCGGCGCAGCCCAACAGCCGGCACCCAGTGAAAATTACAGCAGCACACGCCAGATGGTGCTCGATGTGATGAAATCCAAGGAGTTTGAAGATCAGCTGGTGGCATTATTCTCCCAAGAGCCGTTTCGCAGCAAGCTGATCCTCTCTTCTCAAGAGATGCGTACCGCCATCACCGAAGCGTTACGCGATCCCAAACAGCAGCAGGAATTGCAAAAGCTATTGCAGGATCCAAAGGTCGAGCAGGCAATGGCCCAAGCGATGGAACAACAACAAAAACAGCTGATGCTCTCCCTCATGAATGACCCCAAGTTTCGACAGTCGCTGTTGAGCGTGATGAGCGAACCTGCTTTTCAGCAGTTGATCTTGCAGACCCTGCGCTCTTCCACCTATCGGCAAGAGGTGCAATCCTTGATGCAGCAGGCAATGCAGACCCCCTCCTTTCGCCAGCAGCTGCTCCAGCTGATTCAACAGGTACAATCCCAGGGGAGTACAACCCAAGGCGGGCAAAGGGGAGGCAGCGCAACGCAAGAAGGATCCTCGGGCACTTCTGGTGGCAGCGGTGGAACCATGGGGGGTGGAATGGGGGGGTAATCCGGGGCGTCTTAAGAGGGTGCCCCAGACTCATGGAAGCGTTTCTCCCAGGTAAAAACGGACGATGCCGCGGTAGAGACAAGCTGCGATCTGCTCCTGATACGCAGGGGTCTGCAACAAGCGAACCTCTTGTGGGTTGGAGAGAAACCCTGCTTCGACCAGTACCGCTGGGATGGTCTGGGCATTGAGCACCAGCAGGTCACGTCGTGGTATCGCGCGTTTTTTCCCGTCCAGCTGGCGATTGAGTTCGTCTTGGATCAAAAGGGCCAGACGTCGTGCCTCCGGACGATTGGGATTGTACAGCACATGGCCACCTTGCCACGCTGTCTGGCGGCCGAAGGAATCCAAGTGGATGCTGACAAACAGATCGGTGTTGTGGGCTTTGGCAAAGCGTACCCTTCGGGGAAGATCCTGTCGCTTGCGGCGGGAGTAGCCTTTGGTTTTCGGATCGGCCAAATCGTAATCCCCTGTTCGTGTCAACCATACCTGCGCGCCACCGGACTGAAGCAACCGTTTCAACCGCTGTGAAAGCTGCAACGCAAGATCCTTTTCCAGCACCTGATCGATGCCAACTGCCCCAGGGTCGACGCCTCCGTGCCCCGGATCGATGACAATCACCGTACCCGACAGGGGCAGTGGTCCTTTGGGGGTCGGCGTCTGCGCTGGAGGCCGTGACTGCTGAGGTAAAGGCGCCCGGGCAGAGCCTTGGGCTGTATCAGGAAGATGGAGCACCCATGCAAAAAGTGCAGCCAAGCAAGCGACGGTCACTCCTGCAATCCGCATCTGTATGCGCCGCACCATACCCCTCCGACAGACGCGCTACCGCTAGTCTGTCCGAAAGGAGGCGCTGTATAGCCGCAGGCAAGCCGAAAAAAACGGGAGCCATCGCTCCCGCCCTCTGTGTTGGCATCCTGCTGCCGGCAGTCGGCCGACTATCGTTTGGAGAACTGTGGTGCCCGGCGGGCCGCTTTCAGTCCGTACTTCTTGCGCTCTTTCATGCGAGCATTTCGAGTCAAAAAGCCGGCTTTCTTCAACGGACCACGCAACTCCGGATCCGCCTCGTTGAGCGCTCGGGCGATACCGTGGCGGATCGCCCCCGCTTGACCGGAGAGTCCGCCGCCTGAAACGCGGACCACCACGTCGTAGCGGCCGAACATCTCGGTCAGTACCAACGGCTGCCGCACCATCTCCTGCAGGTGCTCCATGCCCCGAAAGTACTCCTCCAAGGGACGGCCATTGATGACGATATGACCACTGCCTGGCAACAGGCGCACCCGTGCCGTGGCAACCTTACGCCGTCCCGTACCGCGATATTGCAGTACCTGTGCCACTTCACTCACCTCCCTTGAGCAACGTCTGCGGCCCTTCCCACAAGACCGGCCGCTGTGCTTCGTGGGGATGATCTGGTCCCGCATAGACAAAGAGCTTGCGACCCATCTGTCGACCGAGCGGATTTTTGGGCAACATGCCCTTGATGGCATGCTCCAAAATCCGGGTCGGATGTTCCCGCAGCATATCTTTGGCCCGCGTCAGGCGCAAGCCGCCTTCATAGCCCGAGTGATGGTAGTAGTACTTTTGCTCCCATTTGCGGCCCGTAAAGATGGCCTTCTCCGCATTGATGACGATTACATAGTCTCCCATATCGAGAAAAGGAAGATAGGTCGGACGGTATTTGCCCTTGAGGATACGCACAGCTTCTGCAGCTACACGACCAACCGGCTTTCCGGCTGCATCGAGGACAAACCATCGCCGCTCAGCGTTTTTGAGGGCCCGCGGCATTGTCGTTTGACGCATGAAAATACTCCTCCTCGTTCAGTTCGCTGCTTCTCGCTGCGGCAGAGGAGGTACTGACGCAGCATTACCGCGCTTGGACGGGGCAACGGCACAACGAAGCGTTCTCTAGCTTACCGCGAGTGCTCTGAAAGTCAAGGGTTGTCGTGCAAAATCAGGTGATCTCAGGTTTTGCCGAGCCGTTTTTTCAACGCAGCCAGCTCATCGTCGACAGTGTCCGTCTCCAAAGCCGCAACGCGTTCGTCCAAATCCTTCTCTTTGTCCACCACAGTTCGGGCTTCGGCCTCAGCCTCCATCCGCCGAACCTTCTCTTCCATGCGGTCAAATCCCCTTGTCGCACCGTCACTGGAAAAGCCCGAAAAAGCTTCCGCAATCTGCTTTTGCGCCTTTGCCGCTTCGGCCCGTGCGACGAGTGTATCCCGCTTGCGCTTGAGTTCCTGATACTGCTCGCGCATCTCGTCGAGTTGCTCGCGCAAAGTCGCGGTCTGTGCCCGACTCTGCTCTACCTGTGGCCGTAGTTCATCGGCTTTCTGCTCCAGACGCTTTTTCTCTGTCAACAGTTCCTTGGCCAGCTCGTCGTCTCCCTTAAGAACGGCCGTTTCCGCCTGCTTGGCTCGCTTCTCTGCTGCCTCCTCGGTCTGCTTGAGTTGCTGTTCAAGCCCCTTGGCCACTGCAATCTGCCGCGCCACTGCCGCTTCCGCATCCCCGATATCCTCTTCCATGTCACGAAGATATTGATCGGTCATCTTGACAGGGTCTTCTGCCTGGTCGATCAGGGCGTTGATATTCGACATCGTCAAATCCCGTAAGCGTCGAAAAAGTCCCATCTTCATCCACTCCCTCATGTATCCTATACGTGCAACAAGGCTTCTCGTTCGCTTTTCGTCCTGCGCGTCATGCCGTCACGGAAAATGGAGCGGTCAACAATCCGCTGGGGCCCTCGTAATCTCCCAAAAAGAGCCGTTCTGCGCTCGGACAAGCGCCGGACCACAATGCGGCAAAAGACCCTTGGATCTCACCGCCCGAAACCGGATCCCACCGGTGGCCTTGCCGTAGGTAGCCGAGGGGAAAGCGCAAGACGAACCTCCCTTCCTCTGGCTTCCACTGGACCCGCCCAACGCACAGATGGAGTTGGGCCTCTGCCTGCAGCTGATCTTGTGGAACTTTTCCCAGCGAGAGTTCGACATTGGCGAAAGACCCTGTCGGAGAGATGCCCAGCGCCACTGCATCGCCACTATCTGCTGCAAGGCGGATCACCCGATTGCGCTCCACCAGCACCGTACGCCACTGGGGAAGCCCTTCCGGATCAAACGGTGCCGATGCTGTGCCATACGGCAGCACGCCATTGCTCGCCACCGTCATTCCCTCGTCCTTTGCCCCTGGCACAAAAGCTTCCCCCGGAATCGCATGGGGCCATCCGGCGAGGACAGCTTGGGCAGAGAGTGGGGTGCGGAGTCCCAAAGCCACCTCTCGGACCAACGGTCCTCCCAAAAAAAGCCGCACCGGTGTTTGCGGCAACGCTACGGCAGCCTCCCGATCACGCAACCATCGTGCAGCCCCCTGCACCATCGTTTCGATGGGCAGATCATCGGCGCGGCGACGTTGCGCAGAGAGATCGAAGGTTTGCTGCCCCTCTGGCAATGCCAGGCGAAGCGTCACATGCAGCTGTCCATGATCATAGCCACCCCAGGCATCACTGCTGTTTTTCAGTTCCACATGTTCTCTGGCAGCGATCACTTGGCCGTAGAGCAGGCGAATCCCTTCTGCCGCGACAGCCTGTTGGCACCGCTGCACCAGCGCCTCCACCGAGGCTGGAGGATCGATCTCTTCTCCCAATGCAATCTCTGGAAATGGGCTTACAGAGGGCATCTCGTAAGCAAGCCGGTGATCTTCCGCCGCCTCCTGGAGGGCCCGTTGCAAGGCATCTTGCCAGTCGCCTTGCGCCTCATCGCCGAACTCAAAAGCTGCCCTGCCGACCCGCTCGTCGTTGTGTCGGCGCAGCAGACGGATCCGCGTATAGCGCGTTGTTCCAGAAGAAGGCCGCCAGCTTCCACTCCGGTACGTCGCAGCAGCCTGAAATCGCTCGTGCAACGTCACCGCCCAGGCCCAAACGAGGGGCTCTTTCTGCAGTAACCACGGAATCTCCTCAAACACACCCTCGCCCCTTGGTCAGACGGGTACGGCTGGACCTTGCACAGCCAGAACCCGCGCCTGTCTCTCTTCTACTTCCAGTAGTACCGTTGGATAGCTGATCACCTGGGTGACCAGCGTGTGGGGTCCCGGGAGCCGCTCATGGTAATGAACCAGCACCGTTTCACCGTTCCATTCCACAGCATCGATAGCGACGCTGTGGCCCCCCGTCTTTCGTTGTCCCAAAGCGATGAGCACGTACTGATGTGTGCCATCATCATAGAAATGGACCCCTGGCTCCGCTTGATGCCGGTCTACCCAGGCTTGCAAAGCGTCCGGAATTTGTTGCAAGACCCGGCAAACCGGTCTCTCTTCTGAGCTCATCTTTCTAACTCCTTGTATGACGTTGCTCCTATCTTACCACGACCGGCCGAAGAGCAGGGGAATGGTCGGATAGCGCACTTCCCACAAAACCAAGCCCTGACTCGGCGCAGTCGGCCCAGCCTGCTGCCGATCCCGTGCCTTTAGCATCGATGGGATCGCTTCTGGATCGAACTGATGGTTGCCCACCGCAAGCAGGGTGCCGACCAGAATCCGGACCATGTTGTAGAGAAATCCGGGCCCTTCGACGACAAAGGTGAGCAGCTGGCCGTCGGATGCATGCAGCGCAGGCGGATCACCGACGTAAAGTTCGAGCCGGCGAAGCGTGCGCACCCGTCTTCCTCCAGCCTCGGCTTTGGCAAAACTCGTGAAATCGTGGGTACCCCGTAACGCCTGCACGGCCTGCTGCATGGCGACAAGATCGAGTGTGCGATGGACCCGGTATACGTACGGCACCAGAAGCGGCGACGGGGCACGGCTGTGCAGCACAAAGTAGCGGTACTCTTTACCAATGGCGGTGTAGCGGGCGTGAAAGTCGAGAGGCACCTGTTGAGAGGAGAGAATGCGCAGTTGAGGCGGCAATTGGGCGTTGAGCACTGCCGCCCAACGCTGCGGTGCGATCGGCTGCGCCGTGACAAAGTGTGCTGCCGTGCGACGGGCATGTACACCAGCATCGGTGCGGGACGCACCAACGACGGGAACCGCTTCTCCGACAACGTCGGCCAACGCGGCCTCCAAGGTCCCCTGTACGGTTGTTTGCCCCGGTTGCTTGGCAAAACCATGGAAACCGTCTCCCCGATAGCTCAGCCAAAGGAGGATCTTGCGCGGCGAACCCCCGCTCATCCAGCACCCAAGACGGGCCCTGGCAGCAGGCCAGAGAGCCCTATGCCGACCGCCCCTGCCAACGCGAGCGTATCGGCCCGACGCCACTGCAGGGGGTGCAGGGCCCCGCGCTCGGAGGCCGCCCCATAGCCGCGTGCTTCCATCGCCAGAGCGATCTCGTCTGCCCGGCGCAGCGAAAGGACCAGCAGGGGAATCAACAGAGGCAACAGCGCGCGCATACGATGCCAAAGATGCCCTTCATCGAAGCGGGCACCGCGGGCTGCCTGCGCAAAGCGCAGCGACTGGAGTTCTTCCAACAACGTAGGAATGAAGCGCAAGGCGATGGAGAGCATCATCGCAAAATCGGCCACCGGCAACCAGCGCCGCAAGGGTCGCATCAATCCTTCCAGGCCGCGGCTGAGCGCCAGCGGTGTCGTAGACGCTGTCATCAGCGCTGCCCCGGCAACCAAAAGGACAACGCGCAGGGTATAGACCACCGCCAGGCGCACCCCGACGCTGGTGACGACGATCGGTCCCAACCGAACCAGCACAACCCCACCGTGCTGATAGAGCAGCTGCAAGAGGGCCGAAAGGCCCAACAGCCACCAGATCGCCCCCAGTCCGCGAAAGAGAGCGCTGAGGGGAAGTCGTGTGGTTGCCAGAACCACTGCCAAGGTTGCCGCTTCCACTGGATACCCCCACAACGGACGAGCGAGTAACACCGAGACCATCCAGACAAGTACAGCCAGCCATTTTGCCCGTGGGTCCATACGGTGCAGCCAGCTCCCTGTGGCGATGTAGGCGCCCGACACCACCCCGTGCTGCACTTATGTGCCTCCTTCTTTCCACTGGGATAAAGGTTCGGTCCTGTCTCCACCCAAGGGCGCGCCGTTAAAGCGCGGGAAACGAGGGGTTGTAGCCATGACCGACACATCCCCCTGTCTCGACCGAAACCACATCGCCGCCGCTGCAATTGCCTCATCTTGACGGGCGTGCGCCACCCATGCAGGATCGCGACGTGCAAGTTCTTCCGTCACGGACCAGGCAGCGGTCGTCAGCCATCCTGCAGCTGCAGCACCATCTAAGGGTCCATCGTAGCGGATCTGTCCCGCCTCTAAGGCGACTGCGCGCTGACAGAGCGCTGCTGCAACCTCGGGATCATGCGTGACCAGCAGCAGGGTCGATCCCAAGGAAGCGACAAAGTGGTTGACCTGCAGGATGAACTGCTGTGTCATTCCGGCATCCAATCCTGCTGTCGGCTCATCGAGCAACAGCAGTTGCGGATGCATGGCCAAAATCCCGGCCAAAGCTGCGCGACGAGCTTCCCCGCTGGAGAGTGTAAAGGGCGAGCGCTGTAACAGCGCTTTCGACAGGCCGACCAATGCCGATGCTTCTTCCACACGAGCGGCCACCTCTTCCTTGGGCACCCCGATCTGCGTGGGACCAAAGGCGATGTCTTCTGCAACCGTGTTGGCAAAAAGTTGCCGCTCTGGCTGCTGCAGTGCCAAGCCGATGTGACCGCGGGCTTGCGCCAGCGGGGTACGGGAGGGATGGATCGTCCGTCCATCGAGGACCACCCGCCCTTTAGAGGGTACCAAAAGTCCAGCTATCAGCAGCAGAAGCGTCGATTTGCCGGAACCATTCGACCCGATCAGGGCGATCCGTTCCCCTGAGGCTACTTCGAAAGAGAGGCCATGAAACAGCTCCGTACCCTCGTCATAGGTGAAATGGAGATCGCTTACCTGCAGGCCCATATGCGCTCCACCAACGCCGCTGGTTGTAAGGGCCGGCCGAGCGGAGGAAAACCGACGCCCTCTAGCGCAGCCGCCAAGCGGGCAACGGGCGGAAGGGACAGACCCACCTGGGCGAGAAGCGTTTCGTCGACGAGGAGCTTCTGCGGATCTCCTGTCGCGACCAGCTTTCCTCTTTCCAGGATCAAAACGCATTGGGCATGGGCAGCTTCGATCAAGTCATGCGTCACCCAGACGATCCCATGTCCTTGCGTGTAAAGCTGTTCCACTGTTCCGACCAATGCCTGTGCCCCTTGGCGATCCAACATCGCAGTCGGTTCATCCAGAATCAACAGCGTCGACTGCATCGCCAGCGCACCCGCCAATGCCACACGTTGCATCTGTCCACCGGAAAGCTCGTGGGGAGCTCGGTGCCGTACTTCCTCAAGCTGTAGTGCAGCGATGGCTGCATCGACACGGGCAGCGATCTCCGCTGTCGAAAGTCCCAGATTCTCTGGACCAAAGGCAATATCTTCTTCGACAGAGGCACCGAGAAACTGATTTTGCGGGTTGGAGAAGATCACCGCCGTCTGGCTGCGCAAGCGCCGCTCTCCTTCCGGCTCTGTAGTGGAAAGCCCGTCAACCCAAAGCGTGCCCTCTGTCGGCGGCAGAAGACCTGCCAACAATTTGGCCAAGGTCGATTTGCCGGAGCCACTGGGCCCGATAACACTTATCCAGCTGTGCTCCGTCACGGTCAAATCGAAGGGCTGCACCGCCGGTTGTGGGACAGCCGGATAGGTATAGCCGAGCCCCCGTGCTTCCAGTCGCACTGTTCTTCCCCCCGCTGCAACGACTCAAAACAGCACCCTGTTCTCCCTCACAATAACACAAAGGACGGGTTGCCCCGCCCTTTGTGCCGTGTGACGGTTCAGACCAATTGAAGCAGGACGATGGGCGCCCCGTCTCCCTTGCGAGGTCCGAGACGAACGATGCGCGTGTAGCCCCCTGGACGATCTTTGTAACGCGGACCGATCTCTTCAAAGAGTTTCTGGACCACGTCACGCTGCGCCTCTTTGAAAGCTTGCGAATTGAGGTACTCCCGTGACTTGCGAACCTGCTTGTAAGCCTCTTTCTTTGCCTGTGCATCGACAGTATGGTTGTAGACCAACCGGACGGCTTGCCGCCTGGCATTGACACTGTCTGCTTTGGCCAGGGTAATCGCTTTTTCAGCCAAGGAACGTGCCTCTTTGGCACGTGCCTCGGTGGTTTGGATCGATTCATGGATGATCAATTGGCTCACCAAATTGCGCAACAGTGCTTGGCGTTCCCCGGTAGAACGCCCCAGTTTGCGATAGCCCTTGTACTTCGCCGGCATCTGCTCGCCTCCCTTCAGTCGTCGTTGCGCAACGAAAGTCCGATTTCAGCCAACTTGGCGATCACTTCATCCAGAGACTTGCGTCCCAGATTGCGCACTTTCATCATCTCTTCCTCCGTGCGCGAAGTCAGATCTCCAACCGTATTGATACCTGCGCGTTTGAGACAATTGTACGAGCGCACGGACATGTCGAGCTCTTCAATAGGCATCTGCAGCAGCTTGTTGTCGCTGCCCGCTGCATCTGCATCCCCGGTTTCGGAAGGCGCCTCCTGTGCCTGGAGTTTGGTGAACAGCTGGAATTGGTCAATGAGGATCTTGGCCGCCTCACTGACCGCTTCTGCCGGCAACAACGAGCCGTCTGTCCACACCTCAAGAATCAGCCGATCGTAATTCGTTTGCTGGCCCACGCGGGCATTTTCCACTTGATAATTGACCCGTGTGACAGGGCTGTACAGCGAATCGATGGGAATGACCCCGATCGGCTGACCTTCCAGCTTGTTGGCCTCGGCAGAATGGTACCCTCGCCCTTTGCCTGCCGAGATCTCCATGTAGAGGTGCGCGTCTGCAGAGAGTGTTGCCAGGTGAAGATCGGGATTCATGATCTCCACATCCGGCCCGACACGCAAATCCCCTGCCTTTACCTCGGCGGGGCCTTCGGCATCGAGAATGAGCGTCTCCTCATCTGCCGACTCCGACCAGATGCGCAGCGCGATCTGCTTGAGGTTCAAAATGATTTCCGTGACATCTTCGTAGACGCCAGGAATCGTAGAAAATTCGTGGAGCACCCCTTCGATCTTGACCCGGCGCACGGCTGCCCCAGGCAGTGAGGAAAGCAGCACGCGCCGCATCGCATTGCCCAGTGTCGTGCCGTAGCCTTGAGCCAGGGGCTCTACCACAAACTTCCCGTATTTGCCGTCCGAAGAGACGCGTGCGACCTTCGGCCGTTCCAACTCTACCAAAGGCTTTCACCCTCCTCGCGCAAGCGGCGATAGACAACGGAGAATCCACCCTGCAAGCCCACACCGATCAACGCGAGTAGTACTCGATGATCATCGATTCCTGTACCGGTGTGTCGATCTCATCCCGAGCTGGCTGGCGCAAGAAGCTCCCACCCAGCTGATCTTCCTGACGCTGCAGCCAGGGTGCGACTGGCCGTGCTGCGATCGCTTCGACGTCAAAGATGCCCAGCGAGCGACTTTTTTCACGAACGGTCACAGTGTCGCCCGGACGCACCAGAAACGACGGGATGTTGACCTTACGTCCATTGACGGCGATGTGATCGTGGCGGATCATCTGTCTCGCTTGCGCCTTTGACGCTGCAATCCCCAAGCGCCACAAGACCGCATCCAACCGGGATTCGAGCAGTTGCAACAACGTCTCACCGCTGACGCCCTGTCGGCGTTCTGCTTCATCCACATACCGGGTAAACTGCCGCTCCAGCACCATATAAAAGTTTCTGGCCTTGTTCTTTTCGCGCAACTGCCGTCCGTATTCAGAAGAGCGGTGCCTGCCCTGTCCATGCATGCCAGGGGGGTAAGGACGGCGAGCGACCGGACATTTGTCGGTGTAACATTTCTCGCCCTTCAGATAGAGCTTCAACCCCGCCTGGCGGCAAAGGCGGCACTTTGGCCCTGTATAGCGTGCCATATCAGTTTTTCCACCTTTCTCCTCGTTGAACCCGATCGCCTTCAATCGGTTCGTTTTTTCGTGTCGACTCAGACGCGCCGCCGTTTGGGGGGCCGGCAGCCATTGTGTGGAACCGGCGTCACATCCCGAATGAGGTTCACTTCTAGACCGGCAGCCTGTAAAGCGCGAATGGCTGCCTCGCGACCTGCACCCGGGCCTTTCACGTAGACTTCCACTTGTCTCATGCCAGCTTCGGCAGCCTGCTTGGCCGCTGCCTCTGCCGCGACCTGGGCCGCAAAGGGCGTGCTTTTGCGCGACCCCTTAAAGCCCTCTTTGCCTGCACTGGACCACGCCAGCGCATTTCCCTGCATGTCGGTGATGGTGATGATCGTATTGTTGAAGGTGGAATAGATATGGGCGATTCCGCGATCGACGTGACGCCGTTCCCGACGCCGACGCGCGGCTGCACTCGCCCTGGCCGATCCACCCCGGTGTTGTGTTGCCGGAGGCATGCATTTCTCCCTTCAAAAGCTCAGATATTCCGTCACAGACGCTTACTTCCTGTGGCCAGCAACGGTCTTGCGCGGCCCTTTGCGTGTGCGGGCATTGGTCCGGGTGCGCTGTCCGCGTACGGGCAACCCACGGCGGTGCCGGATTCCACGGTAGCAGCCAATTTCCGTCAATCTACGAATGTTGAGCGCCACGTCCCGGCGCAAGTCACCTTCTACGCGCACATTCTTCTCGATGTAGTCGCGCAGTTTCGTGGTCTCGTCTTCTGTCAAATCCCGTACCCGCGTCGCTGGATCCACGCCGGTCTCCCGGAGAATCTTCTGGGAAGTCGGCAGGCCAATGCCATAGATGTACGTCAGCGCGATCTCAATGCGCTTGTCGCGGGGCAGATCGACTCCTGCAATGCGCGGCATCCTTTCCTCCCTTCACCTTTTCCGAGGATTTCTCTCATCCCCACCTTACCCCTGCCGTTGTTTGTGCTTCGGATTCTCACAGATCACCATCACACGACCATGGCGTTTGATGATCTGACATTTATCACAGATACGCTTCACCGATGGGCGCACCTTCATCTCGTACCTCCTTACCGCAACCGCTATTTAAACCGATAGGTGATTCTGCCTCGCGTCAAGTCGTAGGGAGAGAGCTCGACCGTGACCCGATCCCCAGGAAGAATTCGAATGTAGTGCATCCGAATCTTTCCGGAAACGTGGGCCAAGATCTGGTGTCCATTCTCCAATTCGACGCGAAACATGGCATTGGGTAGAGACTCGATGACCCTTCCCTGCACTTCGATGGCATCTTCCTTGGCCGTTCTTCCTCACCTTCCTCCCGCGCCGCGGCAGGCAGCCTTGCATCGGAGTAGGTATGCACCCTTGCTTCCCATCGGCGATTCGTTCAAGCATTCCTTTTTCAGCTTTCTGCCAGACGTTTGCGCTGACAGCTTACACCGCTCCTCTGGAGGAATCTGCTCCGGAATGCAGGTGGCTCCACTGCTCTTTGTTTGCCGCATCATCCCTGTCGAAGGGCCCAACAAACCAGTGGACCATCTTAGCACACTTGACGCAATCAAGCAAAACAGCGCAAACAGGCTTGTGCGCGCCTCCTGACAGCGCATCGGCCGAACTTTCGCCTGTTCATGTCAGCTGCGTAAGAATCTCTGCGCCCTCTGGCAGAATGGCCAACGAATGCTCGAAATGTGCCGCCCACGATCCATCTTGGGTGACCGCTGTCCAACCGTCGGCCAACAATCGCACGGCTGGATCTCCTGCGGTGACCATCGGTTCGATGCAGATACACATCCCAGCACGCAAGCGCAGGCCCCGACCCGGACGGCCGTAGTTGGGAACGGGTGGATCTTCGTGCATTTCCGTGCCGATCCCATGTCCCACATACTCCCGAACCACGCCAAAGCCCTGCGCTTCTACGTATTGCTGGATGGCGTACCCAACGTCTCCCAGATGGACCCCGGGTTTGGCTTGGCTGATGCCGATGTACATCGCCTTTTCGGTGACTTCAATCAACTTCTGTGCCTGGGGATCAATGAAACCGACGGCAAAAGTACGCGCTGCATCTCCCTGATAGCCATCGACAATCGCACCGGCATCGACGCTGACAATGTCGCCTTCGCGGAGGACGCGGGGGCCCGGAATGCCGTGAACCACTTCTTCATTGACGGAGGTGCAAATGGTTTTGGGATACCCTTCGAAGCCGAGAAAGGAAGGTTTTGCACCTTGACCGCGCAGAAAATCTGCCGCAATTTCATCGAGTTCTTCTGTAGTGATACCGGGACGTACGGCACGCCCGACTGCATCGAGCATTCCAGCGGTCACGCGCCCGGCTTTGCGCATCTTCTCGATCTCCTCGGCGGTTTTGAGGATGATCAACGATCGACCTCCTCCAGGACGTCGCGCACCTGCTGTCGTACTTGCTCGATCGGCGCTTCCGCATCGATGCGGCGCAACAATCCGCGTGCTTCGTAGAGTGAGCGCAGTGAGGCGGTTTCCTGCTCGTAGACCTCCAGCCGGTGCAACGCAGTCTCACGGGTATCGTCAGGGCGCTGGTAGAGTTCGCCTCCGCACTTGTCACAGCGTCCGCTTTGCTGCGGCGGATGGAAGCGCACATGATAGGTCGCCCCACACTGCCGGCAGACCCACCGACCGGAAAGCCTTTCCAGCAGCGCTTCTTGGGGGACGTCAAAGTAGAGCACGAGCGTCAGTTGACGATGCTGTTCTGCGAGGATACGGTCCAACGCCTCGGCCTGAGCAGCCGTCCTCGGAAAACCGTCGAGCACAAACCCTTTGGCACAATCGGGTTGTGACAAGCGCTCCCGGACAATGCCCACCGTTACTTCGTCCGGAACATAGGCGCCGCGATCCATGTAGGACTTGGCGAGCTTTCCCAGCTCGGTGCCTGCTGCCACCGCTTCACGGAACATATCTCCGGTTGCCACGATCGGAAGTTGGTATGCTTCTGCAATCCATGGACCCTGCGTGCCTTTTCCCGCTCCCGGTGGTCCCATCAACACAAGTTGCATCGGCGACCTCGCTTTCTGTTCGATCCGCGCATCACGCACGTGTCCACTACACCCCTAACGGATGAAGCCGTGGTAGTGGCGCATGACGAGCTGGCCTTCCAACTGCTTCATCGTATCCAGCGTGACCCCCACCATGATCAGCAGCGCAGTGCCTCCAAAGTAAACCGCCGTCAATCCGGTCACTCCGATGAACAGGGAGGGGATAATGGCGATCACTGCCAGAAAAACGGCACCGGCGACGGTGATACGGTTCATGATGCGTGTAATGTACTGTTCCGTCGGACGTCCCGGTCGCACCCCGGGGATAAATCCGCCGTACTTTTTCATGTCGTCGGCCAGTTGCATCGGGTTGATCTGCACATAGGTGTAGAAAAAGGTAAACCCGACGATGAGCAGGGCATACAGCACGTTATAGAACGCGCCTTGAAAGTTTAAGTTTGCGCCGATCCAAGTCGCCCAGCCATGATTGGGGAAAAAGGCCGCAATGATCACCGGCACATAGAGCAACGACGAGGCAAAGATGATCGGGATAACGCCGGAAGCATTCACCTTGATTGGGATGTGGGTTTGCTGTCCTGCATACATCCTGCGCCCGACCACACGCCGACTGTATTGTACCGGGATACGCCGCACACCCTCGTGCATGTAGACGACCCCGGCGACAACCAAGACCGCAATGACCACCAAGATCACGCCAAAAGCGATGTGCAAGGCCAATTGCGGCTGGTTGCCCGCGTACCAAGTCTGGTAGATCGACTGCAAATAAGCGGGTACACGGGAGACGATACCCGCCATGATCACGATCGAGATGCCATTGCCAATGCCGTATTCGGTGATCATTTCGCCCAACCACATTAGCAAGACCGTTCCGGCCGTCAACGCCAGGATGACTTCTGCGTAACCAAAGACGCTCTGATCGACGACGATGTTGGCGCCAAACAGGGTGCGAAAATACCCGAAGGTAAAGCCGGCTGCCTGAACGGCTCCCAAGATAGCGGTCAAGTAACGGGTCAACTGGGTTAACCGGCGCCGGCCCGCCTCCCCCTCACGTGCCCATTCGGTCAAGGTCGGGATGACGTCCATCGACAGCAGCTGCACGATGATGGAGGCGGTCACGTATGGATAGACGCTCATGGCAAAGATTGACATGCGCGAAAGCGCACCACCGGAAAGCGCATCCATGAAGGCGAGAATGCCGCCGTTTTGCGACGATGCCTGGGCGATCACCGAGGGATCGACATTGGGCACGGCGATGTTGGAACCGATCCGAAAGATGACCAACAGCCCCAGGGTGGCCAACAACCGTCTACGCAGTTCTGGAACGCGAAAGAGGTTGCCGAAGGTCTCCCACACTCAGATCACCTCAGCCTTGCCACCGGCTGCCGCAATTTTTGCAGCGGCCGTCTCTGAGAAAGCCGCCGCCTGCACCGTCAATGGCTTGCTAATTTCACCACCGCCAAGAATTTTGATGCCGTCTGCCAACCGACTGACTACCCGCTCCTGCAACAACAGTTGGGGGGTTACCACCGTACCCGCATCAAACCGTTCGAGCCTGCCGACATTGACAGCAACATACTCCTTGTGGTTGGGATTCTTGAAGCCCCGTTTCGGCAAACGGCGCGTGATCGGCATCTGCCCGCCCTCAAAGCCCGGGCGCACATTGCCGCCTGAGCGGGCACCTTGTCCTTTGGTGCCGCGCCCCGCCGTTTTCCCGTGGCCACTTCCGATTCCCCGGCCAACACGCTTTTTGGCATGACGCGCGCCTTCCGGTGCATGGAGTTCATTCAGGCGCATCTTCTCCACCCTCCCTTCAGCCGAACAAAACTTCCTGCAGGGTCTTGCCCCGCAGTTTGGCCACCTCATCAGGTGTCTTCAGGCGGCGCAGGCCATCCATCGCTGCTTGTGCGACATTGATCGGATTGCTCGAACCGAGCGACTTGGTCAAAACGTCCTTGATCCCTGCCGCCTCCATCACCAGACGTGCAGCCCCTCCTGCGATCAGCCCCGTACCTTCAGAGGCCGGCTTGAGTAGCACCTGGGCAGATCCGAAGAGTCCGATGACGTTGTGCGGGATGGTCGAACCGCGCAAGGGCACGCGGATCAACGACTTTTTGGCAACTTCGGCGCCCTTGCGGATCGCTTCGGGCACTTCACTCGCTTTGCCCAGCCCCAACCCGACATGCCCTGCCCGATCACCAACGACAACCAACGCAGAGAAGCTGAACCGTTTTCCACCCTTGACGACCTTCGCCACACGATTCACGCTCACCACAAACTCTTCCAGTTCCAACCCCTGTGGATTGATGCGAGCCAGATCACTCACTCCTTTCAGTTTGCTTGCTTTTTGGAACGCTCCTCTAAAAGTCCAAGCCACCCTCGCGCGCAGCCTCAGCCAACGCGGCCACCCGTCCGTGGTAGAGATACCCACCACGATCGAAAGCGACCTTGGAAATTCCTTTGGCGACCGCCCGCTGGGCCAACAGGTTCCCGACGGCACGCGCCGCATCCACGTTGGATCCAGATGCGAGCTTGCCGCGCAACTCCCTGTCGATCGTCGACGCGGCACACAGCGTGCGGCTGCTTTCGTCATCGATAATTTGGGCGTAGATATGTTCATTGCTGCGATAGACCGACAGGCGCGGGCGCTCAGGTGTGCCGACGACGCGCTTGCGCACCCTCCGGTGCCTGTGCTGTCGTGCCTCTTCGCGGCTTCCTTTCTTGATCACACCCTACACTCCTCTCTTACCACGATGATTTGGTCATCCCCGGGATATCTCCCCGGTGTGCCAGCTCACGCAGGCAAATGCGACACAACCCGAATTTGCGATAGACCGAATGGGGACGTCCACACCGCTGGCAGCGCGTATAGCTGCGCACTGCATATTTTGGGGGACGCTGGGCTTTGACGATCAAAGACTTTTTGGCCATCGCTGCGCACCTCCTTCCATGATCTCTGCTTACCGTTTGCCGGTTTTGCCGACTTTGCTCCGAACGTGCTCACCCTCGTAGCGGATACCCTTGCCCTTATACGGTTCCGGTGGCCGTACGCTGCGTATCTTCGCCGAAACCTCTCCGACTTGCTCTTTGTCGATCCCCGAGACCGTAATGTGCGTCGGATTGGGCACATCGAACTGGATCCCATCCTCCGCAGGAATGACCACTGGATGAGAAAAGCCGACGGAAAGGGTGATGGTGTTTCCATTTTTTGCTGCACGATAGCCGACGCCCACCAACTCGAGGTTCTTCTGATAGCCTTGTGTGACCCCTTGCACCATGTTGGCAAGGATCGCACGGCTCGTTCCGTGCAGGGCCCGGTTTTGACGTTCGTCGTTGGGCCGTTCCACCCGCAGTGTGCCATCTTCTACAAAGACGCGCATGTTGGGGTGGATAGTGCGGGTCAAGGTTCCCTTTGGTCCTTTGACCGTCACGGTGTGACCATCGACGGTCACTTCAACCCCTTGCGGCAGAGGAATGGGTTGTCGCCCAATACGTGACACGGTTTACCTCCTTTCGGTTACCAGACGTAGCAGAGCACTTCTCCGCCGATACCCCGCCTGCGGCACTCTTTGTCTGTCAGTATCCCTTGCGAAGTGGACAGAATGGCCACACCCAAGCCGCCCAGCACGCGAGGAAGCTCGTCTTTGCCCGCGTAGACACGCAACCCGGGTTTGGAGATGCGCTTGAGTCCCGTAATGACCTGCTCGCGGTTGGGTCCGTAGTTGAGCTTTAGCTGCATCACCTTCCCCGCCCCTTGCTTGGCAGGCATCACCTCGATCTCGCGGACAAAACCTTCCTGCTTGAGGATCTCAGCGATGGCACCTTTGATCTTAGAGTAGGGAATGTCGACGTTTTCGTGGCGAACGGCATTGGCATTGCGAATACGGGTGAGCATATCGGCAATCGGATCCGACAGGTTCATGATCAGAGCCTCCCTTCCTGGTTTGGATTTACCGCGCGGCGAAGGGAATACCGAGCTGCTCTAGCAACACTCGGGCCTCTTCATCCGTCTTGGCCGTCGTGACAAAGATGATGTCCATCCCACGCACGCGATCGATTTGGTCGTAGTCGATCTCTGGAAAAACGAGCTGCTCCTTCAATCCCATGGTGTAATTACCACGTCCGTCAAAAGCCCGCGGCGAAACGCCACGAAAATCGCGGATACGAGGCATGGCCACCGAGATCAGCCTATCTATGAAATACCAGAGACGATCTCCGCGCAAGGTAACTTTCAGCCCAATCGGCATGCCTGCCCGCAGGTGGAAGCCGGCAATCGATTTCCGTGCCCGGGTGACAACCGGCTTTTGGGCGGCGATCAAAGTCAGTTGCTCCATCGCCGCATCCAGGGCCTTCGGTGTTTGGACCGCTTCCCCAACGCCCATGTTGATCACGATCTTCTCGAGACGTGGCACCTGCATCGGGTTCTTGTAGCTAAAACGCTGCATCAGCGCAGGGACCACCGCCTGCTCATACTGTTGCTTCAGCCTTGGCTCAGGTTTCTCTTCTACTGCTGCCACCCTCATTCACCTCCCCATTGGAATTTCTAGTCGTCTAAAGACTGCCCACAATGCTTACAGACCCGAATCTTTTTGCCATCGTCCAGGAAGCGGTGTGCAATCCGCGTCCGCCGGTTGCAGTGCTTGCAGACAATCATGACGTTGGAGACGTGGATCGGCGCCTCTTTGGTAATGATACCGCCCTTGGGATAAGCCGGGTTGGGCTTGGTATGGCGTTTGATTTGGTTGACGCCTTCCACCAGCACACGTTCCTTGGCCGGATAGGCCACCAAGACACGCCCTCGCTTGCCCCGATCTTTGCCCGAGATCACTTCGACCGTATCCTCTTTGCGGACGTGCAGATGACGCGCTTTCACAGGCACCCTCCCTTCCACTGCATTCCCCGCTGGCTTTAAAGCACTTCCGGTGCCAACGAGATGATCTTCATGAAGTTGCGTTCCCGCAACTCGCGGGCGACAGGGCCAAAGATACGGGTGCCCCGGGGCGTACCGTCTGCACCGATCAACACTGCCGCATTTTCATCGAAGGAAATGTACGAACCGTCCTTTCGCCGTACACCGCTTTTCGTCCGCACGATAACCGCACGTACGACATCGCCTTTTTTTACAACGCCTCCGGGCGTAGCATTTTTCACCGAGGCAATGATGACATCGCCGATATTCCCCCACTTGCGCCGTGATCCACCGAGCACACGGATACACAGGAGTTCGCGCGCACCTGTGTTGTCTGCGGCGCGAAGGCGCGTCTCTTGCTGAATCACAGCGTCACCTCCCTCTAGATGGATGTCCGCAGAATCTCGACGACACGCCAGCGCTTCTCCTTGGACAAGGGGCGTGTCTCTTCGATCCGCACCTGATCGCCGACATGACAGCGGTTGTTTTCATCATGGGCCTTGTATTTCTTGCTGCGGCGCAACCGCTTGTGATACTTCGAATGCTCGATTAAACGTTCCACACGCACGACGACGGTCTTTTCCATCTTGTCGCTGACGACAGTTCCGATCAGTTGCCGCCGTTTGTTCGTGCGATTGGGCGTTTGCTGCGCCCCCTCACTTGCCTGGGCTTGCTCCACCATCTTCCCTCCTTACTGAATGCCCATCTTGCGCTCTGTCTGAATCGTACGGACCCGAGCAATCATCTTACGTACTTGACGAATCCGCGCTGGATTTTCCAACTGGGCCGTTGCGGCTTGGAAGCGAAGGTTGAAGAGTTCCTCCTTCAGATCCTTCACGCGCTTCTCCAGTTGCTCGTCACTCAGCTCGCGCAATTCGTCGAGCACTGCTTTAACCTTCATGAGCCTCCTCAACTCCTTCGCGCTGGACGATCTTGCACTTGATCGGCAGCTTATGGGAAGCGAGCCGCAAGGCCTCCTTGGCCACGTCGTCTGGAACGCCGGCAAGCTCGAACATCACCCGTCCCGGTTTGACCACAGCAACCCATCCTTCTGGATTGCCCTTTCCAGAGCCCATCCGGGTTTCGGCAGGTTTTTTGGTGATCGGCTTGTCGGGAAAAATACGAATCCACAACTTTCCCCCACGACGCACGTGTCGGGTGATGGCAATACGCGCTGCTTCTATCTGGCGATTGGTGATCCAGGCGCTTCCGAGCGCAATCAAGCCCCACTCGCCAAAATTGATCTCTGTTCCAGCCTTCGCCTTTCCTTTCATGCGCCCCCGCTGGACCTTGCGGTACTTGGTACGCTTTGGCATCAACATGATTACTGTACGACCTCCGTTTCCGCAGGCCGAGCCGCTGTCGCCTTGCGCTCCGGAAGGACATCCCCGCGATAAATCCACACTTTGACGCCAATCCGACCGTACGTCGTACGTGCCTCCGCGAAACCAAAATCGATGTCGGCACGCAGTGTCTGCATGGGAACGGTGCCCTCCACGTACCACTCGCGACGGGCGATCTCGGCACCACCCAACCGTCCGGCCACGTTGGTGCGGATGCCCTTCGCGCCAGCGCGGATTGTCCGCTGGATCGCCTGTTTCATGGCCCGGCGGTAGGAAACGCGGCGCTCGATCTGCTGGGCAATACCTTCCGCAACCAGCTGCGCATCCAATTCAGGGTGGCGGATCTCCGCGATATCGATGTGCACCCGTTTGCCGGTCTGCTCAGAGAGCGCCCGGCGGAGATTCTCGACCTCGCTGCCTCCCTTGCCGATCACCATTCCCGGTTTTGCCGTGTGAATCACCACATTGACGCGGGCGGCGGCACGTTCGATCTCAATCGTCGAGACAGCGGCATCGCGCAGACGACTACGGATAAATGTACGAATCTGCTCGTCTTCCTGCAGCAGTTTGTCAAAATCCTGATCCGCATACCATTTGGATTCCCAATCGCGGATCACGCCGATGCGGAAACCGATTGGATGGATCTTCTGCCCCAAGACAACATCTCCTTCCTGTTCTGCTTGTCAAGGCAACCCAACTTACGCTTCATTGGTCCCTTCGGCTGGCTTTTCGGACGGTACAGTTGCCGTTTCTGCCGGTGCTGCCGCAGCTGTCCGACGTGCTGTTCTGCGGTTGCGCTGGGCAGCGGACGGCCGAGGAAGGCGCGCACTCTCTTCCACGATCACGGTAATGTGGCTGGTGCGTTTGAGAATCTGTGAAGCGCGCCCCATCGCCCGTGGAATATAGCGTTTCAAACTGGGACCGCCATCGACATAAGCCGTTTTGATCACCAGACGTTGCCGATCCAAACCGAGGTTATGCTCGGCGTTGGCCGCTGCCGAGGCGATGACGTCCGCGACGATGGGCGCTGCTGCCTTGGGAGTAAACCGCAAGATGGCGAGCGCTTCATCGACCTGTTTTCCGCGGATAAGATCGACGCACAGCCGAGCTTTGCGCGGTGCAATGCGGACGAACCGGGCAACCGCACGTGCCTGCTTGTCAGATGTTGCTGCTTCCCGTGCCATGAAAACCTCCCTTCCTTAGGCTCTTCAGAGAAGCCGTTACCGGCGTCCCGTCGAACGCTCTGCCCGGGCCACGTGTCCACGGAAGGTCCGTGTCGGTGCAAATTCGCCCAATTTGTGCCCGACCATGTCTTCCGTGATATAGACCGGCACATGCTTCCGACCATCATGAACCGCGATAGTATGGCCCACCATCTCGGGAAAGATGGTCGAGCGCCGCGACCAGGTCTTGATCACCCGTTTTTCGTTGGTCTCGTTGAGCATTCGGACCTTTTTCAACAGGGATTCGTCGGCAAAAGGCCCCTTCTTCAACGAACGACCCATCTACCGCTCACCTCCTCACTTTTTACCACGGCGCCGGACGATAAACTTGTCAGACGTCTTGTGTTTCTTGCGCGTTTTGTATCCCAACGTCGGTTTGCCCCAAGGAGTCATCGGTGATTTGCGTCCGATCGGCGCTCGCCCTTCACCACCACCATGCGGGTGGTCGACAGGGTTCATGACCGTGCCACGCACATGCGGACGAATGCCCAGATGGCGTGCACGGCCCGCCTTCCCCAGGTTGATGTTTTCCCAATCGGTGTTGCCGACCTGCCCGATGGTTGCCCGGCAGGTCAACAAGACCATGCGCATCTCTCCGGAAGGCAGGCGCACGGTGGCGTAACGGCCCTCTTTGGCAACCAATTGGGCCGACTCACCGGCTGCGCGGACCATTTGTCCGCCCTTGCCGGGCTTGAGCTCAATGTTGTGGATGGTGGTGCCGACAGGGATGTTCGCCAGCGGAAGCGCATTCCCCACGCGAATCTCTGCCTGGGAGCCGTTGGCAATGGTCTCGCCGACTTTCAGCCCAATCGGAGCCAGGATGTAGCGCTTTTCCCCGTCCGCATACCGCACCAATGCGATGTTGGCGCTGCGATTGGGATCGTATTCAATGGTCAGCACCTTGGCCGGAACGCCGTCCTTATTCCGACGAAAATCGATCACGCGATACATGCGCTTATGGCCGCCACCGCGGTGCCGTGCCGTCTCGCGTCCCCGATTGTTACGGCCACCTGACTTTTTCAGTGGCTCGAGCAGCTTCTTTTCCGGCCGATCGGTTGTGATCTCGTCATAGGTCAGCGCGGACATGAAACGCCGCCCCGGTGACGTCGGTTTGTATTTCTTAACCCCCACCATTGCCCTCCTTTCCTCACCCATCGAGGAATTAGATCAAGATCTCGATGGGCTTGCTCGCTTCGGTCAAGGTGACCCGTGCCTTCTTCCAGCTACGTGTATAACCCTGATTCTTTCCCTGCCTGCGGAGCTTGCCGCGCACATGACTCGTTCGCACGGATTTGACTTGTACGCCAAAAATAGCTTCCACCGCTTTGCGAATCTCGACCTTGTTGGCTTTGCGGGCCACCTCAAACGTGTAAACTTTCTCTTCCCACGCACTTGTCGCCTGCTCCGTAATCAGCGGACGGAGGATGATATCATGCGGGTCCGTCATTCGCCAAGCACCTCCTGCATGCGGGCGACCGATTGCGGTGTAACGACCAGTTTGTCGCAATCGAGCACGTCGACGACATTGATGTTGCGCACCTCGCTGAGCCGGACACCGGGCAAGTTGCGTGAAGAAAGGTAGAGGTTGCGGTCGACTTGCGGCTGCACCAACAAAACCTTGCGATCCAATTTCAGGTTGCGCAAGATTGTTGCCATCTGCTTGGTCTTGGGTTCATTGACTTCGAGACGATCAACGACCAGGATTTCACCATCGCGCACTTTTGACGACAGTGCGCTCAACAACGCCAATCGACGGACACGCTTCGGCACGCGGTTCTCAAAGACGCGCGGCTTGGGTCCAAAGACCACACCTCCGCCCTTCCACTGGGGAGCGCGGATCGAACCCTGGCGTGCCCGACCGGTCCCCTTCTGCCGCCAAGGCTTGCGCCCGCCGCCCCGCACTTCTGCCCGAGTCTTGGTCGAGGCGCTTCCGGCCCGTCGGGCCTTCATCTGCCCCACGACCGCCGCATAGATGGCCGCTTCGTGCACGGGTTGCCCGAAGAGGGCATCCGGCAGCTCGATCTGGCCGACTTGCTCGCCGGCCATGTTAAACATCGGCACCGTCGGCACCTCAGACCCCTCCTTTCGCACTGGCAGCGCTCTTGACGGCATTTTGGATCAACAGCAAGCCTTTTTGCGGTCCGGGCAATCCTCCTGCGATAAAGAGCAGGTTCCGATCGGCATCGACGCGAACGACTTCAAGATTTTGCACCGTGACGCGCTGGGCTCCCATGT
This sequence comes from Bacillota bacterium, assembly GCA_014896485.1. Lineage (GTDB taxonomy): Bacteria > Bacillota > Bacilli > Bu12 > Bu12 > Bu12. The sequence goes on along the minus strand of JADBKH010000013.1, from coordinate 58,697 downwards.
GTCCCGGCAACGGCTTGCCTTTGAGCACGCGGTTGGGACCGGTCGCCCCCATCGATCCGGGGCGGCGATGGTACATCGATCCATGGGACATGGGGCCACGTCGGCCGTGGAACCGCTTGATCACGCCCTGAAAACCCTTTCCCTTGCTGGTGCCAATTACGTCGACCCGTTCACCTGCGGTAAAGAGGTCACCTACCCGAATCTCTTGCCCTGGTTGGTAGGCCTCAATGTCCATATCCCGAACTTCACGTAGAAAGCGCTGTGGTGCGATGCCGATTTTTTTGAATTGGCCGGCATATGGCTTGGTCGCCCGCTTTTCCGGCATCGGCTGAAAGCCCAGCTGGACGGCTTTGTAACCGTCTTTTTCCGGTGTCTTGACCGAAACGACGACGCACGGTCCCGCTTGGACCACCGTCACCGCCTTGGCCTCACCGGTTTCCGTGAAAAGCTGCATCATCCCAAGCTTTTCACCCAGAATCCCTTTACGCACCTTCTGCCTCCCTCGTCTTCCCGCCGTAGGCTCACCTGGGTGTGAGCGCTGGCATCGCTTTTTCCCTCACTACAGCTTGATCTCAATATCGACACCTGCCGGCAGATCCAGGCGCATCAGACCGTCGACCGTCGCCTGTGTCGGGTTGAGAATGTCGATCAGGCGCTTGTGCGTCCGGATCTCGAATTGTTCCCGCGAATCCTTATATTTGTGCGGGGCCCGCAACACGGTGTAGACGGTCCTTTCGGTCGGCAGGGGTACCGGGCCTGAAAGTTGGGCACCGCTGCGGCGGACGGTCTCTACAATGCGCTCTGCCGACTGATCCAGCAGATTGTGATCAAAGCTTTTCAGGCGGATGCGGATCTTCTGCCCTTTTGCCACGGCTTTTCCTCCTCGTCTCGTGGACGTAGATCCCCCAGAAAATTTCCCGACCCGTGCCGTCAGGGGCGGCAACCTCCCTGGGATACTGCGTTGCTTTCACATACGCATAAAAAAGCGGGGTACCACCTGTCGGGCACGCCGGCACCCCGCTGCAGGCAGACTAGCCCAAGACCTTCGTGACGACGCCGGCGCCCACTGTCCGTCCGCCTTCACGAAAAGCGAAGCGGGAACCTTCCTCGATGGCCACCGGAGAGATGAGCTCGCAGGTAAGGCGCACATTGTCACCGGGCATGACCATCTCCGTGCCTTCCGGGAGATGGACGACACCGGTCACATCGGTGGTCCGAAAGAAGAATTGGGGCCGATACCCATCAAAAAACGGAGTATGGCGTCCGCCTTCATCCTTGGTCAGCACGTACACTTCACATTCAAACTTCGTGTGTGGGTGAATGGATCCAGGCTTGGCCAGCACCATGCCACGCTCTGCATCCTTGCGCTCTATGCCACGCAGCAGGCAGCCGATATTGTCGCCTGCTTCCGCATAGTCCAGCGTCTTGCGGAACATCTCGACACCCGTCACAACTGTCTTGCGCGGCTGCTCCCGCAAGCCAACCAGCTCGACCTCGTCGCCCACTTTGACCTTGCCACGCTCGACTCGGCCTGTCACCACGGTACCACGGCCGGTGATGGTGAAGACATCTTCGATCGGCATCAAAAACGGCTTGTCGACTTCACGCTCTGGAGTTGGAATGTAACTGTCCACGGCATCCATCAGCTCGAGGATCTTGCCGCACCAGGGGCATTCGCGCTGACCACAGCCGCACTCCAGCGCCTTCAACGCAGAACCGGAAATGACAGGCACATCGTCCCCCGGAAATTCGTACTCGTTGAGTAGGTCGCGTACTTCCATCTCCACCAGCTCGAGTAACTCCGGATCGTCCACCTGATCAACCTTGTTGAGGAAGACCACGATGTACGGCACGTTCACCTGATGGGCCAGCAGCACGTGCTCACGGGTCTGCGGCATTGGACCGTCTGCAGCTGAAACGACCAAGATGGCACCGTCCATCTGTGCAGCACCCGTGATCATGTTCTTGACGTAGTCGGCATGCCCTGGGCAATCCACGTGGGCATAGTGGCGCTTGTCCGTCTCGTACTCGACGTGCATGGTGTTGATGGTGATGCCGCGAGCCTTCTCTTCCGGCGCTTTGTCGATCTGATCATAAGCGACATACTGTGCTTTCCCCTGCTTGGAAAGGACCAGGGTGATGGCAGCCGTCAATGTGGTCTTGCCATGATCGACGTGCCCGATCGTACCGATGTTGACATGCGGTTTGGTCCGCTCGAAATGTTGTTTCGCCACCCAAGCTCACTCCTTCATCTGCTTTGCGCACCTGCCAGGTACGCCTCAGCGCGCTTGCTTTTCCACCACTTGTTCGGCGATGTTGGCAGGCACTTCTTCGTAGCTGGCAAACTCCATGGTATAGGTGCCGCGCCCTTGGGTCCGGGAGCGGAGATCCGTGGCATAGCCGAACATCTCCGCCAACGGCACCATCGCATGGATCGCCGTCGCGCCTCCTGGCCGGGGTTCCATGCCTTCAATGCGGCCGCGGCGAGCATTCAGATCTCCGATGATGTCGCCCATAAACTCCTCCGGGACGATCACCTCGACTTTCATGACCGGTTCGAGCAAGACCGGATCGGCTTTTTGGGCCGCAGCGCGAAACGCCATTGAGCCGGCAATGTGGAAGGCCATCTCCGATGAGTCGACCTCATGGTACGAGCCGTCATAGACCGTCGCTTTGATGTCTACCGTTGGATAGCCTGCGACCACGCCGTTCTGCATCGACTCACGAATGCCGGCATCGATCGCCGGAATATACTCCTTGGGAATGACACCGCCAACGATCTTGTTCTCAAAGACATATCCACTGCCACGGGGCAAGGGTTCCAGCTCGACAAAGCAGTGACCATACTGACCCCGGCCACCTGTCTGCCGGATGTAGCGGCCCTCGCCTTTGGCAGACTTGCGGATGGTCTCGCGATACGCGACCTGTGGCCGTCCGACATTGCAATCGACTTTGAATTCCCGGCGCATGCGATCGACCATGATCTCCAAATGGAGCTCGCCCATCCCGGAGATGATCGTCTGCCCAGTATCCGGATCCGTGGAAGCGTGGAAGGTCGGATCCTCTTCGGTCAGCTTCTGCAGCGCCTGCGCCAGTTTGTCCTGATCCGCCTTCGTCTTGGGCTCGATGGCCATGTGAATGACCGGATCGGCAAAGGACATCGACTCGAGGATGATCGAATGCTGCTCGTCACAGAGCGTGTCGCCAGTCGTCGTACTCTTCAATCCGACTGCTGCAGCGATGTCGCCCGCATAGACCGCCTCCACCTCTTCCCGGTGGTTGGCATGCATGAACATGATACGACCGATGCGCTCCCGTTGTCCCTTGGTCGCATTGAGAACGTAAGATCCGGCAGAAAGCTTTCCGGAATAGACGCGGAAATAACAGAGCTTGCCGACAAACGGATCACTCATGATCTTGAAAGCAAGCGCCGAAAACGGCTCGTCTTCGCTGGCATGGCGTTGTGTAGGTTCGCCATCTGGGGTCGTACCGCTCACCGGCGGCACTTCCAGCGGAGACGGCAGGTAATCGACCACTCCGTCGAGCAGCGGCTGAACCCCCTTGTTCCGGTATGAAGAGCCGGCAAAAACAGGGACCAACGCATTGGAGACGGTTCCCTTGTGGATGGCTGCCCGCAGCTCCGCTTCGGTGATTGGCTCGTCTGCCAGGTACTTCTCCATCAGGGCATCGTCGAATTCTGCCGCAGCCTCCAACAAGATGCGCCGCTGCTCCTGTGCCGCGTCACGGAGCTCTTCGGGAATCTCGACCACTTCGAAATGTTGGCCAAGCTCCTCGTCATAGATGAGCGCGTGCATCGCCACCAAGTCGACCACGCCTGCAAAGGAGTCTTCCACACCGATGGGCAGCTGCACCGCGACTGCGTTGGCCCCCAACCGTTCGCGGATATTCTGCACGCAGTAGGCGAAATCTGCACCGATGACATCCATCTTGTTGATGTAGGCGATGCGAGGCACGTGGTACTTGTCGGCTTGGCGCCAGACGGTTTCAGACTGCGGCTCGACGCCATTGCGCGCATCAAAAACAGCGATGGCACCATCCAACACACGTAGCGAGCGCTCAACCTCGACCGTGAAATCCACGTGTCCGGGCGTATCAATGATGTTGATGCGGCAATCACGCCAGAAAGCGGTGGTCGCCGCTGACGTGATGGTGATGCCCCGCTCTTGCTCCTGGGCCATCCAGTCCATCACTGCCGTACCCTCATGCACCTCACCGATCTTATGGGTGCGGCCGGTGTAAAAGAGGATACGCTCTGTGGTCGTCGTCTTTCCAGCGTCGATATGCGCCATGATCCCGATGTTGCGGGTCTTGGCCAATGGGTATTCGCGTGTCATAGACAGCCTCTTCCTCTGCTTCTCCTACCAGCGGTAGTGGGCAAACGCACGGTTGGATTCCGCCATACGGTGGACCTCTTCCTTGCGCCGCACCGCTCCCCCAGTATTGTTTGCCGCATCGATGATTTCAGCTGCGAGCTTTTCGATCATCGAACGCCCTTCGCGCTCGCGCGCATAACGGACGATCCAGCGCATCGAAAGACTCAAGCGCCTTTGGGGACGCACCTCCATGGGGACCTGGTAGGTAGCGCCACCCACCCGCCTGGGCCGGACTTCCAGCATCGGCGCCGTATTGCGCAGGGCCTGCTCCAGCACTTCCAGTGGGTTTCTCCCTGTCTGCTCGCCGACACGGTCAAGCGCCTCATAACAGATCCGCTGTGCGATGCTCTTCTTTCCATCGATCATGATCTTGTTGATAAACCGCGTGATGACATCGCTATGGTAACGCGCGTCGGGGGCCACTTCCCGTTGCGGTACTGGTCCTTTACGTGGCATCTGCGTCAACCACCTCCCTCTAATTTACTCGTGCATTTCTCCCTCTTACTTTTTCTTGGGTCGCTTTGCCCCGTAGCGCGAACGGCCTTGCATTCGGTTGGCAACCCCGGCTGTATCGAGCGCGCCGCGCACGATATGGTAGCGAACGCCCGGAAGGTCCTTGACACGGCCGCCACGGACCAACACCACCGAGTGCTCCTGCAGGTTGTGCCCGATCCCCGGGATATAGGCGGTTACCTCAATCCCGTTGGTCAAGCGTACACGGGCATATTTGCGCAAGGCCGAGTTCGGCTTCTTCGGCGTCATCGTCCCGACACGGGTACAGACCCCACGCTTTTGGGGGTTGCCCTTTGGCAAGACCGTCTGCTTGCGCTTCAGCGAATTGTAGCCATACTGCAGGGCAGGGCTTTTCGACTTCGCTTTGGCCGCCTTGCGTGGTTTGCGTACCAATTGGTTGATGGTAGGCATCTCTTCGCCTCCTTTCTCTGATCAAGACTTTTGTAGGATGAGACAGGCAGCGGTACCTACTTCGAGCCGACAGGCACGGCCCAACTGGCGCATCGACGGCACCCGCTGTACGGCGATCCGACGCTTTTCTGCCAACTGAACCAATGGCGCTGTCAGACGTGCTTCCGCATCTTCGGCTACGACCAGCAAAATGGCCGAATCCCGGTTTAAGGCGCGTTGCACTTGGCGTATCCCAGCCACCTTGTGGCTGGCTGTTCGTACCTGCTGGTAAACATCCAGCACAGGAACACCTCCCGGCCCACTCGCCGACTGGGAGAGCTCGATCTGCCCCGATCACACGCGCGACGCAGTGTACCATCGTGCTCGAAAGACGTCAAGCGTTCCAAAGCATCTTCTGCTCAGCGCTGGGCTGCCTGTGCGATCTCCAGCTCCTCTAGCTCGGTCTGCTCGGCTTGTTGGGGGGTCATGATCACCGGTTGTAGCCGCCGATAAGCGGGCATCCCCGTTCCCGCAGGAATCAACTTGCCGATGATGACATTCTCCTTTAAGCCGATCAGGTGATCCTCCCGTGCCTTGATCGCTGCATCGGTCAGCACGCGCGTGGTCTCCTGGAACGACGCGGCAGAGAGGAAGGATTCGGTCTCCAAGCTCGCCTTGGTGATGCCCAGGATCACCGGGCGGCAGACAGCCGGGGTGCCCCTGCGCATCAGCACATCGCGGTTGGCTTCCTCAAACGTATGGAAGTCCACATAGGATCCGGGCAACAGAGCGGTATCCCCCGCATCCCGTATCCGCACCTTGCGCAGCATCTGGCGAATCATCACCTCGATATGCTTGTCGTTGATGTCGACCCCTTGCAGGCGGTAGACCTTCTGCACCTCGTGCAGCAGGTACTCCTCGACACCAGGCAGCCCCGCGACGCGCAGGAGTTCTTTGGGATCCAGCGAGCCTTCCGTCAGCGCCTGTCCGGCAGTAACGTGCTGTCCTTCCTTGACGACGATACGGGCGCCAAAGGGCACGCTGTAGATCTCACCGTCCACATCGGAGCGAACTTCGATCTCCCGGCGCTCCCGCCCATCGCGAATGGCAGTGACGATCCCGTCAAATTCGCACAACACACCTTCGCCTTTCGGATTGCGTACCTCAAAGAGCTCTTGAACCCGGGGGAGACCTTGGGTGATATCTTCGCCGGCCACACCACCGGTGTGGAAGGTACGCATGGTCAGCTGCGTGCCAGGCTCGCCAATCGACTGCGCCGCGATGATGCCCACCGCTTCTCCGATGTTGACGGTACTGCCTGTCGGCATGTTGCGTCCATAACACTTGACGCAGACTCCGTGTTCGGTCTGACAGGTGAGCACCGAGCGGATCTTGACCCGCTCGATCCCCAGCGCCTCGATGCGCCGCGCCACATCGTCGGTGATCAGTGCGTTGCGCGGCACCAAGACCTCACCGGACTCAGGATCCCGGATCGTCTCTGCAGCAAAGCGGCCGGCAATGCGGTCGAAAAGCGATTCAACCAAGGCACCGCCCTCGTAAAATACCGTGACAAAGATACCGTCATCGGTGTGGCAATCTTCTTCGCGCACAATGAGGTCCTGGGCGACGTCCACCAGCCGGCGGGTCAGGTATCCCGAATCCGCCGTGCGCAACGCCGTATCGGCCAATCCCTTGCGGGTGCCGTGCGTGGAAATGAAGTACTCCAAAACGGTCAAGCCTTCGCGGAAATTGACAGTGATGGGCAACTCGATGATCCGTCCCGACGGGTTGGCCATCAAGCCCCGCATGCCAGCCAGCTGCGTGACCTGGGAAATGTTCCCTCGAGCCCCGGAGTCGACCATCATGAAGATCGGGTTGTAGCGGTCGAAGGAATTCATCACAACAGCAGAGATGTCATCCTTCGCCTTGTTCCAGATCGAAACCACCCGGTCATACCGTTCGGCATCGGTGATCAAGCCGCGGCGGTACTGGCGTTGCACTTGGTCGACCTGGCGCTGCGCCTCGGCGATGATTGCCGGCTTCTCGCTGGGTACAATGATATCCGCAGCCGAAATCGTCACCCCTGCAACCGTCGCCCAATGGTAGCCGGTATCCTTCATGCGGTCGAGCATTTCTGCCGTCTTAACCCCACCGTAGCGTTCAAAGAAGAAGGCAACCACGGTATTGAGGAACTTCTTGTCGATCTTCTTGTGCTCCGGCAAGGTGTGGCAGAGCATGCGGAGATCGGCGCCTTTTTCGCGAATGAAGAAGCTCTCCTGCGGACCTTTCTCTAGATTCTCACGCGTCGGCTCGCAGACAAATGGAAAATCTTCCGGAAAAATCTCATTAAAGATACACTTGCCCAACGTTGTGATGAATAGCTGCTCTTGCTGCTGGGGCGTAAAGGAGCTCCGCTTCAACGAGCGCACGGGCAAGACGATACGGGCGTGCAGCGAGAGCTCCCCGCGATCGTAGGCCATCCGCGCTTCTTCGGGGGAGGCGAAGAGACGCCCCTCCCCAAGAGCCCCTGCCTCTTCGATGGAGAGGTAATAGCAGCCCAACACCATGTCGTGGGTGGGCCCGACGATTGGACTGCCGTCTTTGGGATCGAGGATATTATTGGTCGAAAGCATCAACAGGCGGGCCTCTGCCTGAGCCTCGGCAGAGAGTGGCACGTGAACCGCCATCTGGTCGCCGTCAAAGTCTGCATTGTACGGATTGCAGACCATGGGGTGCAGTTTGATGGCGCGCCCTTCTGTCAACACGGGCTCAAACGCCTGGATGCCCAAGCGGTGCAGCGTCGGCGCGCGGTTGAGGAGTACCGGATGCTCGCGGATGACATCTTCGAGCACATCCCATACTTCATCCGCCTGACGTTCGACACGGCGCTTGGCCGACTTGATGTTGTGGGCGATGCCCCGAGCGACAAGCTCTTTCATCACGAAAGGCTTGAACAGCTCAAGGGCCATCTCCTTGGGGAGGCCACATTGATAGAACTTCAGATCGGGCCCCACCACAATCACGGAGCGCCCGGAATAGTCGACGCGCTTGCCCAACAGGTTCTGGCGAAAACGGCCCTGCTTGCCCTTCAGCATATGCGAGAGAGATTTCAGCGGGCGATTTCCCGGTCCGGCCACCGGACGGCCTCGACGGCCGTTATCGATCAGACCGTCGACCGCCTCCTGCAGCATGCGCTTCTCGTTTTGCACGATGATATCCGGCGCGCCCAACTCCAACAGCCGCTTGAGGCGGTTGTTGCGGTTGATCACCCGGCGATAGAGATCATTGAGATCGCTGGTTGCAAAACGCCCACCATCGAGCTGCACCATAGGTCGCAGATCAGGCGGAATGACGGGCAACGCGTCGAGCACCATCCACTCCGGTCGCTGTCCTGACTGGCGAAATGCTTCCAGAACCTCGAGCCGCTTGACCGCCCGTGACCGTCGCTGCCCTTGGCTGTTTTGCACCTCTTCACGCAGCTTCTCGCATTCGGCATCCAAGTCGACTTCGGCGAGCAGTCGGCGCACGGCCTCTGCACCCATCTCCGCTTTAAAGGCCGCGCCGTAACGCTCCCGGTAAGAACGGTACTCCTTCTCCGAAAGCAGCTGCTTCTTCTCTAAAGGCGTCTCCCCGGGTTCGGTAACGACATAGGCGGCGAAATAGGTCACCTCTTCCAGCGCCCGGGGGGACATATCCAGGACCAGCCCCATCCGGCTGGGAATGCCCTTCAGGTACCAGATGTGGGTGACCGGAGCGGCCAATTCAATGTGTCCCATCCGTTCACGCCCGAACCTTGGCCCGGGTCACTTCGACCCCACAACGGTCACAGACGACGCCCTTGTACCGCACGCGCTTGTACTTGCCGCAGTGGCACTCCCAGTCCTTCGTCGGCCCAAAGATCCGCTCGCAGAACAGGCCGTCCCGCTCTGGCTTGAGCGTACGGTAATTGATCGTCTCCGGCTTTTTTACTTCACCGTGCGACCAGCCCCGGATCATTTCCGAAGAAGCCAGTGAGATCTTAATCGAATCAAAGAGATTGACGTCCACTGCGCAGCCCCCTCATTCGGCGTCGTATCCTCACGTTCACCTTGTCCGCAGAGATCCGGTTCGAGACGGTTGCGTTCACTCCTCGTCTGTGCCGCGCTCCGCCCCCTCGAGATTGAGGTTGAGCCCTGGCTGATCGTCCTCTTCATCCTCGATTTCTTTGAGTTGGACCTCCTGGCCTTCCGGACTGATCACGCGTACATCCAGTGCCAGGCTCTGCAGCTCTTTGACCAGTACCTTAAACGATTCCGGAACGCCCGGTTCTGGCACGTTGTGGCCCTTGACGATCGCCTCATAGGTCTTGACCCGTCCCGTGACGTCGTCTGACTTGACGGTCAGCACCTCTTGCAGCATGTAGGCAGCTCCATAACCTTCCAATGCCCACACTTCCATCTCTCCAAAACGCTGGCCGCCGAACTGCGCTTTTCCGCCCAACGGTTGCTGCGTCACCAACGAATACGGTCCGGTGGAACGGGCGTGGATCTTATCGTCGACCAAGTGGTGCAGTTTGAGCATATAGGCGTATCCGACCGTAACCCTTGAGTGGAAGGGCTCTCCCGTACGTCCATCGTAGAGGACCGTCTTGCCATCCGCATCGATGCCCGCTTGCTTGAGGAGGTCATCGATCTCCGCTTCAGTCGCCCCATCAAAAACCGGGGTGGCCACATAGATGCCCAGCCGCTGTGCGGCCAAGCTGAGGTGGGCTTCCAGAATTTGCCCGATGTTCATCCGTGAAGGAACGCCCAAAGGATTTAGGACGATATCAACCGGCGTTCCATCGGGCAAGTAGGGCATATCTTCCACTGGCAAGATCCGGGAGACCACCCCTTTGTTGCCATGGCGTCCAGACATCTTATCCCCTTGGGAGAGCTTGCGCTTCTGCGCGATATAGACACGGACCAGTTCATTGACGCCAGGAGGAAGCTCATCGGAGTTCTCCCGGGAGAAAAGCTTCACATCGACGACGATGCCAGAGACGCCGTGGGGAACGCGCAGGCTGGTGTCGCGCACTTCGCGCGCTTTTTCTCCAAAAATGGCATGGAGCAGACGTTCCTCGGCAGTAAGCTCCGTCATCCCTTTGGGCGTCACTTTGCCGACCAAAATATCCTGGGCATGTACTTCGGCACCGATGCGAATGATGCCACGATCGTCCAGATTTTTCAGTGCCTCTTCGCCGACATTGGGAATGTCGCGGGTGATCTCCTCAGGGCCGAGCTTGGTATCGCGACTGTCGCACTCATATTCCTCGATATGCACCGAGGTAAAGACGTCGTCCTTGACGAGGCGTTCGCTGATCAGGATGGCATCCTCGTAGTTATAGCCCTCCCAAGGCATATAGGCGACCAGGACGTTTTTCCCGAGGGCCAGTTCGCCGTGATCGGTCGAGGGACCGTCGGCAAGCACTTCGCCCGCCCTCACCCGCTGGCCTTCGTGGACCACCGGTCGCATGTTGATGCAGGTTCCTTGGTTGGAGCGCATGAACTTGTACAGCTTGTAATGCTCTGCCTCTCCACGTACACGGCGGCCATCCACTTCATCGTAACGGCGCAAGACGATCTCATTTCCCCACACCTTTTCGATTACTCCGTCGTGTTTGGCAACGATCGCTGCCCCGGCATCCACCGCCGTACGGTACTCTAAACCGGTGCCGACGTAAGGCGCCTCGGTGGTCAGCAAAGGCACTGCCTGGCGCTGCATGTTCGAGCCCATCAGCGCCCGGCTGGCGTCGTCATTTTCCAAAAACGGGACCAAAGCCGTCGCCACAGAGACAACTTGCTTCGGGGAGACATCCATGAAGTCGACCCGCTCTGGCGGAAGGGGCAAGACGTCATCCTGGTAACGGCAGAGGATCTCGTCGGTCAGAAAACGGCCCTCTTCGTCCAGCGGGGTATTCGCCTGGGCGATGTAATAGTTGTCTTCTTCGTCGGCGGTCAGGTAGACGATCTCATCCGTTGCCCGATGCGTATCCGGATCGACGCGCCGATACGGGGTCTCGATGAAACCGTACTCGTTGATGCGCCCATAGCAGGCCAGGGAGTTGATCAGGCCGATATTCGGGCCTTCCGGCGTCTCGATGGGGCACATCCGTCCATAATGGGAGTGGTGGACATCACGCACTTCAAATCCAGCCCGATCCCGCGTCAATCCGCCCGGCCCGAGTGCAGAAAGGCGGCGTTTATGGGTCAGTTCCGACAAAGGGTTGGTCTGGTCCATAAATTGAGAAAGCTGGCTAGAGCCAAAGAACTCCTTGATCGCTGCAATGACCGGTCGGATGTTGATCAACTGCTGCGGCGTCACCGTGGCCGGATCCTGAATGGACATGCGCTCACGCACCACCCGCTCCATACGGGAGAGCCCCACACGAAACTGGTTCTGCAACAGCTCACCAACAGAGCGCAAACGGCGATTGCCGAGGTGATCAATGTCGTCGGTCTGGCCGACGCCGTGCAAAAGATTGAGAAACGCTCCAATCCCTGCCAAAATATCGGCACCCGTGATGTAATGGCAGTCCTCTTCAACTGCCCCGTTGTCAAAGATGCGGAGCCGCCGCCCTTCCTCATCCGGTGCGACGATCTCTACCGCACGCAGGTGGAGCTCACCCTCTCCGGTCGCACTCCCCGGCGTGTGGATGCGTATGCTGTTGGCACCGTGATCCAGCGCTTCGGAGATCTGTTCAAAAAGCCGGCGATCGACCGTTTGGCCAGCCTGGGCCACGATTTCACCGGTTTGGGGATCGACGACGTCTTCTGCCAGTTGCTGATGAAGCAAACGGCTGCGCATATTCAGCTTTTTGTTGACCTTGTAACGGCCTACTGCCGCCAAATCGTAACGCTTTGGATCGAAAAAGCGGGCGTAAAGCAGTTGTTTGGCCGATTCCACGGCAGGAGGTTCACCTGGGCGCAAGCGCTCATAGATTTCCAAGAGGGCTTTTTCTGCAGAATCCGTGTTGTCCTTGGCAAGGGTATTCTGCAGGTAGGGTTCATCTCCGTAGAAGCTGAGAATCTGATCGTTGCTCGACAGGCCCAGTGCCCGCAACAATGCGGTCATCGGCAGTTTGCGGGTACGATCGATGCGGGCATAGATGACATCTTTGGTGTCGGTCTCCAGTTCCAACCAGGCACCACGATTGGGGATGAAGGTGGCTCCATAAATCATCTTGCCACTTTTGTCCATCTTGGCATTGAAGTAAATGCCCGGAGATCGCACGAGCTGGGAGACGATGACACGTTCGGCGCCATTAATAATGAAGGTACCCGTCTCGGTCATCAGTGGGAAATCCCCCATAAAGACTTCCTGCTCCTTGACTTCACCGGTCTCTTTGTTGAGCAGGCGTGCCTTCACCCGCAACGGTGCGGCGTAGGTCACATCGTGCTCACGCGCCTCGTCGATCGTGTATTTGGGGGTGTCAAAGCCATACTCCCCAAACTCGAGGCGCAGGTTGCCTGCAAAATCGACGATTGGGGAGATCTCATCAAAAACTTGACGCAGCCCCTTCTCCAGGAACCATCGGTACGAATCCGTCTGGATGGCGATGAGGTTGGGCAACTCCATCGGCTCATGAATGTGCGAAAAACTGATGCGCTTGCGTTGCCCGTACTGCACCACGTGGCTCACCCAATCACTCCCACTCTGTGCTGGACCTTGTTGGGGCTTCCCAATTGAAGAACAATGTTGTATATTCGTTTGCAGAAGATAGACGAAGGTTGCTTCCCAGAGGAGAGGCAACGCACTGACGGCAAGTGAGTATCATACCACGCCGTTTGTCAGTATGCAAGGAGATAGATTTGTGCGCACAAGAGTGCATGCGTTCACCTAAGGTACGCATGCACTTATTGTTTGCGGATTTGCGCAACGGTAAACATGATACCCGCTTTTATGGGCAACCTCGTCGACCTGTTGAAAAAGACGTTGCAACGTTGCACGTGCAGAACCGGCCCCTTGTTTTTTCTGCATCACCACCCACAGCGTTCCATTGGGCGACAAATGTGCAGCTGCTTGGGCAAAAAGATGAAAGACGACGGCCTTTCCAGCCCGCACCGGCGGATTGGTCGCAATGCTGTCAAAGCAGATCGCTTCAAACGGGGCGATCCCTTCCCCTTCTGCCGCCGTGACCTCCACGCCGTTTTCCTGTGCGTTTCGACGACAGAGTGCTACAGCACGGCCGTTGACGTCGACCGCGTAGGTCTGCAAACGCGGAAAAGCCTTGGCTACCGCCACAGCGATAGCTCCCCATCCGCAGCCCAGATCGAGAAAGCGGCCGCGCTCGGGCAAGGCCAAGCTCTCAATGAGCAAGCGCGTCCCGAAATCGACACGACGGGTGGAAAACGTTCCCCGATCAACCCAGAAGCGCAGCCTGTTCCCGCGCAGGACAGCTTCTATCTGCTGGGGATGCGAAGCGCTGGTGGGATGTGCGGAATAGTAATGTTCTGTGATCGTCTTCCCTGCTTTCGAAAGGAGCGCTTCTCTTTCGAGAAGCGCTCCTTGATCGCGCTCAAAAGTAATCCTAGGAAAACTACTTGACCTCGACCTCTGCCCCAGCCTCGGTCAGTTTGGCCTTGAGCTCTTCCGCCTCTTCTTTGGAGACTTTCTCCTTGATCGGCTTGGGCGCGTTGTCAACCAGCTCTTTCGCCTCTTTCAGTCCCAACCCCGTGATCTCGCGTACCGCTTTGATCACTTGCAATTTGGCCTGTCCGGGGGCGTTGAGAATCACGTCAAACTCGGTCTGCTCTTCCTCTGCTGGCGCTGCACCGCCCCCTGCCGGACCTGCAGCCACCACCGCTGCAGCGGAGACACCAAAGGTCTCTTCCAGCTTGTGGACCAAATCGTTGAGCTCCATCACACTCATCTTGCCGACAGCTTCGATGATTTCTTCCGTCGTCATAAAACGCCCGACCTCCTTCAGATTGCTTTCAGTATACGTCAACCCAGTGCGTCCACCCTACTGCTCCCGCTAGACTACGAGGAGGCTTCTGCCGACGGCTGACCTGTCCCCTTTTCGGCGATCTGGCTCAGCAGATAGGCAAAGTTGCGTATCGGTGCCTGCAACAATGTGACCAACATCGCCAAAAGCTGTTCCCGTGGTGGAATTTTTGCAATCTGCTCCATCTGGGCATGGTCATAAGCCTTTCCGTCGACCAGGCCGCCCTTCAGCACAATGCTCTTGCCCTGCTCCGCTTGCTCCACAAGAACGCGTGCCGCGCTCGTCTCGTCTTCTGCAAAAGCAAGCGCTGTCGGTCCCGTTAAGGCGTCGGTTAACGACGTAATTTGTAAGGCGTCAAAAGCCCGGGAGATGATCCCATCTTTCACCACATGCAATTCGGCCCCTACTTCGCGCAACGCTTTGCGCAGTTGCGTGATCTCTGCGACGCTAAGACCGCGATAATCTGCCAAGACGACACTCTTTGACTGTTGAATGCGATCGACGAGCTGAGCGACTTGGGCTTGTTTCTCTTTCAAAACGGCTTCGGCTGGCAACGCGATTCACCTCCTCGACCATCGTTTTCCGACATTTCCACTGCACATCATGACAGGTCCTTTTCCTACGCGAAAAACGCCTCCGCTGTAACTGCGAAGACGCACGGGGATTGACCTTGCTTTCCGTGCGGCCTCCGCAGGCGGGATAAACCCATCCCATTACGTCTCCAAAGAGACACCATGCTTCTTTGGCCTGATGACCCTGTCCTGTTGTCCCTGATCCTCTTTCGGTCTTTAGGCAGCCACCGTCGACAGTGCATTGACGTCAAAGGTGACCGACGGACCCATGGTCGGCGCCAAGGCGCCACTGCGCAGGTAGACGCCTTTTTGACCAGCGGGTTTGGCACGTATCAGTGCGTCGACCAGTGCGCGCAAATTTTCAAGCAGTGCCTCTTCGCTAAACGAGACCTTGCCAATGGGCGCATGGATGACGCCCCCCCGATCCGTACGGTATTCCACGCGCCCCGCTTTCGCTTCGCGCACGGCTTTCCCGACGTCAGCGGTCACCGTACCGGTACGGGGGTTGGGCATGAGGCCCCGGGGACCCAGGATACGTCCCAACCTTCCGACGATCGGCATCATGTCCGGCGTCGCAATGGCCACATCAAAGTCCATCTGCCCGCCTTCGACTGCAGCCACGAGCTCCTCGTCACCGACGATTTCCGCTCCTGCCGCTTCCGCCGCCTTGGCGGCGTCGCCTTTGGCGAAGACCAGTACGCGCACCGTCTTGCCGATGCCATTCGGCAGGACGACGGCACCGCGCACCTGCTGATCCGAACGGCGTGGATCGACGCCCAACCGGATCGCCGCCTCTACGGTCGCATCAAACTGCGTAATCGACAATTGTCGGACCAACGCCACCGCTTCCTGCGGTGAGTAGATTCGGTTCGGATCGACGCGTTTGGCGACTTCCAGATACTTTTTCCCGTGTTTGGCCATCGGGCCACCTCCTCGTGTGGTTTGGCGGACGTCTCGTCCTCCCACAGCAGCGCTTATGCGCCGGTCACTTCGATCCCCATGCTCCTCGCCGTACCTATGACCATCCGGACGGCCCCTTCCAGATCGGTGGCGTTAAGGTCAGGCATCTTGGTCTGCGCGATCTCGCGCACTTGATCCATGGTGACCCGAGCCACTTTCTTGCGGTTGGGCTCCCCCGAACCTTTTTCGATACCCGCTGCTTTCTTGAGCAGAATGGCCGCTGGCGGCGTCTTGGTGATGAAAGTGAACGAGCGATCTTCAAAGACGGAGATTTCGACCGGAATGATCAGCCCGCTCTGCGCAGCGGTCCGCTCGTTGAACTCCTTACAGAAGGCCATAATGTTCACCTGGGCCTGGCCCAACGCCGGCCCCACTGGGGGTGCAGGTGTCGCCTTGCCAGCCGGTATCTGCAACTTGACCACGCGCACGACTTTACGCGGCATGTTTCACCTCCTTCGCAGGATTGTCAGTCCATCTTCTCTACTTGAGCAAAACTTAGCTGCATCGGTGTCTCCCGTCCGAACATGGAGAGGACAACGCGTACTTTTTGGTGCTCTGTATCGATCGATTCGACAGTTGCGACAAAATCTGCAAACGGTCCTTCCACAATGCGTACCGAATCTCCGGGGTGCAGATCCATGCGCACTTCCGGCTCATCGGCACCCATGCGAAAGAGAATATTGCGGATCTCGTCGGTGCGCAGGGGCACCGGCTTTGAACCTGCCCCATGGGATCCCACAAAACCGGTCACGCCAGGCGTATTGCGTACGACATACCACGAATCGTCATCCATGATCATCTCGACCAGCACGTAGCCCGGAAAGACCTTCCGCTCAACGGTCTTCTTTTGGCCGTCCTTGACTTCGATCTCTTCCTGGGTCGGCACGATGATCCGGAAAATCTTATCCTCCATGTTCATCGACGCCACGCGACGTTCCAGGTCCGTCTTGACCTTGTTCTCGTAACCGGCATAGGTATGCACCACGTACCACTGTTTCTCCATGGCGTTCGGGTTTGCCCGCCACCCTCTTCTTTCTAAGAATCCTGATTATCCGCCCAACGATGGGTGCAGCGCGTTTAAGCCAGCGCGGATGCCCGTATCAAAGGCAAAGATGACGACTGCCAGCACGACGACGGCAATGACGACCACAGCGGTGTAGTTGATCAGCTCCTGCCGCGTCGGCCAGTGCGAACGCCGCAGCTCATGCGCCACTTCGCGGAAAAATTGCGCGATGCTCCGGTACGCACGCGCAAACCACCGTCCAATGCGCCGGAAGAAGTTCACTGCCCCTCCACCTTTGCCCTACCTCGTCTCGCGATGGAGGGTGTGGCGGTTACAGACCGGACAGTACTTGCGAATTTCAAAGCGAGCCGGCGTCTTGGTCTTGTTCTTGGTTGTCATGTAATTGCGCGACTTGCACTCTGTACAAGCCAACGTAATGGTCAGCCTTCCGCTTTGGGCCACAGCCCCCACCTCCTTCCCAAACCACAAAAAAACGACCCATTCTCGTCAGCCGCGCGCGCAGCGTATCACCCTGCAAACCTTTTGTCAAGCAGATTGAAGGGAAGCCCGCATGGAAAAATGGGGAATATTGGCATCCATAAAGCGCTCCCCTTCAGCGACAAAGCCAAGCTTCGCGTAGAAGCCCAAGGCGTGCTCCTGCGCATGCAGATAAGCCTGGGTATAGCCTTCTTCCCTGGCCCAGCGCATCATTTCGCGCGTCACCAAAGTCCCCACGCCGTTGCCGCGCAGTTCCGCCAGGACAGCGATACGCTCCAGCCGTGCCACGCCCGGCTCATCGGGCTGTGGACGCCAACGTCCCGTTCCGGTCGGACGTCCATCTGCCAAGACAAGCACATGGTGACAAGCGCCATCGAGGCCGTCGTACTCTTCCGCTTCGCTGACCCCTTGTTCTTCCACAAAGACACGCCGGCGGAGTTCAAACGCACGCTGCTGATCTTCCAGCGTCTGTAAGCGCCGTACTTCCAACTGCATCTTGCCTTTCCTCCTGGTACCAAACCGTCAGAGAAGGGGTACCGTCGTCGGCACCCCTTGGATGCATTGCGCCTTCCCGTGAAGCCGCAACAGGAGTATGTAATCTGGAGCTCGGTGCCAGGATCGAACTGGCGACCTCATCCTTACCATGGATGCGCTCTACCTGCTGAGCTAACCGAGCATGGTTGCGGGGGTAGGACTCGAACCTACGACCTTCGGGTTATGAGCCCGACGAGCTGCCAACTGCTCTACCCCGCGACGTTCCCTCTTGGGTACGCACGTTATTATGCACACTCGTCACCGCGCTGTCAACCGATCTGCAAAGAAAGCGCCCAACAAGCTGCTGCACGCACAAAAGCCAATTTTTCGGCAGCCGTTTGAGCAGCGCTGAAGAGCAACGTATCGACTCCCTGCTGCAGCAATTCGCGCGTTTCAGGCAACGCCTGCACCCGTTGCGCCATCGCAGGGAGGCGCACCCCATAAAGCGTCTCCGCAGCAATGGGCCACGCTTTGGGCACAGCAACCAGCAGCGTCCCCGGTGCCAACCTGGGCGCAGGATCGGCGTGTACACAGCGATCGGCCTGACGCAGCCACGAAAGGGGAGGTGCCGACAGCCACGTCACTTCAGGCGGTTTCCCCCCCCAGCCACCCCGACGCACGGACTGCACATACGCAGGCCACGCATCGATGTCTTCGAACCACGGGCCCTCCCCCCATTCGACGGGGATCACCTGGTCGGCATGCGCCTCCAAAAAGGGACGGGCTCCCCGATCCCCCTCGCTTGCGGAGAGAGGTGCAAAAAAGGTGGCATCGACAACAGCCGGATTGCGCAGCTGACCGCCACATGCAGCAGCCACGGCGTGGATTCCCGAAGGGCGCTTTTCGAAGACTGCCCACAGTTGACGCAATTGATGCACTTCGACAAACGGCTGATCGGCAGCCAACAACAACAGGCCGTCAAACTGCTGTGCTTCCGCCCAAGAGACGGCCACCCCCAGAGAGGTGGCCAAACCTTGCCAATATTGGGCATTGTACAGGCAGTGCACCTCATTGGCAGCAAAGAGGCCGTCTTTTGCGGCACCACGCAGCGCTTCACGAAACAAGGCTGCTTGGTGCCCGAGGATGACGGCCACGCTACCTTCCCCACAGCGACTCAGTGTGGCGACCGCATGCGTCAGCAAGCTCTGATCGGCCGTATAGGGCAGGAGTAGCTTGGGTACCCCCATGCGCGTCGCGCGGCCTGCAGCCAACAGGGCGTTGCCTTTACGCAGGAGTGCCGGCACGCTCGTGAATGGCACCTTCCCGTTCACGCAGAAAGCCACCCCGATGGCCACTGCGTACCGCCAACACTTCCGCGACGATGCTGACGGCGACCTCCTCGGGGCTCTCTGCTCCGATATCCAGTCCGACCGGAGAATGCATCTTTTCCATCTGTTGCGCCGAAGGCGTAAAGCCCGCCTGCTGCAGTGCATCGAGCATGCGCTGACAGCGCTTGCGCGGACCCAGCACCCCCACATAGGCAGCAGGGGAATCGAGGGTGAAGCGCAGGCTTTCCCGATCGCGTTCCAGATGATGATTCATGATCACCGCGTAGCTGCGCGGATCCAGCTGCACGTGATCGGACAGCGCCTCCGGAC
Source organism: Bacillota bacterium (assembly GCA_014896485.1). GTDB lineage: Bacteria > Bacillota > Bacilli > Bu12 > Bu12 > Bu12. Next base: position 39,270 of record JADBKH010000013.1, on the reverse strand, counting down.
GGGCCAAAAGGACTTGTGCGGTCGGAAAGCGTTCCGGCGTAGCATAGGCAGGCCGCCCGTCGACAACTGTAACACGAAACCCAACTTGGCTTCCCAACTGTGCCAGCGGAATGGCATCATGCCCAGCGCCAAACAAGACAAGCTGCGAAGTCGGAATCGTCACATCAAAGAAGAGGCTGGCCTCTCCCTCCGGTGTCTGAACGATGCGGCTCTCACTTTTGGGGTAAAGCTCTCCCAACTTTTCCTGTGCCACCTGCGTTGCAAAGGCATCGAGCGCTTCTGTCCCCAGCGTCCCAATATATTGGCCGTCTTCGCCGACAAAACGTTTGCGCCCTGGTTGCAGCGAAGCTGGGCCTTCCAACAGGGTCACCAACACCGCCGCACGTCCTTGGGTGGCGGCGGCCACCCAGTGGTCGAAAGGCGTTTCAGGCATGTTCCGAATCCTCCGGCGTCTGCGACACGACTGGTTCGATGTAGACGTCGACGGTCCCACTGCAGCCCAGTCCCAAGCTGAAGACAGTATCTTCATCCAAGTCGTAATGGCGCAGCGCCGGCTGACCACTGCGCAAGACCTCTTTGGCCACTTCTGCCACGTCTGGTTCCAAACAACCCCCTGAGATCGTACCGTGGACATTGCCAGAAGCATCGACGGCGAGTTTGGCTCCCTCCCGCCGGTAGGCAGAACCGTTTACCCGCACGACGGTCGCGACGGCGACAGGCTCTCCTTTTTGCCTTGCTTCTTCGATCGTCTCAAAGACTTGATCCATCTCGCTCATATCCTCACCTCTTTGCTGTAGCCAGCAATTGTGCCACGCCGGAATTTTCGAGGATCTCCACATCTTCCCGATCCTTGAGCAGACAGGAAAGGGTCTCGCGCACGGTCTGCTCGTCGAGTGCATCCCGATGCAGCAGGATCAGCGCGTTCGCCCAATCGAGGGTCTCTGAAGCACCCGGCACCTTGCTCAACGGCAGTTCGCGCAACTGAGCGACGAATGCAGCGATCTCGGCAGCTAGACGCTGGTCGATGCCGGGCACGCGGGCCTGGAGGATCTCTTGCTCTTTCTGCCTGTCGGGATAAGGAATCCATTGATACAGGCAGCGCCGCCGCAGCGCGTCGGAGAGCTCCCGCGTCCGGTTGCTGGTCAGGAGGACATAGGGCCGATGCTTGGCCTTAATCGTCCCCAACTCTGGAATCGTCACCTGAAACTCACCGAGCAACTCCAACAAGAAAGCCTCAAATGCCTCATCGGCACGGTCGATCTCATCGATGAGTAGAACGGGAGAAGCATCGGGTTGGCTAATCGCTTCCAACAGCGGTCGCCGCAGCAAAAACGACTCGCCAAAGATCTCGGCTTCGCGCTCGGCGACGCTTTGGTCAGATTGTTCACTCAAGCGAATGTGCAGCATCTGCTTCGGATAGTTCCACTCATACAGCGCTGTTGTCGCATCCAATCCCTCGTAGCACTGCAGCCGAATCAGCCGCGTTTGCAACACGTCGGCCAGCGTTTTGGCAATCTCTGTTTTGCCGACGCCAGCCGGCCCCTCGATCAACAAGGGCTTCTCCAGCGTCAGCACCAACTGCAAAGCGACTGCAACCGACATCTCGGCGAGGTAGTGCCGCTCGCGCAGTGCACGTTGAATCGCTGCCGCATCCAATCCCTCGATGACGCTCATCCCCCGCTTCTGCATCCCACTTTGCGGGAGGTTCGGTTATGCCCCCGCATCCTCCTGCCGGCCTTCTGCCAAAGCAAGTACCCGCTGTGGCGTCAAGGGCAACGCCCCCACCCAAACCCCCAGCGCATCTTCGACAGCACTTACCAGCGCAGTTGGCGAAGCGATCAGCGACGACTCCCCCATTCCTTTCATTCCACCCGGGTTTTGGCTTGGCGTTTCGATATGCCCAAAATCCACTTTTGGCGCGTCGGTACTCTCCGGCATCAGGTAATCCATCCAGGTCGTCGTCATCAACTGCCCGTTCTCATCGTAGACCAGCTGCTCCAGAAAAGCACTGCCCACCCCTTGGGCGACGCCGCCGGTGATCTGCCCTTCGACAATCATCGGGTTGACCATCTTGCCGCAATCTTCGACCACCACATAGCGAAGTACCTTGACTGCACCGGTCGCACGGTCGATCTCGACAACTGCAGCGTGACAACCGTTGGAGAAGGTGATCGGGGGTGGCGTGTAGCGTTTGGTGGCCTCCAAGCCCGGTTCCACTCCCTGCGGCAACTTTTGCGGCAGCATATAGGCGGTCTGAGCCACTTGGGCAAGGGTCACCGTACGCCCCGGAACGCCCTTGACCTGGATGGTGCTGTCTGCGATCTCCAGATCTTCGGGTGCCGCCTCCAGCAGGTGACCGGCAATCTGCAACACCTTCTGACGCAACTCTTGGGCCGCCAAAATAGCCGCACCGCCACCGATCGTGATCGAGCGGCTGCCACCTGTGCCGCCGCCATAAGGCACGGCTGCCGTATCACCGTGGAGCACCGTCACGTTTTGCACATCGACGCCGAGCTGATCGGCGATGAGCTGGGCAACGGTCGTCTCGTGCCCCTGTCCATGGCTGGAGATCCCCACCTGGGCGATCACCTGGCCAGATGGCTCGATGCGAATCGAAGCGACGTCGTTGGGAACCGTCAGCGGTTCGTCACCCATCACCCCCATCGCCGTCGGCTCGATGAAGCAGGCGATACCCAACCCCAAAGTGCGTCCTTGCGCCGCCGCCTGGCGACGTTCTTCTTCAAAACCGGCGTAGCCGATCTTCTCCATCGCCAACTGCAGCGATTCCTGGTAAGAGCCGGGATCATAGACGACACCGGCGACCGAGTGATAGGGGAATTCCTCTTTCCGCACCATGTTCTTCAGGCGAATCTCCACCCGATCGATCCCGAGCTGGCGGGCCGCGCGCTCGATCATGCCCTCCTGCACCCAGGTAGCCGCCGGTCCCCACACGCCCCGATAGGTGCCGGTCGGCGTGGTATTGGTCAGTACGCCATCGATCTGCCAGGCGTATTGCTGCACCTTGTAGGGGCCAGGCAGCACCAGGGTCGCCAGCACGGTCTCCGCCACAGCACCCGAGAGCCCAAGCGGGTACGCCCCAGCCGGTGAGATCATGTGGTCACGCAGTCCCAAAAAGAGGCCATCCTTGCTGAAAGCCGCTTCGGCGATGTGCAAGCCGTCGCGGGCATGGGTATCGGCGAGAATCCCTTCGCGCCGATCGGAGATCCACTTGACGGGCCGCCCCAACTGCTGGGCCAAGAAGCTGACGACGACGTCTTCCGGATAGACCGGTGCTTTCATGCCGAAACCCCCGCCGACATCCGGCGAGATAACCCGGACTTTCGACTGGGAGAGGTGCAAGGCTGCCGCCAGGGTGTCCCGTAGTCCATGGGGCATCTGGGTCGCTGCATAGACGGTCAACGATGCGGTCCCAGGCTCCCAGCTGGCCACAATGCCACGCGTCTCCATGGGCATGCCGGTCTGTCGCTGCGTGCGGAAGGTTTGGCGAACCACCACCACCTGTGGATCAGCGAAGAGATCGTCGATCCCATCGGTCGCGTGCTCCATGTGGAAAAAGACGTTTCCCGGTGTAGGGAAAGCCAGGTTGGCCTTGGGCGCATTGGGTTGTGTCGCCGCCAGGGTATCGACGACCGCCGGCAACGGATCGTAATTTACCTCGATCGTCTCGGCCAAATCCTCGGCGGCATAGCGATCGGTGGCCACCACGGCGCAGATCGGCTGGCCCACGTAGCAGACCTCGTCGATCGCCAGCGCCGGCAAGGGGGCATTTTGTGCGCCCGGCAAAAAGACCTTCGCCTGGGCCAGTTCCGCTCCGGTCAAGACAGCGAAACAGCGGGGATCTTTCCGTGCCTCCTCGGCGTTGATCCCTTTGATGTGGGCATGGGCATAATTGCTGCGCACAAAGGCGACATGTACGGTTCCACTCAGTTGGATATCGGCCACATACTGTCCGTGGCCGGTCAGAAAACGGGGATCTTCCAGGCGCTTGATCCGTTGGCCGGCAAATTGGGGGCGAGTGGCAATCGGCGCGCTCATCTCACACACCCCCTACCGGTTGAGTGTGCTTCTCCCCACGTAACCGGGCTGCCGCATCTGCGACTGCCGCCACAATATTCTGATACCCCGTGCAGCGGCAGATGTTTCCAGTGAGCGTCTCGCGGATCTCTTCCTCACTCGGATTGGGGTTTTCCTTCAAAAAGGCGTAGGTGGTCATCAGAAAACCCGATGTACAGAAGGCGCATTGGAGAGCGTGATTCTCCCAGAAGGCCTGCTGGATGGGATGCAGGGTGCCATCTGGTGCTGCCAATCCCTCGACGGTCATCACCTCTTGGCCGTCCGCCTGGATGGCAAAGGTCAGGCAGGAGCGCACCGCGCTGTCATTGAGCAAGACCGTACAGGCCCCACAGACGCCGTGTTCGCAACCCAGGTGGGTGCCTGTCAGCCCACACTCTTCCCGAAGGAAATCCGCCAGTGTCTTGCGCGCTTCGACCGTCGCTGTATAAGGGCGGCCGTCGACCGTCACCGTAATCGTTGCCGTCTCTACCGGTATGACCATGTTCACCGCTCCTCTCCAAGACGTGCTGCAGCCATTTCCAACGCTTGTGGGATAAGTACTTTGGCCAGGTGGCGGCGGTATTCGGCTGAGGCATGAATGTCGCTATCCGGATCGACCTCTTGGCTGACTGTCTCTGCCGCTTCGGCAAACAACGCTGCCGAAGGGCGCTCTCCCTGGAGTACTGCTTCAGCCTGTTCTGCACAAAACGGCGTGCCGCCGACACCCATCAGGGCCAGGCGTGCCTCGGCAATCGTCCCACCCTCATCCAGATGCAGGTAGGCCGCCACGCCACAGAGGGCAAAGTCCCCTGGACGTTGGGCAAATTCGACAAAGGCAGCACTGCTATTGGGCGGCAAAAGCGGAAAGCGCAACGCGGTCACCAACTGTCCCGGCTGCAGGGAGGTGGTCAAATAAGTTAAAAAGAAATCTTCTGGCGTAATCTGTTCCTCTCCGTCCCCGCTTTTCACCACTATCCGACCGTCCAGCGCCATCAAGACGGCGGGCAATTCCGACGCCGGATCGGCGTGGGCCACACTTCCACACATGGTCCCACGATTGCGGATCTGGGGATGGCCGATCTGGTGCACTGCTTCGCTGACGACCGGCAGCTTTTCCCGAAGCAACGGCGAGCGTTCGCCCTGCACATGGCGCACCCGCATCGGGACATAGACGAAACCTTCCTCTTCGACGATCTCGTCAAAACCTTCCACCGCATTGATGTCGACCAAGACTTTGGGCTGTGCCAACCGCATGTTCAGCAGCGGCACCAAACTTTGACCCCCAGCCAATACCTTGGCGTCGTCCCCGTAAGCTTCCAACAGCTCGATCGCCTCTTCCACCGTACGTGGTGCCGCATATGAAAACGTCGCTGGCTTCACCGAGGCACCTCCCCCTTGTACATTCGGACTGCATACTTCCCAAAGAAAATCACTGGGTCTTCTCTTGTGCCGCGATCGCCTTCGACATCGCCGAGAAAAATTGCTTGGCGATCATTTTGGCCACACCGCCCAACATTCGTTGGCCGACGCCGGCGATTTTGCCCCCCACTTGGGCCTCTCCTTCGTAATACAGGCTCGTATCGTTGCCGTGGGGGGTAAGGGTAAAGTTCAGCTCGGCATTGACAAAGCCCGGACCTCCCTGCCCTGAAACCGCCATCACATAGCGATTGGGCGGCTGAGGATCCCGGATTTCGACTTCGCCGACATAATGTCCTTTGATGGCTGCCACGCCCAACTCCAGCTCGCCTTGATACTTGTTTTCAGCCACCTTGTTCAGCGCTTTGCATCCTGGAATTGCCTTCGCCAAGATCTCGGGATCCATCAGCTGCTCGTAGACGACTTCCGGAGGTCCTGACAAGAGCTGATCGCCCTTGATCTGCATGGATACAACCCTCCATCTCACCTGCTCAAAAAGTTATCGTTCAAATAAAGCGGCATTTAGTAAATAAAGAACATTGCTTCTTACGTTAGTGTAGCGGCCCACATGGGCTAAGTCAAGGAACCGAGAAGACGCACCCGCGCATCGACAATGCGACACCCTTCGCCCTGAGGCAAGGCGATGACGGGATTGAGGTCCAGCTCGGCCAATTCAGGTAGTTCTTCGACCATCCGGGAGACGCGCAGCAACAGTTCTTCAATGGCAGCAACATCGGCAGGAGGCGTTCCCCGGAAGCCTTCCAAGAGCCGATAGCCGCGGATGCTGCGTACCATCTCGTAGGCATTCCGATCCGTCAGTGGCGTAATGCGAAAGACCACGTCTCGCAGCACCTCGACATAGATGCCCCCCAAGCCAAAAGCCACCAGTGGGCCAAATTGCGGATCATGCGTCATTCCGACCATCAACTCGATACCGCCAACAACCTGCTGTTGGATAAGAAAGCCGTCCAGCTCGTCCGCATGCCCCGAAGCGTGCAGTCGTGCAGCAATCGATGCACACGCGTCACGCACAGCTGCACCCTCTTGCAAGCCGACAACGACGCCTCCCCACTCGGACTTATGTTGCAACGTCTGCGAGACCATCTTGACGACGACCGGAAATCCGAGCTGCTCTGCAGCGGCCCCCGCTTCATCGGGTGTAGGCACCACCCTGCTGGTCACCGTAGGCAAGTGGAAGCATGCAAACAAACGTTCAATCTCTTCCGGAGAGAGCCAATCTTTCCCTTCTGCCTGTGCCTCGCGAACCAATGCTCGGGCTCTATCAATGTCCAAATCGGGAAAATCGGGAATGTTGCCCTCCGGTTCGGTGCGCCACTGGGCATATTGATAGGCCCGTGCCAGAGCGCGGGCGGCACTTTCGGGAAAACGGTAGTTGGGCACTACGGTGCCATCCACCTCGATCGTCGCAGGAGCCTGCTGATCCATCAGGACAGCGATCACCGGCTTGACGATCCCCCGAGTCCGTGTCGCGCGAACAGCCTGGCGAATCGCCTCGGCCACTTCGGCAGTCGCTGTCAACCCAACTGGAATGAAGATGGCCATCGCCGCATCGTACCCAGGCTCGCTGAGCATCTTTTCCAGGGTCTGTCGAAACTGATCCGCGGTTGCTGAAGCAATCATATCAACCGGATTGTGCAGGCTCGCTTCTGCCGGAAGGAAGGGACGCAGCTGCTCACGCAACGCTTCTGGAGTTTCGGAAACCTCGAGTCCCATTGATGCAAGGGCATCGGTGGCCAAGATCCCAGGACCACCCGCGTTGGTGACGACAGCGACCCGTCGGCCGGCAGGCAAGGGCTGATCGGCCAGCAGCGCGGCCAGATCGAACATTTCTTCCAAGGTATCCACCCGCAACACCCTGGACTGGGCGAAGAGCGCGTCGACGAGGCTCTCGTTGGCGGCCAGTGCAGCCGTGTGGGAACCCGCCGCACGGTGTCCGGCAGAGGTCCGCCCACTTTTGACGACGATCACGGGTTTCTTGCACCCGACACGCCGGGCGACGCGGGCAAAGCGCACCGGATTGCGAATCGACTCCAGGTAGAGCAGGATCACGTCGGTCTGGGGGTCTTCCTCCCAGTACTCCATCAAATCGTTGCCGGAAACATCCGCTTTGTTTCCAATACTTACAAAATTGGAAAGGCCCAGCTCCATCTGCTGGGCGTACTGCAGGATGGCTAAACCGAGTGCGCCACTTTGCGAAGACATCGCCACATGCCCGTGGGGCGGAAAGATCGGCGAAAAACTGGCGTTGAGACGAATCGCGGGGTCCGTGTTGATCAGGCCCAGTCCGTTGGGGCCGATAATGCGCATACCGTAGCTGTGCGCCACTTCGACCAGCCGCGCCTGCAATGCCCGCCCTTCACGGCCGGTTTCCGAAAAACCGGCCGTAATGATGACAGCCGCGCGGATGCCCTTCTTGCCACATTCCTCGATCACTCCCAAGACCGCGTCGCGTGGCACTGCGATCACTGCCAGATCGACCGGGCCCGGAATCGCGCTCACACTGGGGTAGGCCACCACAGAGCCAACCACCTGTGCAGAAGGGTTGACCGGGTAGGCGGGCCCCTGAAAGCGATTGAAGATCAGGTAATCGAAGATCCGCCGCCCAATCGCATCGGGGTTGCGGGAAGCACCGATGACAGCGACGCTTTTCGGACGAAAAAACGGCACCAGAGAGGCGATGGTCGCCACCCGCTCTCGCCGTTCGGACATCTCGATGCTGCGGCGGTTGGGCCGAATGGCAAAGCGCAGGCGCACCCAACCCGGCGGGGCTTCTTGGGGAAGCAGCTCAAAGCCACTGCCCTGTAACACTTGAAGCATCTCCCGGTTCTCCTGTGCCAAAAGCGCTTCAAAGACGTGGATGCCGGTCTGGAGTGCGGAGAGCGCCAACCGCTCCAACAGGATCGAGGCCAAACCCAGCCGGCGCTTGGCAGGATGGACGAGAAAGCCAACCTCGGCCGTCTCCGCCTGCTCCTCTGGGCGCACCCACACGGCTGCGCCGATCAGTTGAAGCGCCTCCCCACTCCCCTGGTAGGCCAACAGGGTGTGCCGCTGCCCTGGCAGACGGCTCTCCAGCGGACTGTCCACACCAAACAACGCCAACAGATGTGGCTCTGCAGTGTATGCTCGTACAAATGCAGCGACAAGCGCATGATCGGTTTCCGTAGCAGTGCGCACCATCGCCGTCTGTCCATCCCGCAACAAGACCTCTTCGGCTGCTTCCATCGATGTATTGGCCTCCTCGCCGTTCGACTCCATGCTTTCCAAGCATAGGCATCTTTTGATAACTGCGCCATCCGATGACCCCTCGATCTTTGCCTGGCTCGTCCCGCCTCTCCCCCCAGGCAAGACAGCCTATCTGAATCCCGTTACCCTTTGACTGCGCCAGCTGTCAATCCCGCGACGATACGGCGTTGCAGGATCAGCACCAGGATGACCAGCGGAATCGTCACGATCGCCGAAGCTGCTGAGATCTGATCCCAAGGAATGTCAAACTGCCCCTGAAACATTGCAATGCCCGGGGGTACCGTACGCCGCTGATCGGCAGTATTGAAAGTTAAAGCGATCATGTATTCGTTCCAAGCCTGGATAAACGTCAGGATGGCCGTGGTAAACATCCCCGGTCCGGCCAGGGGAAGCACCACTTGCCAAAAGGCCCGCAACCTCCCGGCTCCGTCGACGAATGCCGCCTCTTCCATCTCCTTGGGGATTTGACGGAAGAAGTTGGTCAAATTCCACATGTCCAAAGGCAGCGCAAACGTCAGGTAAGGGATGATCAGCCCGGATAGCTGCTGAGCAGGCCGGCTTGGTAAAACATGATGTAGAGGGGACTGATGATCGCAATGGGCGGAAACATCGAGACGGCCAGCACCACGAAAAGGGTCGGAGCCTTGCCCCGAAAGTGCAACCGGCCGAGCGCATATCCGGCAAAGGCCGCAAACAGCAAGGCCAGCAATGTCGTCATCACCGAAACGACTAAGCTGTCGAGCAGGTAGCGGGCAAACGGATGGAGTCGAAAGACATCGAGATAGTTCCCCCAGTGAGGATGACTACCTGGCCACCAATGGGCCGGGACCGCATGCAGGATCGCCTGCGGTTTAAGCGACGTGTTGATCTGCCAGTAAAACGGAAAGAGAACAAAGGCAATCGTCGCGATCGCCGCAGCCCAATATCCCACTTTCCCCCATCGCACGCGGAATCGCCGTCTCTTCGGCGTGGAAGCGACCATCAGCGCACCTCCTCGGCAGCAGGGTTGCCCAGTACGCGGATGTAGATTAGATTAGGCTGATCAGAAAGACCAGGAGGAACGTAAGGACGGCAATCGCCGATCCGAAGCCCATGTTGAGCTGGTTGAACAGGTACTTGTAGGCAAAGATGGAAAGGCTCTCTGTCTGGTTGGCGGGTCCACCACCGGTCATGATGTTGATCACATCGAAGACCCGCACTGCATCGAGGGTACGGAAGATGAGCGCAACGACCAGGGTGGGCTGCAGCAGTGGAAAGGTAATCCGCCAAAAGCGCTTCCAGGGGCTAGCGCCTTCGACTGCCGCAGCTTCATTGAGATCTTCGGGGATCATCTGCAACCCTGCCAACAACAGCAGGGCCATAAAAGGAGTGGTCTTCCATACATCGGTGGTGATGATCGCCACCATTGCCGTCCCCGGTTGCCCCAGCCAGGCAATGTAATGCGGAAGGAGGTGCAGGCGGGTCAACAGATCGTTGATCACCCCTTCACTGTCATTGAACATCAGCCGCCATGCCTGGGAAGAAACGACCGCCGGAATGGCCCAAGGCACCAAGATGGCCGCACGTAAAACCCCCTGAATGGGAGAGCGCTTGTGCATCAGTAGGGCAAAGCACAGGCCCAGCGCTGTTTCCAACAAGATCGAAACAGCCGTGCAGAAGATCGTGTTACGCAGCGCGAGCCAAAATTCGCTCCCCGAAAAAAGATGGATGTAATTGCGAAGCTCCAAAAAATGGGTCAACTGTGGAAACTGCAGGTGCATGTTAAACAGCGAGAGGTAAATGGAATACCCTACAGGATAGAAAGCAACCCCAGCGATGACCACCAGCGCAGGCGCTACCATCCACCAGGCCGTATAGGCTTCGCTGCGCTGACGTCGGGGGCGGTACCTGCAACGTCGGCATGTCTGTCGCCATCTCCAACCTCCCCTCTAAAAAAGGAGCCCGGCGCCGCATTTTTACGACGCTCAGCCCACTTTTCCCGGCATTGCTCCTACTGGTTGATCGCGGTCTGAATCTCGTTTGCAGCTGCATCCAATGCCGGCTGGGGCGTCTCTGAACCGGCCAACGCGGCCGAGACGTGGTTTTGCAGGGACTGGCTGATCTGCGGATAGTACGGCGTTACCGGACGCGGTTTGGTGTTGACCAAAACGTTGTAAAGATCTTTGAAGAAGGGATTGGCTTTGATCACATCCGGATCTTGATAGATGGCCTTGTAGGTCCCTTCATAACTCGCTCCAAGGGCGATCTCTTTCTGGACTTGCGGGCTCATCATGTACTGGATGAAAGTCCAAGCTTGATCGGGATGCTTGCTGTAGCTGTTGATTGCCAGGTTCCAACCACCCAGGCAGGAGTAAGGGGTCGTTCCGCTGGGACCGGTCGGTAATGGCGCCACTCCAATCTTGCCCTTGACAGGGGAATTGCTCGCTTGGTTGAGCGCCCAGGCATACGGCCAGTTGCGCATGAAGACCGCGTTGCCCTGACGAAAGACATTCTGCGCGTCGTCTTCTTGATAGGAGAGTACGCCCTTGGGGGAAATGCCACTGTCTACAAGCTTTTTCATCTCAGTCAATGCTTAGACCGCCTGCGGCTGGTTGACCACGACCTTGCCGTCCGCATCGAGGACATCGCCGCCATTGCTCCAGACAAACTCCAGGAAATCGCAGATCAGGCCCTTATACTGTTTGCCCTGCCAGACAAAGCCGTTGGCCACCCCTTTGGCCATGCCGGCCTTGGCATCGTTTTCCAAATCGGTCCACGTCTTTGGCGGCGCGGAGACCAGATCCGAGCGGTAGTAGAGCACCCCTGTGTCGGTGCGGTAGGGGGCCGCATACATCTTGCCTTGATAGGTCACTGCATTCATGGGTCCCTCGAGGTAATCACCCTTCATCGGCGAGAGCTTGTCGGTCAGATCCTTGACCCACCCTGCTGCTGCAAACTCTGGCACCCAGATGACGTCAATCGCATAGACATCGACTTCCGGACTTTTGGCCTGCAGTTGACGGACCGCCATCGAATGGTAGTCATCGGTCGAAGGCGGGGCCTGCTGCATCTTCACCTGAATTTGGCCTTGGTACTTTTGGTTGAATTCCTAGGCCACCTTCTCCAACGTACCCGATGGGTCCCGGTCCATGTAGACGTTGAGGGTGACTGGACCACTACCGGCTGTCTGGGTTGCATTTCCACCGGAGCTATACGGTTGATTGGCCGCGTTGCCGCTGCCGCAGCCGGCCAACAGCACCGCGGCACCGAGCAGCGCACCGCCAAAAAGCCCGAATGCCTTGTGTTTCCTCATGATTCGCTCCCTTCATTGGCTGTAGGAGTCAGGGCACCCTGTGTGCTAACTCCCTGAGGCAAGACCGACTCCCGCTGTACAATACGGTGGGGTAAGTAGTGGATGCCTCCCGTCGTGTATTTCTCGCCGGCATCGATGGCAGCAATCAGCGCTTCCGTCGCCCGTTCGCCGATCTCTGCAAACGGCTGGGCGACGGTGGTCAGCGTCGGCGTGGTCATACGCGCCAGGCGCAGGTCGTCAAATCCCATGACGGAAAGATCTTCTGGGACCCGAAGACCCTGATCGTGCAAGCAGCGGATGGCGCCGAGGGCCATTTCATCACTTGCGGCAACCACAGCCGTAAAGGCCGGCCGGACAGCCGCTGAAAGCAGTTCTTGCATCGCGCGATAGCCATCTTCAAACCGAAAGCCCCCGTACCCAATCCACTCGGTGCGCAACGGCAAGCGAAAATGTCGCAGCGCCTGCCGATAACCTTGCAGACGCGTCGTTCCGGCAATACTGTCCTGTGGTGGTCCAGAGATCAAGGCAATCTGCTCGTGTCCACGGGAGATCAGGTATGCCACCGCATCAAACATCGCCTTTACATCGTCGACCTTAAAGGCAGTCACCGGATCTCGAGCGGATTGGGTCAGGGCCAAGACCACGGGGACATTCAGACGCCGAATCAGCGGAAGATAGGGATCGATCGGCCGACTGCAAAAAAGGATACCGTCGACCCGATGGGCCGCCAGAAAGGCAAATCCCTCTTCGGTACGTTGCGCACTGTGTTTGGCATCAAACAGCAGGAGACGACGCCCCGAACGTTCTGCGGCACGGGAGACACTTTCGTACCATTCTGGGAAGAAGAAATCCACCAATCCGGGAACGAGCACGCCAATGGCCTGTGTCACCTTGCGACTCAACCCTTGTGCCAACGCACTTGGCTGAAAGCCCAAGCGTTCCATGGCCGCAATGACCTTGGCCCGCGTATGCGCCTCAACCCGTTCGGGACGGTTCAGTACACGAGAAACCGTCGCTGGGGAGACCCCAGACTCTGCAGCAACGGTACGAATCGTTACGCGCTCCACGGCATCCACCTCGAAACCGGCAGTAGGCAGGGATGTGAAACAATTTTGTGTACCGATTTCAGAAAAAGCATACCGTGCTGCTTCTCTTCATGTCAAATACATAAAGTGATCTAGTCGCTTTGATGGGTTTGCCCTTTCCTTCCGGATGGACTATACTGCAACTGGTACTTACGAAAAGGAAGAGTGGTGTGAAGATGCAAACGCTGCAGACACAACAACTGCTGGTCCTCCCGCGTGTCACTGCACCGCCTCCGACAGCTATTGAACGCCTGCCTCTGCAAGTTGTCACAGCACACCGCCAACTGGAGGGTGCGGGTTTCCCCGTCCGACGGCCCTTTCCAGGAGAAATTTCCCTGACACACACCGATCCATTCCTGCTGTTGGATCACATCGGACCGATCTTTTGGGGGCCGAAAGAGGCCCGGGGCGCCCCCTGGCATCCCCATCGTGGCTTTGAGACGGTCACCTATATCCTCGACGGTGCCTTCCAGCACACCGACTCCAACGACGGCGGAGGTCTCATCCGTGACGGAGACACCCAATGGATGACGGCGGGCAGCGGCATTTTGCATGACGAGGTGCCACCCCAGTCGCTGTATGAACATGGAGGACTTTTTCATGGCACCCAGCTGTGGGTCAACCTGCCCCGCGCCCTGAAATGGACGCCTCCCCGTTACCAGGAAATTTCCAAAGAACGGGTACAAAGGGTTGCCAACGCCGATGGCTCGGCGATGATCCGCATCATTGCAGGGGAGATCGGCGGCTATCGTGGTCCCGGCGTTACCTGGACGCCCATTGATTACCTGCACGCCTCGATCTTGCCAGGCGCCCAGCTGCGCTTGCCGTGGCGCAAGGATTTCAATGCCCTCGTCTACGTGTTGGTCGGGCGTGGCTTTGCAGGTCCCGATAAGGTGCCCCTTCACGATGGTCAGCTGGTCTTCTTTGGCCCGGGAGAAGCGATCACCCTGACGGCCGATCGCAAGCAACAGACTGAATACAGCCCCTATTTCGAGGTGCTGCTGCTGGGTGGTGCACCGATCCGCGAGCCAATCGTGACGTGGGGACCTTTCGTGATGAATACACGCGAAGAGATCCTCCAGGCCATCGAAGATTACCAGACCGGCCGGATGGGACGTATCCCTGCCACCCATCTGCAGGGCACGACCCCAACCGACGGCGATACCCCCTAGACGCCATGAGAAAGACGAAAAGCGCAACCTCTTTGGGGAGGTTGCGCTTTTCTCCTTATGTACTGGAGAGGGCTGGATTCGAACCAGCGAAGGCATCGCCAGCAGATTTACAGTCTGCCCCCTTTGGCCGCTCGGGAACCTCTCCAAGCGGCTACAATACAATGCTGGTCCGCTCCTGTCAAGGTAACTTGCCGCCTGCCCCTTCAAAACACGCGTGTGCGGCGTTACGATGAAGCGTATGGAACCCTTTTGCTTCGTCCATGCGGCAGACCTGCATCTGGGGACTCCCTTTCGCTGGCTGGCCCTCCGTCAACCTTGGCTGATGGAACGTTTGCAACAAGCAACCTATCGCGCATGGGAGCGCATCGTCGACTTAGCCATCGCCCACCAGGCCGCTTTCGTCACCTTGGGCGGGGATCTGTTCGACACCGCCGATCGCAACCTAATCGCGCAACAGCGCTTCTACGATGGGGTACATCGGTTGGGAGAAGCGGGCATTCCTGTCTTTGCTGTCGCCGGCAACCATGACCCGCTCGATGCGCAACGTCCCCGCCTCAAGCCACCCGAGAACTTGACGATCTTTCCCAGTGGGCATGTGGCCAGCTTCCCCGTCCTGCTAGATCAACGGGAGCTGGCTCAAATCTACGGCATCAGCTACCCCAGTCGCTTTGTCGCCGACAATTACGCGTCTCGTTTTCACCGGCAAGACAGTGCCCCTTTTGCGGTTGCTCTGCTGCATACCAACGTCGGTGGAGATCCGGCCCATGAGAACGACGCGCCCTGCCGGCTGGACGATCTGCTCAGGGAGCCGTTTGACTGCTGGGCCCTCGGCCACATCCACGCCCACCGCACGCTGCACGAGGCAGCTCCCCTGGTCTGCTACCCCGGCAATCCGCAAGGCCGTGACTTCGGTGAGAGCGGGGACCGGGGCTGCCTGCTGATCCGTGTCGACGAAGCCGGAATTCCCCATCCCTCGTTTGTTGCAGTCGACGATGTTCGCTTCCTGCAAGAACGGATCACCCTGCCGGGACAGGCGGATGAGACCAGTCTCAATGAGGCGCTGCTCGCTGCAAAGCAAGCCCTGCGCCGGCAGGCAGGAGTAGACAGACGCACCCGCGGATGCGTGGCACGCCTTACCGTCGAAGGGGGGGCAGAAGTCGCCGCCCTGCAGGACGAAGCTGTGCAAGCAGAAGTGCTGCAGTGGTTGCGCGATGGCGAGGCAGAACGCCCCGACTTCGTCTATATCGAGCAGATCCTGCCGAACGTGCGCCCCGAAGCGCTCGCCACTCCCGACCCCCATGGCTTTAGCGGTGCCCTACTGCAAATGGCCGAAGCGATCGCTGCCGATCCAGAAGCACGTACAGCCCTGCTGGAAGCGATCACAGCCGAGTTGACCGCTACCCGCAGTGCGCATGTGCGCTTGCTGCGCGAGCGCTTGCCAGAAGTGATCGCTACTTTGCCCCCAACGTGGTTGCAACAAAGCGCCCGGCGTGCACTGCGCCGGCTGTTGGAGGAAGACGATGCAGATCGTTGAGGTGGCCACACGGCATTTCGGCGCCCTGCGCCGCTTCCAGCTCACGGGCCTAGGCAGCGGACTGGTGCTCCTAGAAGGCCCCAACGAGGCTGGAAAATCTACCCTGTTGGACTTGCTGCGCAGTGTCCTCTTCGGTTTTCCCAAAAAGGGGAGCCGCTATCGCCGCTCGGAGGATGAACCCTTGCACGGGCGCATCGTCCTGCAAACCGATGACGGACAATCTTGGATCGTCGAACGCCAGAGTCGGCAAGGTACGGGACAACTCCGCTTGACTGCCCGGGAAAGCGACCAACAGGCACCATCCTTACGTGATTTGCTCGGTTTTGAAGATCCACAGCTGTTTACGAGTCTCTTCTCCTTTGATTTAAAGGATTTGGAAGCGCTCGATCTGCTGCGGGGAGAGGCGGCTTCAAGCCGGTTGTACAGTGTAGGCCTGGGCATCGACGGCGCTTCTCTCTCCCACGTTCTAAAGGAGCTCCAGGAGGCCAAACAGACTCTCTGGCGACCAGGCGGACAAAAACCGACCCTCAACCAGACACTGAACGCATGGGCGCAGATCGAAATGGAAATCGCGACCCTACAGCACCAGGCTGATGGCTACAACGCGCTGCTGGAACGCCTGTCATCTGCAAAGAAAACGGCAGCGCAACTTGAGCAAGCGCGCCACCATTGCCAGCAGGAGATCGATGAACTACGCCTGTTGCGGTCGGTCGAAGAGGATTGGGCTGCGTGGCGTGAAGCACAGCAGGCGTTGGCCGACCTACCGCAGCGTCCTGACTTCCCACAAGAGGCCATCGCCCGTCTGGAACGCCTCGAAGCCGAAGAACACTCCCAGCAGGAAGCTTGCAGTCGTGTAGCGTCACGGCGACACAGTCTCGAGGAGCGCTTGGCCCAGCTGGCCACTCCTTTCCGCTACCTGCCTCAAGAAGCGCGATGGAGACAGCTCCTGCACGACTACGCCTCGATCCTCTCCGCGCTACAGGAGGCCGAAACCCGCGAGTTGCCGCGCTATTTTCGCGCACAGCACGCCCTGCAGGAAGCGATACACACACTGGGACCGGCTTTCGACGAAGCACGTGTGGTGCAGGTTACGGTCGGCGTCGCCCTGGAAGATGCCATCGCCCGATACCAAGCCGATCGTCAAACCGCCCAAAGCAGCTATGAACAAGCACTATTCGCAGTAACACAACAGCAACTGGCGCTGGAAGAGGCCCAGCGGCAAGCCGATGCGGCCGCACACCTGTCCCCATCCGTCTCTATGCCTCGGCGCTGGCTGCCCGTTGGGATCGCCGTGCTCGGCATCGGTGCTGGAGGCGGCCTGGGACGTTTCGACCTTTGGGCAGGGGCAGTCGTCGCCATCGGCGCATTGTCAGGCGCAATCCTGTGGTGGCGGCATGAGCGGCAGCAGCAGATCTCCAGCGCCGCACAGATGCATCAGGCGCAGCAACGGGTGGAGATGCACCGGTTACAGTATGAACAGGCACGGCAACACTGCGAGCAAGCATCAAAAACCTTGGAAAACGTAGACGAAGCTTGGGAACAGACCCTCCTCCGGTACCGCTTGCCGGCCTCCTTGAGCCCCCAAGGTGCCCGGACCGCTGCCCAGCAGATCCTTCTTGCACGACAAGCCCTGGTACAGCGACAGGAGAGTGAGCAACAGATCGCACAGCTGCTCATGCAATGGGGGCAATGGCAGGCAGAATGGCAACAGCTTTCCGGAGAAAGTGCTGCTGCGTTGCCTGATCCTCTCCAGGGAAACGCCGATCCTGTCACACAGTTGCAGCGCTGCCTGCAGGTTGCCCAAAAGCTCCAGCCAGCAGTGACCGAACGGGAAGACCAGCTGCAAGCTGAACGCGAACGTACCGGCCAACAGGCTGCCTTGCAGCATACGTTGCAAACGGTTACACAGGAAGAGCAAGAAGCTGAAGCGGTGCTGGAAATCACCCGTCAAGCGATTGCTTCACTCTTGTCTGCAGGGCTTGGCCAACCGACGACGCCGACACAGGCAGCACGTGAAGCCTTTCGCCGTTTGGCCCAACAGCAGCTTGAACGGGAGCGTTGGCTCGAACAGCGGGAAAACGCCCTCCGCCGTTTGCAGCTGCGTTTGGGTCCGGAACAAGTCACTCTGGAAAAACGGTGGACCGCTCTGGAAGAGACGCCGATAGAGGAGCGGGCACAGCGACTACGGGAATTGGAGCAGCAGCGCGACACGTTTGAACAACAAGCCCGGCAAGCACACGACGCGCTGATCCGTCTCGAAGAAGAGGAGGCCCGGATGAAACAGGCGGAACGACTCGAAACGCTGCTGGCCCAACGGGAAGCGCTACGTGCCACAGCCGATGCGCAGATCGCCAGCTACCTCTCCCTCGCTGCCCAAGAAGCGCTGCTGCGCAAGACCAAGGAACACTTTGAAAAGGAGCGACAGCCATACGTGCTGCAAGAGACAGGTCGCTACCTGGATCTGTTCACCGCTGGTCGCTACACTGCGGTCCGCGTGCTGATCGACCAGCCAGATCACCTCTTTGCGGAGGATGCCCACCAGGAGTACTGGGAAGCGATGCAGCTGAGCCGTGGCACACGTGAGCAGCTCTATCTGGCTCTACGTCTGGCGTTGATCGACGAACTATGCAGCCATGGGATTCAGACGCCCGTGCTGATCGACGACGTGTTGGTCAATTTCGATCCACAGCGGCTGAAACGCTTCGCCCACCTGATGGCACAGTGGAGTGCGAAGGGCCACCAGGTCCTGCTTTTTACCTGTCATCCTGAGGTCTCCCAAGCGCTCTGTGAGGCCGTACCAACCATTGATCGGCACACGTTGCCCGCAGCCGATCTTTAGCGGCCGCCTTTTCTGCCGATGGGGAAAGCAAATGGGACAGGAATAGGCCTGTCCCATTTGCAAAGGGATGTGAAAAAGGGGTTACCTGGCTTCACGGGCAGCAGCAAGGGCCGCTTCGTAGTTGGGATGTTGGGCAACATCGGGCAGGTATTCCACATAGGTGATCTGATCTTGCTTGTCCACGACAAAGACAGCGCGGGTCTCCAAGCGCACCGGCTGCATCAAAGTACCGTAGGCCTCCCCAAAGGAGGCGGTGCGATAATCCGAAAGTGTGACCACCCGGTCGACACCTGCCGCCCCGCACCAGCGCTTTTGGGCAAAGGGCAGATCCATGCTGATCGTCAGCACGACTACATTTTCACCCAATTGGGCGGCTTCTTCATTGAAGCGGCGTGTCTCCGCGTCACAAACAGGCGTATCCAATGAAGGAACAGAGGCGATGATCTTCACTTTTCCGGCATAATCGCTCAGATGGCGCTCCTGCATGTTGACATCGACCGCCGTAAAATCAGGCGCCTTCTGACCGACTTGGACAGCGTTGCCGGCAAGAGGTACCGGATTGCCGCCGAAAAGAACGGTTCGATCTGCCATCGGTTTCCTCCTCCTCAAACCCCAATTTTTCTCTTTCCAGCTGCGATGTTACTCGTCCCAAACGCTTTGGGCAATCACCGGCCTGTAACTCCGCGCGATTGCAGGACACTGCGCACCTTGGTGACGATCAGATCAATGGCCACGCGGTTCTCTGCGCCTTCGGGAATGATCACATCGGCATAGCGCTTGGACGGTTCGACAAATTCCAGGTGGGCCGGCCGCACCCGCTGCAGGTATTGGGCCACCACCGAATCGAGGGTACGGCTCCGTTCGTTGATGTCCCGTACCAACCGCCGCAGGATACGCACATCTGCATCGGTATCCACGTACAGTTTGATGTCCAGCCGCTGCCGGAGGGTCGCATCTTCCAAGACAAAGAGTCCCTCTAAAATCACCACATCACACGGCTGCACCCGCACCGTCTGCGCAGAGCGGGTATAGGCGCGAAAATCGTAGACCGGACGCTCGATGGCCTCGCCCCGGGCCAACGCATCCAGCTGTTCGCTCAGCAAATCCCAGTCGAAGGCAAAAGGATGATCGTAGTTTTGGGCGAGCCGCACTCCAAAGGGAAGATTTCCTTGATCCTTGTAATACGCATCCTGTTCCAAGACCGCGACCGACTCTTTCGGCAAGCGACGCACGATCTCTTGGGCAACCGAGCTTTTCCCAGAGCCTGAACCCCCTGCGATGCCGATGAAAACGGGGCGGCCCACTACTCCTGCAACCCGCTCAATATTTTCCCTGCGCTGCTGGTTCCCAAACGGGCTGCTCCTGCTTCAACCAGCGCTTCGGCCATCTGCCGATCCCGAATCCCACCCGCTGCCTTGATGCCGACTGAATCCGGCAGCACGCGGCGAAAGAGGCGGACATCTTCCAGAAGGTGATCGTTGGGCACATAGCCGGTGGAGGTCTTGAGATAGTCAGCGCCACTTTCGGCGACCAAGTGGGCGGCCTCCTCTTTTTCGGCCTCGGTCAAGACCGCACTCTCGACGATCACCTTGACCACCCGCTGTTGGGAATGGGCCGTATTGACCAAGGTGAGCAGCTCATCGAGCACGGTCTCACGCTGCCCAGATTTCAGTGCCCCGACGTTCATCACCACGTCCAGCTCATCGGCACCGGCCTGCATGGTCCAGCCCATCTCGACCAACTTGACGCCGGTCTGTGTCGCTCCCAGCGGAAAACCAATGACCGTCACGACCTTGACCGGTGCCTCCCCCAACGTCGCTTTGGCAGCAGCAACCCAATACGGATTGATACAGACGCCCAAACAGCCCAAGGACTGTGCTTCCCGACAGAGCGCTTCAATATCAGCCTGTCGGGCGTCGACTTTCAGCAAGGTGCTCTCGACACGATCAGCGAGTCCCCCTGCATGGCTCACATCCATCCACTCCTTTGCACATCGATGGCAGTCTATCACAACTGGTGACAGGCACCAGATGCGTTTGACGCAAATGGAGGTATCATGAGAACATCGTCTGTTCTCGAAAAGAGCCCGACTGGAGTGACTAGATGGAGCAAAGAGCCGCAAGTGCCGCCAAGGCTGTGCTGGCCGTCGATATCGGAGGCACCAAGATCGCAGCTGGAGTGGTCACCCCAGATGGCAGGGTACTGGCCGTAGATCGGATGCCCACCTTACCCCAGCAAGGACCTGCCTCTGCCTTGGAACGGTTGCGCACCCTGGTCCAGCGGCTGGCCGATCAGTCGGAGCAGCCCTTGGCAGCCATCGGCATCGGCAGTGTCGGACCGATTGACGTACAGAAAGGGACCATCGTCGAAGCGTCGAATTTGCCGGACTGGCACGACGTGCCCCTCACCGCAACGTTGAGCGAAGCGTTGCATCTGCCCGCCTTTCTGGCCAACGATGCCAATGCGGCGGCGTTGGGGGAGTATCGCTTCGGCGCTGGCCAAGGGGCTGCCTCCCTGGTCTACCTCACCGCTTCCACAGGCATCGGCGGCGGTGTCGTGATCCATGGAAAGCTGCTCGACGGCACCAGTGGCAATGGCTTTGAGATCGGTCACACCACGCTGGTCCACAACGGGCGTCCATGTGGGTGCGGCAACTTCGGTTGTTTGGAAGCCTATGCCTCTGGGTCGGCCATCGCCGCTTTCGCCAGGCAAGCGGTCGCCCGGGGCATTCCTTCCGTACTGACTGAGTTGGCAGACACCACCGAGGCCATCACTGCGGTTCACGTCGCCGAAGCCGTACGCCGCAACGATCCCCTTGCTACCACCCTGTGGTATGAGGCGATGGAGGCACTCGGTGCAGGCGTGGCCACGACGATCAACCTGATCAATCCTGATCGAGTCGTCATCGGGGGCGGCCTGACCCACAGCGCTGACCTGCTCTTTCCCGCTGTCCGGCGCGCTACCCGACGGCATGCCTTAAAAGCCTTGGCCGATATCGTCGAAATCGTCCCGGCAGCGCTGGGCGATCGGGTCGGCATTCTCGGTGCGGCCGCCGTGGCCCTCCACCACCTCCAAAGCGACGGGTAGGCCGTCGCAAAACCAAAAGGGGCCTCCCATGGGAGGCCCCTAGAATGTGAATAGGCTATATCCTTATCGCGCGAAAGTCATGGTCCCCAGCACCTTTTGAACCGGTAGAGAGAGTAAGTAGCTGTTTTGAATGGCACCACTATCCCAAAAATAGAGGGCGCCATGGGTTGGATCTTCGCCCTGCAGCACCCGATCGGCGACCGCATACTGCTCCTGCGTGACCGGGACGTTCCAGTACCAGCCGTTGAGAATCGGCGTGAATTGGTAATGTCCATTGGTCACTTGAAAGATCACGTCATGTATCGTGTTTGGAAAGGAAGGACTTTTCACGCGATTGAGGATGACCGCCCCAACGCCCAACTGTGTGATCTCCGGGTCCCCCCCTGCCTCGGCAGCGATGATCCGGGCCAGTTCCGACCGCTCTTGAGCCGTTGCCGCCACGACGTTTTGCTGTGGACGCTGTCCACCGCGACTGGAAGTCGGTTTCGCCGGGGCCAAAGCTGTCGATGCACGCTTTGCTTTCGGCTGCGGGGCAAGTGCTGTAGACGCTTTCTGCGGAATCGAAAGACACTGTCCGATGTAAATGGTGTCCCCATGCAGGCCGTTCGCCGCCTTGATCGCCTCGATCGAAGGTCCGAAACGCTTGGACAGTTTCCACAACGAATCGCCCGGCTGGACCGTATACGGCCACCCGGCACTCGGAACGAAGAGCTTCTGCCCCGGATAAATGGTGGTGGAAGTGAGGTGATTGGCGGTAAGAAGCGTGTGGTAATCGACGCCATTGGCAACGCCGATCTTATAGAGCGATTCTCCACACACAACGGTGTGGAGGGAAGCGGCTTGGGCTTGTCCGGCGACCAGGCTGCTTGCTGCCAAGGCACCGACCATCCCAACGACAAAAGTGACAGACTTGAAGCGACGAGAATGGTGAGATGAGAAAAACGGCACGCGTATGCTCCCTTCTTGGCCTGCGAACGCGCACTGTCGGGCTGGGCGAGAAAGGTGCCGCCTGCCGCCTGGCTGCCCCCCAAAGCGGCTTCACCCCAAGTCCAGCGAAGGATCACCGGACACCTGTTGTGCGCTACCCGCTCCGTCCCACGGACGGATTCGGCCTGGCTTTCAGCAGACTTGACCCCTCTGCCAAAAAGACACGACCATTCTAAACAGTGCGAGAACAGATTTCCTTATGAAATCACTGGAAATCGATGGACAGCGACACAATCGAAAAAAACCGCTATACTCAAAAGTATCGGATCTTATTCGAGGGGAGCAGAGCGCAGCGTGAGCGATTTTCAAGGCACCAAGGTGCTTCTAGACGAGTCTGAGATTCCCACCCATTGGTACAACATCCAAGCCGACATGAAACAACTGCCTGCACCACCGATCAGCCCGGCGACCGGCAAGCCGGTGGCTCCTGAGGAACTGGCGCGCATCTTTCCTGCTGCGCTGTTGCAGCAAGAGGTTTCGACCGAGCGCTTCATCGAAATTCCCGACGAGGTGCGCCGCATCTATCAGCTGTGGCGTCCCACGCCCTTGTACCGGGCCCGTCGCCTGGAGGCTGCGCTGCAGACACCTGCCGAGATCTGGTACAAGTACGAAGGGGTCAGCCCCGCAGGCAGTCACAAGCTGAACACGGCGATCGCGCAGGCCTACTACAATCGGGAAGCAGGCATCCGCCATTTGACCACCGAGACCGGCGCCGGTCAGTGGGGCAGTGCACTGGCCATCGCCTGCGCCTTCGTCGGCATTCACTGTGAAGTCTACATGGTCAAGGTCAGCTACGAACAAAAGCCCTACCGCCGCATTCTAATGGAGAGCTACGGTGCCGACGTTTATGCCAGTCCCTCCGAACGCACCGCCTCAGGCCGGGCTATTCTGGCCAAAGATCCCAACTCCACGGGCAGCTTGGGCATGGCCATCAGCGAAGCAGTTGAGCTGGCTGCCCAGCGGGACGATACAAACTACGCCCTGGGTAGCGTCTTAAACCACGTCCTGTTGCACCAAACGGTGATCGGCCAGGAGGCAAAAAAGCAGCTCGAAAAGGTCGACCGTGCCCCGGACGTCGTCATCGGCTGCGTCGGTGGCGGCTCCAACTTTGGGGGATTGGCTTTTCCATTTTTACAGGAGATTCTCAATGGCACCCGAAAGGCAAAGGTGTTGGCCGTCGAACCACAGGCTTGCCCCACGCTGACCCAAGGGGTCTTTGCCTACGACTACGCGGATGTCGCCGGGCTGACGCCGATTCTGCAGATGTACACGTTGGGACACGACTTCGTCCCTACCGGCATCCATGCAGGAGGGCTGCGCTACCATGGCGACTCTCCGCTGGTTTCACAGTTGTATCACGACGGCATCATCGACGCCGTGGCCTACCCCCAGCGACCCGTCTTTGAAGCAGCCCTGCAATTCGCCCGCACCGAAGGCACCCTTCCGGCACCGGAGAGTGCCCATGCCATTCGCGCCGCCATCGACGAAGCCCTTGCGGCCAAAGCGGCAGGGGAAAAGCGCGTCATCCTCTTTAATCTCTCTGGACACGGCAATTTCGATCTGGCTGCTTATGAGGAGTACCTTCGGGGCCGCTTGACCGATGCCCCCTACAGCGAAGCAGAGGCAGAGAAGAACCTGCAAAGCTTGCCAAAGGTAGGGGTATAAAGCGCACATTGCCACCGCAAGATGCAAAAAGAAACAGCTGGCACGACTTGCTGCCGGCTGTTTTACTGTGCAACAAAACACTTTAGTCCTGCAGCGCTTGGCGGATGCGTTCAAAGCCAGCCCGTGCCGGTGGAGTAAAGAGGCTGACCACCACCGTCACTACAAGATTGGCAGCCAGTGCCCAAACCCCGGCATTGATTCCCCAGAGGGGATCGTGATGACGGATCAGCAAGGAGCCCACCACAATCTCCCCGACCACCAGACCGCTGACCACCCCTGCAATCGACGTGCGCCGCCAGAGCAAGCCCAAGACCACAGCGACGATAAATTGTGTCACCCCGTCGTAGCCGATCAACAGCAAGTTGACCAAGGCACTGGGCGCTGCGATGGCAAAGTAGAGGGCGATCGCCGCCAGCGGAAAGACCGCCCATCGGGCCATCGTCGCCACCGATGTCACCGAAGCGTGGGGGCGAAACAACCCTTGCCAGATGTTGCGCGCGATCAAGGTACCAGAACCCATCAGCAAGACCGATGCAGGCACCATCGCTGCCAGCGTGCCCCCTGCCCCGGCCAATCCGACCACCCAGGCCGGATAGGTCTGCTTGACAACACTCATCAGGGCAAAATCGCCGTTTTCCAGCTTTGGCAAGACCAAAAAAGCAGTCAGCCCGACGAAAATGATGAAGAAGAACATGATTTGATAGAAAGGCAACAAGATGGCGTTCTTTCGGATCGTCTGCTCATCTTTGGAACTGTAGACGGCACCGAAAGATTGAGGCCACATGAAAAAGCCAATGCCGGTCAACAAGACCGTCGAAATGAACCAGCTGATCCCATGGTTTTGGGTGGCCCCTGGCAGCACGAGGTGCTGGGGCTGGACCTCACTCATCCGATGCAGCATCCCCAATGGAGAGCCGAAGTAATGGGCAGGGATCAGCAGGCCGAGTGCGATGACCAAAATCAGCATGAAGCTGTCTTTGATGACCGAAACCCAGGCTGATCCCCGCAACCCGCTGACGTAGACAAAGATCGCAGTCAGCAAGAAGGCAATGACCATGGCCCACTGGGGTGCAATCGCGCCATAGGAAGCAATTTGCACGATCTCTCCCAATCCGGAAAGCTGCAGCTCCAGGTAGGGAATCATGAAGATGACACCGATGATCGCAAAAAGCGCGCCAACCCACCGCTTTTCATAACGGGCAACGAAGAAATCCGGCTGCGTGACCAGGCGTAGCCGTTTACCAACACGCCAAACGGCCGGAAGAAGAAAGTAAGAGAAGATATACGCCAGGGTACCATAGACTGGAATGTAAAAGACCGGCGCCCCCTGACTGTACGCCCAGCCCGAAGCACCGAGGTAGGTGAAGGTGGTGTAGATTTCGCCCGCCATCAGCAGCCAGATCAGCAGTGTGCCAAAGCTGCGCCCCCCGACGCTCCACTGCTCTAAATCCATCGATCGGTGGCGACCGGCCCACACGCCCACGAGCGTGGCAATCACGATGGTTACAAAGATGATCGTCAACGCCATAGAACCAGCGCTCATTCTTGCCCTCCCTTCGTCTTTCGGCGCTGCGGATCAAAGTAATAGACCAGCGCCATCCACCCTGGGGTCAAGATCACCCATAGTGCGATCCAGAAGAGGAGAAACGGCAGTCCCAGCACCATCGGTGTCACGCGGTTGACCCAGGGAATGGCAACGACAAAGGCCAAGACAGGAATGGCCGCACAGAGAATCTGCAAAGCCCGCATCTTTCACCTCCCCTTAGAGGATAGCACTTCTCACATTCATAGCTATGCACCACCTTTTCTCGCAATCTCTGTTAGCTTCTCTTACCAGCCCATCTTCCACCCGTTGCCTCCCGTTCGCAAAAATAGCGGAGAAGCTTTCCTCATAGGGTAGGGAGAGCAGCACATCAGAGGAGAGGATCGCAGATGGCACTCCAACGCACGATCAAGGTCATGGTCACCGGCAACGAAGCTGTCGGCTTTACAGCCTCTTGTATCGAGCTTCCCATTCTCATCCAAGCAGCGAGCATGGAAAAGCTTACCGATCTCCTCCAGCAGGCAGTGGCAGAGGCGCTGGCAACGCTGGATCCCGACCACCAGCGTTTCGACCCTCACCCTGCCCTTCTTTTGACCGGTACCTGAGGGTGCTTGACACGCCCCATAGGCATGTAGCAACAGGCATCAGGTGTCGAGCTCCTGACCCTTTTGGGCGATCACCTGCTGGTAAAAGGCAAAGCTGTCCTTGGGAAATCGTTGCTGGGTTTCAAAATCGACATAGGTGATACCAAAGCGACGGGTATACCCCAGCGCCCATTCGAAATTGTCCAACAGCGACCACAGGAAGTAACCGCGCAGGTCGACGCCATCGGCGATCGCCTGTGCACAAGCGCGGAGGTGGCGACGAATGTAATCGATGCGCCGTGTGTCGTGGATCTGACCTTGGGCATCCAACGGATCGGGGAAAGCAGCGCCGTTTTCGGTGATGTACAACGGTAGTTCTGCCTTGTGTTGAAGTACGCGCAGCAGATCGTACAAGCCACGCGGAAAGATCTCCCATCCCATCTGCGTCACTTCTCCCTGAGGAGGCAGGCGACGCACGCCAAGCCCTCGCGCGGTCGCATCGGCAGCTACCCGCGCCGGTGAGTAGTAGTTGACCCCCAAAAAGTCGATCGGCTGGTGGGCCAGGGAGAGCGCATCGACATCGAGCAAGCGCTCGAGTCCCTGGGCACGCAGCAACGTCTGCACGGTCTCGGGATAACGTCCCTCCAGGATCGGATCGAGAAACCAGCCGTTGAGCAGTTCGTCGATTCGCCGCTGGGCCTCCCGATCCTCAGTCCCCTCAGAGCCGGCATAGACGGTCGAAAAGTTGAGCGTCAAACCGATGGCACCTGCCGAAGCGACCTCCCGAAACGCCTGTACAGCCAAGCCATGAGCACACAGCTGCTGATGCCCGGCCAGCAACGCCGCCTGTGGACGGGCCAACCCAGGTGCATGGTAGAGGGTGACAAACGGCGTGTCCCGGCCTCAAGCAAGGCGTCGATCAAACGGTGATAGAAATCGAACCCCTTCAGATTTTTGGGCCCTCCTCCCTGAGGGAACAGGCGCGGCCAGGCGATCGAGAAACGGTACGCAGTGACACTCAAACGCTTCATCAAGGCGATGTCTTGCGGGTAACGGTGGTAATGATCGCAAGCCACATCACCTGTGTGCCCTTCGGCGATGTGGCCCGGCGTGTGGCAAAACGTATCCCAGATGGAAGGGCCACGCCCGTCTTCGTCCACCTCCCCTTCCACCTGGTAGGCTGAAGTCGCCACACCCCACGTAAACTCTTGCGGGAAAGGCATCACAGCCCCCCTCCCGGTGCTTGATAGGGATTGACCCCCCCTGTGGACGACTGGGCAACAATCGTCAAGATCACACCGATGAGCAGAAAGGCTGCGCCGATCATCCGCAGTCGACTATGGACGAAGACCAGCAGGCAGATTCCGATTACCAATGCGGCGACACCCGCTGCCAGAAAGATCAATGCGATGTGTGGTGACATGTTCCGCCTCCTGCCGCATTATAGCGGCTTTTGACCCTTCCTTCCTTGCCAACGCATCACAGCAAAGCAAAAAAGTCCGGCTGCCACAGCGGCCAACCACGTGGGCAGAAGCATGAAGAGCGCACCACTGATCCCGGGAAGCCCTGCCAGGTGGGCCGTCACCGTCGCCTGTCCCCAGGCACTCTCCTTCCACAGGCGCACGCCGAACATCACCGCCCAAGCCAAAAAAGTGCCCACAAAGGCGCTCCAAAACGGGTGGCGCTGATGAGGAATCAGGCCGCTCGCCAAACCTCCAACGATGAAAAGCCACCACCAGCCTACCCACAGTCCAACTTCCGCCAGAACAAAGCTGAGCAGTACCCCTCCTCCATCTTTTGGGTAGCTCACGGCGCTCCTCCCTTTCTACCACTCTCTTGGGGCAGCAGCCGAACGGATTCGCTCACCCAACCCCCCGACGCATCCTGGGGCCGTGCGGGAAAGTACAGCCTCTTGTACTGGTAGCGCTGCCACAGGGGTAGCTGATCGGCATAATGGGGCGAGGCAGGATCCCCCGATTCCCCGCCAGGATAGATGCCGACGCTCCGATCCAAATGGGAGAGGTCGGCAATCATGCGCCAGCTGGGACCCGCCGTGGAAGGCTCGTTACCGGCAGCATTGGGCGTAAAGGCATCCCCGTCAGCCGACACGGGGCCGCGATCGAAGGCCGGCGTCTGCGTCAAAGAAGCGACCAGACGGTGGTGGATCTGCCCCCATTGCCACTTCGCTGGATCTTCCCCCATCTGTTTGCGGCATTGCTGCATGGCGTCCTCGAGCGCCACGCCGATTACCTGATCGGCGCTGCGATGCGTTGCAGTGCGGGGATCGTCCCACCAGGTCAGCGAAGTACCGGGCACGTCAGCAGCCAGGTGGTAAGCCTTCGAATCGGAGGATGCAGTCAACATCGTCTCCAGGTGCTCCACCAAAACGCCGCGCCAGCCGGTGGGCTGCGGCTCTCCTTCCAAGGAAAATCTCTTCACCTTGTCCAATCCGGCTTGCTGCCACCAGGGACCAAACGTCTCCTGCACCAAGGCACCTAGAAAGCGCCACCACAGCGCGGGTGCTGCCTGATCCTGGCGCATCACCCCATCCCATTGGGCCAAAAGCATTCCCGCCTGACGCTGTGTGGGCGTCGCCTCTGCCGAAGCAGCTACTTTCCGCACGATGGGCAGTAGCTCCTTGGCCAATGCGTCGGCATTGGAACCTTGCAAGGCCTGCATCTTCTGCAGCGTCAGCGGGCGATTCTTCGGATCGGCCAAAAAATCGTGAATGGTCCGGGCTCGATAGCCAGCATCGAAGTCATTGTCGCTGCTGCCGATGTTGTAGGGGTAGTTGGCATCCACTTCGCGCTGGTTGGCCGAAAAGAGAAAACCCCCTGTCGGATTTTGGGCTTGTGGCACTTGATCAAAAGAGATGAGGCCCACCCAGTCCTCGCCACCCCGGCCATCGAGCAACTGGTTGGGATCCCCTGACTGCAGCACCGGGTAGTAGCCGGCCGAGAGAATGCCGATCTCGTTGTGGTCGGTAGCGTAGGCAAAGTTCTGCGTTGGACTCCCCCAGTGCCGAAGCGCTGCACGGATCTCTGCCGCATCTTTGGCTTGCATCAGACCATGCAGTGCGCCGATATCGTCGGAAAAGAGGTTGCCCGTGTACGCCATCGCAAGGGTCTTGCCGGGCAACACCGGCAAGCCCGGCAATCCTTGTGGCAGCACTGGACCATGCACGCTCCAGCGCACGTCAAAGGGAACCGATGCGCTCCCTTTGACGGGGATCCATTCACGATCGTGATCAAACGCTACCCATTGGCCATGATGTAGATAGGCATCCGGGTGCGCTGCACTCGTCTCCTCCTGGTAGTAGCACGCCTGCACATTCATCACGTTGGTCAGGCTCCAGGCCACGTTGGCGTTGTGACCAATGATAATGCCCGGCGTCCCGGGAATGCTGACGCCATAGACATGGAGATCCGGTGCATCCAGCTGCACTTCAAACCAAATGGAAGGCAGCGTCAGCGTAAGGTGAGGATCTCCCGCCAAATAGGGCTGACCCGTATCGGTCAACTGGCCCGCCACTACCCAGTTGTTGCTGTTGCCCAGCGCTTGTGCGAACTGCCCCGAAAAAAGCCCTCCTCCCTCCGTGATTTGGTCCACCAAGGCCACTTGCAACGCCTTCGCTTGCGGGGTTGTGGCAACGGCTGCGGCTGGAGAATTTCGGACCGCTCCACTGTCCGCTGAACGCCCTGGGCCTTTTTGCTGTCCAAAGTCGAGCTGGACAGCCTGCAAGGCAGCAGCATCCGGCTGAGCCGAAAACGGATAGGGCCCTGGGTCGTAGGGCAGGTATGGATTGACCGGCAAGGTCGGAAAAAGCGCTGCTCGCTTCGCCTGGCCGAGATGGTTCTCCAGGACCGCCCGCTCCAGCGGCCCACTTGAAAAGGCCAGATCTTCCGCCATCATCCCCTGGATGACCAGCGAATCGGCCACCTGCCAAGGCTGTGGTTGATAACCTAACAGACGAAAGAAAGGAGGCAACAGATGCTGGCGCAGCGCTTCGGACCGCCAGGCGTTGATCCCGTCGGTGTACGCGGCCACTTCGGCGTATCCCACCGGATCTTCTTGACGGAGTCGCGCCACTGAGGCTTCGGCCGTTCGCTTCAGACCCAGGGCGAGCTGCAGCTTATCGCTGGGCAGCGCTGCCTCACCGAGGATCTCCGCCAGCCGTCCCTCTCCCTGTCGACGCATCAGATCCAGCTGTACCATACGGTTGCGTGCCGTGAGATAGCCCTGCGCCAGAAAGAGATCATGCTCGTTTTGCGCGAAGACGTGCGGCACACCGTAAGCGTCTTCGTTGACCTGGACCGGTGCCTGCAATCCCGCAATCCGCAGCTGGCCCGGAAGTTTCGGCGCCGCATGAAAGAGGCCCGTTCCCGGATTGAAAGTCGGCCCAAGAGCCGGCAGCGGCCCCAACGGTAACAGCAACAACACGACAGCCACGACACCCCCCACTGCGGCCGCAAGGCGTTGCACGGTTCGCCTGTTCACCCGCTGCGCCTCCTCATCGCCGGATCGCCACCGCTTGACGTCCCATCTGGTCGTAACGTTTTTCAAAAAGAGCACGCGGGTAGATGGTACGCTTTCCCGTCGTGGGGTCATTTGCCCAGATACTCTGCGCATCAAAACCGACGATGACGACAACGTGCTCCGGCGAGAGCCACACGACGGGTTTCCCCTGGGGATCTTCCCAGCTTTCGGCCACCTTCGGCTCGGCCAGGTCGATCGTTGTCCAGACCATCACCGGCTCTCCAGCAGCCACATGCTGCAATACCTCTAGCAGAGGGGTACCGGTCAAATCAAGGGCTGCCCCCGGCAAAAAGCGGTCGATCACAGCTGCGACAGGCCTGTGGAAGACCCCCAGGCTGTCGGGCTTCCATGGATCGCCCAGGAAAGCGGTATTTGGGGAAGCACCCACCCGTCGACCCTGCTCTTCGTGCGGCAACGGGGCACGTGGCAACGCCAGGGCCACCATCTCCTTGGTCACCGGCTCCCCGGCATAGGTGAGCAGCATGGCTACCGCTGTCGCTTCACAGCCGGTCGGCAGTTGGGGATACTGCCCCCAGACGGGCACGTCGAGCAAGACAGGGTGGGACTGACCTGTCTGCTGAATCCCCCGATGGGTTTGCGTCTTTGGATCCATCGCGCCGAACCCTCCCCCTTCCGTCTGCTGGGGGATCAGAAACAACCCTACAACCACCGCAAGACCGAGCCCCAACCTCAGCGGCCACGACTTCTTGCGCAGGTGCATCCCGACTCCCCTCCTGACCCCAATATTTTAAAGATCGCACAGATACCCAGAAGGTTCAAGCAACAAAAAAGCGCCCAAAAGGGCACTTTTTTAAAGTCGTTTGGACGTCTACGTCTGGCAAGCCGATCAGCGCTCTTCGGATCCACCGTTGGGCACCAAGTGCAGTCCCTGTGAAGAAACAGCTCCTGCTGCCGGCAATGCGCCGGAACCCGTCGCGCTGGTCTGTTGCATCTGCCCCGGTTCGTCCCAGACATAACGCTTGCCGCGTAACAGCGAACAGACGGCTGCAACCACGCAGAGCCCGGCCGCCATATAGAAGACCATGTGCAAGCTGCTGATAAACGGCGGCGCGATCATCTCCGGAAAGAAGTGTCCGCCCAGCAAGGTCTGCTGCGCCTGCTGCGGAAGTTGGCTGAGCACATCCGAAGGGATCAGCTGCGCCATCGGGTTGTAGCCCAACAATGCCGAAAAGAGCGCATCCAGCGGCGGAAGTTGAGCAATGCGATTCGCCACATTGGCAGGCACTCCAGCCTGGGTCAACTGCGCCGACATGGCAGGTGGCAGGCTGCTCACCAGCCCGGCAATCACCATCGAGAAGAAGATCGCCATGCTCATCGTCATGCCCGCCCGGCCAAAGGTCGAGTTCATGCCGGAAGTGACCCCCCGATAGCGCGCCGGTACCGAGTTCATCACCGCACTGTTGTTCGGCGCGGCAAAGAGCCCCATGCCAGCCCCTTGGATGAAGAGATAGACGGCAAAAATCCAGAAGTTGAAATTGTAGGGCAGAGTGGCCAGCAGCACGAAACCGGCAGCCGCAAACAGCGTCCCCGCCGTTGCCAGTGGCCGTGCGCCCATGCGATCCGAAAGTGATCCTGCAATGGGCCCAGCGACTACAAACCCGATCATCATCGGCAGCAGATCCAGTCCGGCCTGCAGCGGAGTATCTTCAAAGCGCACCCCATGCAACGGCAGCCAGATGCCCTGCAGCCAGATGATCAGCATGAACTGCAAGCCGCCCCGGGCCAACGACATCAGCAGGTTGCTCACCGTGCCCGTCGTAAACGGCCGCACCTTGAAGAGCGAAAGATGGAACATCGGTGCCTGGACACGCAATTCAATGAAGACGAATGCCACCAATAACAGAACCCCTGCAGCCGCGCAGCCGATGACCATCGGATTGCTCCAACCCATCGCCTGATGGCCATACGGCATCAGGGAATAGGTGAGGGCGACCATCAGCGCCGTCAGGCCCACGCCGAACGTGACATTGCCCCAGAGATCGATGGGCTGGGGATCACGCTCACCGACCTCCTTGAGCGCGATAAACGCCCAGATTGTCCCGAAGATGCCGAATGGAACGCTGACCAAAAAGACCAGTCGCCAGTCGACAGCAGCCAGTACCCCACCCAGGAACAGGCCGATGATATCCCCAAAGATCGAGGCGATGCCGTTAACACCCAACGCGAAACCGCGCTGGTTGGGTGGAAAGGCGTCGGTCAGGATGGCGGCGCTGTTTGCAAACAGGAAAGCGCCGCCAAACCCTTGAATTACGCGAAAGATGATGAGCTGCAGCTCCCCGTCGAGTCCCCTGCCCCACGTAATCGAAAGCAGAATGGACCCGATGGTGAAGACCAGAAAGCCCAGGTTGTACAGACGCACCCGCCCCAGGCTGTCCGAGAGTCTGCCAAACGTCACCAAAAGGACCGTCATGGCCAGCTGATAACCCATCAACACCCACAACAGGAGCCCGGTCTGCCCCGGCGCCAACGGATCGACATGAATTCCGTTGAAAATGAA
This sequence comes from Bacillota bacterium, assembly GCA_014896485.1. Classification (GTDB taxonomy): domain Bacteria; phylum Bacillota; class Bacilli; order Bu12; family Bu12; genus Bu12. The sequence goes on along the minus strand of JADBKH010000013.1, from coordinate 5,674 downwards.
GGGCAGCGAGATCATGACCACAGTGCCATTGATCGTCGACATCAGGACGCCCAGCGTGGTATTGGAGAGCGCGATCCACTTGTAGTGAGGACTGCGCGCCTTACCACCGATAGCTGTTTCTGTCGTTGACAACCCCACTGCCCCCTCTCTCTACATCGACAGACTGCGAACAGAAAGGCGGCCGACCAGCGAGCTGGTTCGGCCTGCCTTCCTTCTCATGCAGCTACTGTCGTAATACTGTCTGCAATTCATTGTAGAGCGATAAAACAGACGATGCAAGGTGAAAACATGTGAGCTACTGCTATGTTCAGCCCTTTATTCTTGAGCTCTTCTGGGCCGCTACACGTTCATTTCAACGCGTCCTGCACAGCAGCCTTTAAGCCGTCAGAGATCATTCCGCCGACAAAGACCACCTGTTGAATCGCGCCTTTATAGCTGGTCAGCCACGCTTGCTGCTCCGGGCTCAGCTGCTCTCCATCGGTCAACAACAGCGGGTGCTTTGCCTGCCCCGCCACCGAACCGACAGAGAGAGCATCCACCTCATGCCCCGGTGCACCGTTGGTGATGTAGAGCGTGCCGCTGTCCAGCTTTGTCACAAATGTTTTTAGAAATGTCAGATTGGTCTGGTAGCGATCGTTTCCAGAAATCCGCGTGGCGTCCGTCGCTTTGACCACATTATCCGGCACGGCTGCTGGGTCACCCAACGCATAGACCGGCGCGCCATAGGACTGCTTGAGCGCGTTGGCTTTTGTCACTACCGCACTGTTATTCCCTTTCGGGTTGACAAGCAGCACAATGTCGGCTTCACCGGCAGCCAGAGGCCCGGCACTGAGGGCATCCGGCAGGGCAGTACCCGTAGCCAAAAAGATCTGCTTTGGAGTGGCATCGGTGTGGTTTGTGATGTAATCGGCGACCGCAAGCGCCGTCGTATAGCGATTCGACCCGTGAAAATCCTTGTTGTCGACCTGGAGACCCATCTGGACAAGCTGCTGATTGAGGGATGCCTGTAAGGGCATGCCGACCACCAGCGCCTGTTTGGCACCCAGCTTGGAAACAAACTGCTTCTGGGCATCCTTCAGCACAGACGCGTTGCCATCCACCACCATCACCGGCGCATGCAGCGCCCCGGCCAGACTGTTGGCAGCCAACGCGTCCACCGCGTGCCCGCGTGCACCGTTGACCAGGATCACCTTGTCGGAAGAGCCCTTCCACCCGACGGTTGCGTCGCCCAACACGTTGATGGCTGTCTCATAGCGATCCTTACCGCCAATCGCGTGTGATGCTGCCTTTACAGGTTCCCCTGTAGAAGAATCGAGAAGGAGTTTTGGTGCCAGCTGTCCACTGTGAAAGTCGAACAGGTTGTCCAATGGGCCAGCGATGGCGTCATAGGAAGCGTCGCCGATGCGTCCCAATCCCCAGTTATCCTCAATAAACCGCAAGATCGAGCTCTGGTCTGTAATGCTATGGTCGACAAAGTTCTGCTTGGCATACGGCGAGATGACCAACAGCGGAAGGCGCGGTCCATAACCGGCGCGATCCTGGTAGTTGCCCAGCTTAGGCGTACCGAGGAAAGCATCGTAGTTGGGATCGTTCGACGGATTGACGATGGGGCTCATGACATGGTCGTACCAGCCATCCGAGTCATCATAGGAGATAATGACGGCGGTATCCTTCCAGGTTGGCAATGCCTGCAGGCGATTGAGGGTATCGACCAGGAAGGTCTGTTCATCCAGCGGATCGGAGTAGCCGGCATGGCCATCCTGATAAGCCGCTGCCTTCAAAAAGCTGACCGCAGGCAGGTTGCCGTTCTCTGCAGCGGCCCAAAAATCGCTCAGATCGTACTGGTGATTGGCCTGATCGGTGTATCCGATCTTGTCGACTGAGCTGGGTGGCAAATGATGGGGATTGGCCGTCGACGGGTAGTATTGGAAAGGCTCATGATGTGGAATATAGTCGGTCACCGAAGCCCCGCCTACGTTTGTGTGGCTCTCACCACAAACAGCCTTTCCGTCTTGCGTAGATGTCGGTCGGAAGCCACCTTCAAACCAACCCCACGTAATCCCTTTGGCGTTGAGCAGATCACCCACATTCTTGCCACTCATGGAAACAGTTGGGTACTTCGTACTGGAGCAGTCGTCCAACGTCGGATCAGGATCGCCGATCACTGCACCGTTGGCCACCTCGTTTTTCACGTCGGTCGAATTCGTCCCATCGGGGGCCGTCGCCGTCGCGCCGTGGGTCTGGCCCGAAACCAAGTTGAGTGCGCCCGGCGTCGAGGGCCCGAAGGTGGTGTTGTAGGAGTTGTCGCTCATGGCGAAGTGCTGTGCATAGTTCCACAGCGCGGTCACCGTGTTGCCGTCATAATAATCCATCACGATAGAGGGATTGTCGCTGCGGCCGGTCTCCTCTACAAACCGATTCATCATCCCGCCATTGGCGGCTTTCTGCTCAGCTGCATAACCGTGATCCATATCCGCGGTCATCGCCTGGGAGCGGTCCAACCGTTGGGGATTGGCGCTGTTTGGATTGTGATTCAGCAGCGCATCGTTGAGGCCATTGACAGAAGGTGTGTTGGGGGCTGCCTGAAACGACGGTTCACCTGCAGGATTTGTCGCATTGGGATAGGTTCCAAAATAATGATCGAAAGAGACATTTTCTTGAAAGATGACGACAAGATGCTTGATAGGCGTCTGTGGAGCAAAGTCGCCGGCTGCATCGGCGGTCCGACCACCGCCATTCATGCCGGCAACCAAGCCGACGCCAAGGATGCTAATCCCTGCTAAGCTGGCCACGCGCCGTACGCGCAACCCTTGTTTCCATCGGTGCACGCTTTCTCATCCCTTCACAACACCCTAGTGGACAGAAACCCCAGGCTTTGTCCCTTAAACAGGGTAAGGCCTAGGGGAGATGGGAATCGAGGGAATTGCGTAAAGGTTTTGTTAATACGCCGTTAAACTTCTGTTAAAGCCTGCATATTTACAGTGTAAGTGAACTTCACCCATTTTTAACATAAGCAACCATATCTGAAGACAAAACCATGATAGACTAGCCGCTGAGAGGAGGCGCCACAGATGTCCGTTCGAAAAAGCCGCCACACGGTTTTCAACCTGGGGCTTGGAGCAGCCCTTGTCACAACGGCGATGGTCGGTACGCCGATGGCATTGGACAGCACCCAACATTCCCTTGCAGGCCGTGGATCTTCCATCCAGCACGTCGTGTACATCATCACGGACAACGTCCATTACAGCGATATCCAGCAGATGCCCAGCGTGATGCATTTTCTCAGCCAGGGCACTGTGCTGGTCAACGATCATACCGTACTCGATTCCCATACACAGGATGGGATGCTTTCCGATATGACCGGAAAGTACCCGGATCAGACCGGAGTCATTGATCAGGGCTTTTATGAGGGTAGCCAATACGTCAGCTTCGCCTACTGGGAGAACAAAGACCCCGACGGACAGCCCCACGTGACCACCACTCCCAATTGGATCGCCTTCAATCAACACGGCTGGAACGTCGGTGCAGTCGGAGCCCCCGACATGGAGCTGGAAAGCGCGCGAGAAGTCACGCCTGCGATGATGAATCCTGCGGACAGCAAACCTGCGGATTACCTTGGTATCGCCGTGCATCAAGCGAACGGCCAAACAATCTTCGGATCACCGAACCTTCCGTACCTCTTCCATGCGCCTTCGTGGTCCCATCCTGATCAAACCCTCGGTGGATTTCCGGGATGGGGGGACGATACGGATCTTAACTGGTCGCTGCAAGCCACTTATGAAATGCAGACCCATGGCGTACCGGTGACCTTCACTTACCTGCACGAGGCCCATGAAGTCAATGGCAAAGAAGCGCTACCTGGCCAATACGATGCGACACTCCGCGCCTACGACACAGCCTTTTCGCGATTCTTTGAAAACATGGGGAAAGCAGGTCTGACGGCATCCAATACCCTCTTTGTGTTGACTACTGACGAAGGCGATCACCTCATGCCCCAAGGCGAGCTGACCACCAACCTGACGGGGTGGCTGACGAACAACTCCTTGTACGCAGCCGATCCCAGCAATCTCACCGTCTATGGAGACAGCGGGGCGCTGGTCTATCTCAAAGACAACCGCACGCTCCCCCAGGTGTTGGCCGCTTTACCTGCCGTACCAGGCTGGGATTTCGTTGCCAACCCCACCGAACTCAAGGCGTTGCATATGGCCGTTACAGCCGCACTGGATCGAACCCCCTCCTTCGTTCTCTTTGCCAAGCCGGACGTCTATTACGGTTACAGTGGCAGCACAGAATGGCACCACAATCCAGCGTACGTATGGAATCACGGCACGATCAGTCCGGACATCTTGCGCATATGGGCAGGTATCGTCGGACCGGGCGTCCCGGCACATCAAACTTCCGCCCAGTGGGTGGACCATGCCGATATCCTGCCAACCATCTATAGCCTGTTGGGATACGATCTGACCGGCGCTCATTTCGATGGCATCCCTATCGCCAGTGTCCACCAGCCGACGCATCTCCAAGGGGAAAAGCTTGCCAAAGTGCTCGATGCAGAATCGGCCTTCAAGCAGCTGAACGCCCCAGTGGGCAGCTTCGGCATGGCGACACTGAAGGTCGCCTCGGAAGCGGCAGTAAACGCGACCAATTCTGAAGGGACCCGCCTTGACACCCTGATCCAAAGCTGGACCCAAACGAGAGATGCCCTCGCCGCACAGCTCCAACAGGACATTTTGAATCTCTACCAGGGACGCGCCGTCTCACCAGCCAAGTTGGCACAAGATACGGACAAAGCCCAATCCCTGCTTTCGACAGTCACTTCTTTCGTTCAGTAATCCAAAGCCAGAAGCCAGACCGCCGAGCTCCTTCCATGATAGAGAGGAGCTTGGCTTTGGGCGTATTGGGATTATGTGTGCAAAGCCTCGGATGGCAAAGGATTGGGACGGCTACAACAGCGAAACCTTAGATGCTATCGGCAATGGTGATCACAATAAATCAGAGCCGGCCAAGAGGGCTCGCAGAAATTTACGTCTAGTATCCTCTATAACCGGACGTCCCTCTTATGCCCAAGATAGCTGTCCCGCACTTTCCTGCAGCAGTGCCATGGTTTGCTGCAAGGAGATTTGCACGCGACTGAGCTGTTCGGACGTCTCTTGCCAATGTACAACATTCGGCTGATCGAGCCACACCTGCAGTGCTGTTGCATGCGCTGCTACCAGGCCCGACCTGTACAGCGCTTGCAAGCGATGGGGGTGGTTGCTTGTCCTTCTTTGGTGCCGTGAGCGTGACGGACGCATAGGGTGGAGAACCGGCATCGGCCACGACAAAGTTGGGCATGCCGTTCGGCACGTCATTCCCGTACTCGTCGAACAGGTTTTCGGCCAAAAGACAATCTACTTCCCCCCGGAACCGGCCGGGATGTCATAGGTGATATGCATGGAGCCAGTGTCGGTCGCAGCGGTTAAGTTTATGTGAAAAATTGAAAAGCTAGATCTGAAGCCAAGCGTTACCCTGGCCTTCGCAGTCGTTCATGGCCATCTCGGCAAGTTACACGGACACCAATCCTCTTTGCTCGTTTAGAGAAATGGGGGAGCGCGAGGGGGCCGTAATCCCCCTCAATGAATTGAGGGGATACACGGACCCCCTCGCCATGGTATTTACAACCATTTCGTGGCAT
>JADBKH010000012.1 GCA_014896485.1 Bacillota bacterium | reverse complement strand
GTGGGAAAGCATGGCACCGGATAGGCTGCGGGGCATCTGGGGAACGGCGATCGACAGGGCGAGGACCAAGCCGAGCAGCACGGTAAGCAACAGGCTGACCAATGCCGCTGCCACAAAACGCGCCGAAAAAGCGAGGGGACGGGCCCGGTGAAGTGTGACAGCGAGGTTGGCACCAGCGATTCCGCACGCAAGGAGGAGGAATGTACCTCCTACAGGTAGCAGGAAGGGCATTCCCACGGGGTACGCCAATGCAGCAAAGCCGTCGAGCAAACTGAGTAAGCCGACAATGGCGAGTACCAACGCGATGCCGGTCGCTTTATCGGAGGCAAGCGGTTGATTGCTGATCACGGGGATGAACTGGTGTAAGGCACCCAGCATCAACAATGTCAGCCAGCCAACGGTGAGCAGATGCACGGCGACAAGGAGCAAAGGTCGTTCCAGACCACCGAGCGTCGGCAAGCCGATCCACGCCAAAGTGGCTTGCCCAACAAGCAGAAAGAAGATCGCTACGGCAAAGTAGCCCATCGTCCATTGCGAAACGCGTACGCCCAGCATCCTCGTGCCTTCCTTTCCACACTGCATTGCAGCCAAGTCAAAAGTAGCATGGTGCGCGTGGCGTAGCCGTGACCGAGATCACAGCTGGCCCCTCGCGTCTGTTTTTCAAAGGTAACAAAGGGCGGAGAGGGACTACTGCGAGATCGGACCGGCTTGTCATCTAAGGTGACTGGCTGATTGGGCTGCCAATAGGATCGGGTAAACAGAGGGGCCAAAGCGGTCTGGCCTGCTCCCTCGCTGATGTGATCTTTATCAATGCCGGTAACCCAAGAGGAGGGTAGAGTGTGCCGTGATGCTAGGAAGGGGTTGGATGCATGACCACGTTGGCGAAATGGCCGGGCCGTATACCGGATACCGGGGATTCGACCGGTGTGCGCTACGTGCGTACCGTCGATTCACCGAACTGTACGGGAGCATGTGGCTGGATCGCCGCAGTCAAAGATGGCGTGATCGTCGATCTGAAGCAGGCAGCGGATTATTCGGATACCTCTTACAATCCCCGCGGATGCTTGCGCGGGATGAGCATGACCCAACTCATTTACCACCCGGACCGCGTCAAAAAGCCCTTGATTCGTGTCGGACGACGCGGGGAAGGCAACTGGCGCGAGGTGTCGTGGGAAGAAGCGCTGGACTTCGTCGCAGAAAAGATGAAAAGCATCGCTGCCCGTTATGGCCCCGAATCGATTCTCTTCTTCAATCAAGTTACGGGAACTGGCTATGTCCAAAAGGGCGCACAGACCCGTCTCGCCACCTTGATGCACGCTTCGTATGCCACAGCCTATGACTTCAACGGAGACATCTCCATGGGATACACCGAGACCCTCGGCATCGATTCCATCGAGAGCGAGAGCAAGGCATGGGCAAAGGCGAAAACGATCCTACTGTGGGGCAGCAACGTCTTGCAAACCCGTATTCCAGATGCGCGTTTCATTGTCCAGGCGCAGCAGCGTGGATCGAAAGTGGTGGTGATCTCTCCCCGAGCAGATCAATCTGCCAAAGCGGCCGATTTCTGGCTGCCGATTCGTCCTGGAACCGATGGGCTACTTGCCCTGTCGATGGCCCGAGTGCTCATCGAAGAGGGGTTGATCAATGAGGCCTTCACGCGCAAGTACACCGATCTTCCCCTCTTGGTGCGGGATGATACAGGCCAACGGTTGCGCGCCAGTGAAGTGAGCTTGGGTGCTTTAGAGGCATTTGTCGCCTTCGACGAGACAACACAAGCGTTGGTTGCGTTGACAGCAGAGACCCTTGCAAGGCCACCGCAAGAGCGCTTGGCGCTGCGCGGTTCTTTTCAAGTAGGGATCGACGGCAAAACGGTCACGGTCCGACCCGTCTATGAACGACTTTTGGCGCAACTGCTGCAAACACAGTACACGCCCGAAGAGGCAGCCAAGGTGACGGACATCCCGGCACAAACCATCCGTCAGCTGGCGCGAACCTACGCAACGCAACGTCCGGCGCAGATCATCGTCGGGATGGGTGTCAACCATCGTTATCACGGCGATTTGGCCATTCGCGCTATTCTGCTGTTAGGGGCGTTGACCGGTGGGTTTGGTCAGCCAGGGCAGTCGATTGACGTCTATTCCGGCCAACACCATTTTCGCATCAATGTCGAATCGTGGTGGTATCCCGAGGGCAAGCGCCCCAACATGGTTCCAGCCCATTATTTCGTCATGGGCGGGCCTACCCCCACCATGAACCCCAAGATCCACTATCCAGCTGAAGGGTTTAAAGGTTTTTTCTTCTCCCATGCCAACCCGTTTACCACCGAGCGTTCCACGGATTGGGACCGCGCCATCGAACGGCTCGAGCTGGTGGTCGCGTGTGACTTCATGATGACGCCCAGTTGTGAGATGGCCGATGTCGTTTTGCCAGCGCCGACTTTTTGGGAAAAGTGGGAGTTGGTCGGCACAGGATGTCATCCTTACTTGCAAATCCAGCAGCCTATCATTGCCCCGCTGTATGAGAGTCGGTCCGAGTTGTGGATGATGCGGGAGCTGGCAAAACGCATCGATCCGGCGTTTGCTCCCTACTTTGATTATACGGAGCCCGAAGTGATCCAGATGCTCTTGCGCGAAGGTGGGCCCGAAGCGGAGGGGATCACGTTTGAGCAGTTGCTTCAAGGGCCTGTCCGACTGAAAGTGCCGGATCCCGATGTTCCCCTTTTGGAGCAGATCCAACACGACAAACCCTTCCCTCCACGGGCTTATCCCCATCCTCAAGGGGCGCAACGGCCTTTTCTACAGAGTGGTCGCATGGAATTTTACAAAGAAGAGGCTGCATTTCAGCAGACGGAAGAGACTGTGCCCGTCTACAAAGATGCCTGGGATCACCTCTCTGCACCAGAACGTGCTTATCCATTGGCGCTGGTGACCCCCCACTCCAAATGGCGGGTCCATTCCACACACAGCAACAACCCATGGTTGCGCAACATCAACCGTAAGCCCGTGATCGAGATCCATCCGAAAGACGCTGCGGTCCGTCACATTGAAGAGGGAGACTTGGTCGAAGTCTACAACGACCACGGTCGCTTTCAGCTGTGGGCCCGCTTGACAGAAAGTGTTCGTCCAGGGGTAGTGGCGGTCGACCATGGCTGGTGGTCACGCTTTTTGGCAGCCGGTGACTACCACAGTGTTGTCACGCCGGAACGGGTCAACCCCGTTCAAGAAGCCTACTACCTTCCTGCTGTCTATGCGCCGGGGCAAGCGTGGAAGGATACGCGCGTTGAAATTGCAAAGGTGGTGCAGTCCTCATGAAATTAGGGTTTCTTGTAGATTTACAACGCTGTATTGGTTGCGACATGTGCACAATCGCTTGCAAACAAGAAAACGGAACCCCTGCGGACGTTTTCTTTGCGAGGGTGCTCAACGTCGAAGCAGGCGAGTATCCTTCGGTGCGGCGATTTTACCTGCCGGTGCTTTGCAACCAATGTGAGGACGCTCCTTGTCTGAAGGCTTGTCCGAACAAAGCGATCTTCCGTCGGGAAGATGGCATTGTGATCATCGACCAAGATCGTTGTAAAGGTGCTGGCGCCTGTGTCTCGGCATGTCCCTATGGCAACATCTACCTGACTTCCGAAAACCAGTGGTATACGCCAGACTCTCCCCACGAAGCTGTCGCCAAAGAGCGTGTAAAAGATCATGTGGCGATGAAATGCACGTACTGTGCGCAACGGGTTGACAACGGCTTGGAACCTGCTTGCGTTGTCGCATGTCCGACCGATGCCCGCATCTTTGGAGACTTAGACGATCCAGATTCCAAGATCTCTCGCTACATTGCCGAACAGAAAGAAAGTACCGATCGAGAGCCCTTCGGTTTGTTGGAGCAGCTCGGTACCCAACCGAAGACCAGGTACCTGGCCCCGGTCAATAAGCCAGAGGTTTGTCTGGAAACGGAAGGGACGAAGGAAGGTGAATATTGATGATCGATAAACAAGCAGAGGCCCAGGCAGAACAAAGGTGCCCATGGGAACCCTTGGATCTGGGATTCCAGCGTCAAGCCGGTCCTCCTGTCTACGGTGCCCATCCCTTTGTCCATCCCACTGTTGGAAAAGCCCCTCAGCGTATCCTGCCCATCGTAACCGGGGGTTGGTTTGTTACTACACTCCTTTTGACTCTGGTTGTTGCCATCGTCTTGGTGCGAGATGCCATCCTCTCTGAGCAATTGGGTACTTCCATCGATTTGGGTGCTTGGATCACCACCGAAACGATCGATCGCTGGGCGATGGTTTTGGGGATCCTGCTGGTGATTCTCTCTGTGGGGGTGATGGCCCGCGTCATTCATCGGGCAGGGTTTTTGGCGAGTTGGCCCTACTACCGGACTTTGGGGTGGAAAACGATCGCGCGGATCTTTCTGCGTACCCTTTTTGACGATTGGCTGGCTGTGCGTACCTTGCGGACCAACGATAAGCGCCGTTGGGCCATTCATGGGCTGATCCTCTATGGATTCATTCTCATGTTGGCGTCGACGACAGTGGCGGATTTTCTCAACAAGGAGAACAATCCCCATGGTTTTTGGTGGATTTCACGCATCTTGGGCAATGCCGGTGGCCTCTCGAGCATGATTGGGCTCTGTTTTATCGCTTGGCGACTGTGGAAAGACGACTTTGAGAACAACGGGAAAACGTGGATCGGCGACATCGCCTTTGTCTTTCTGTTGACGATGACCATTGTCACCGGTTTTGCGACGGAATTTACGACCTACGGCACCAACATTCAGGCAGCTCATGTGGCCTTTGGGGTACATCTGGGCTTTATCATTGTCTTGTTGGAAAATGCACCTTTCACACGCTTTAACCATGTGCTGATTACTCCTGTTCTTGCCTTTTTCACCCACCTCAACGAAGCACTCGTTGCCAGCCATCGGGTCGCAGCATACGAAGAGGAGCCTGCTCCTGGGCGACACGCCAAAAGTGAACGGATTGTTGCGGACGCCATTCGACACATCGCGCCGGATGCGAGACCGCCTGTGCGAATTCGCTATTTTCCTTAAAGGTTCAGACGTCCGGGCAAACGCCGGTCTACGTGTTGATTTCGTCTTTAAAAATATTTTGACGACGGAGGCAAGGCGGTGATTTCTCCCAGGCAGATCAGGTCCAAGAGAAAGCCTCACACCGACGGGCCACCAACTGCAGCACCAGCAGCGGTAATGGCGACAGGAATTCTGATCAACGGTGCCTTTCAGCAGATATCCTTTTTGAAAGAGACGGTCGGCCCTGTTTTGACAGTGCTACTGGTACTTGCTCTTTTCGCCCTGTATGCAGGTTATGGGCGCGATCTCATCTTGGGCCGGTGGGTGGTACGACATGCGCGCGATCCACTGGGCAGCTTTGCGTTGGGAACCTGGGTAGCTGCTGCTTCAGTGACAGGAATAGCCATCGTCCATGAACTTCCGTTTCTGCATCCCTTGGCTGTTGGGCTTGCTTACGTTGCTTTTCTGCTGTGGCTCGGTTATCTGTGGATCGTCGTGCGTAACTACGCCGTTCTCTTTCGTGAGATAGGGACACGGAGGTGGGAGGTGACCCGCCGGGCACAGGGCGTACTGCTTTTAGCCACCGTGGCGACCCAGTCGGTGATCGTGGCTTTCAGTGTCATCTTACCGGGGAAGTTGCCAGGAAAAGTGGGGCTGGCGATACTGTTGTGGGGGGTTGCCTGTTACGTCATTGGTTTCGCACTCATCGTTGGGCGCATGCTCTTTCTCGATCGCGGTTCATTGGCTGACGATTGGCCGCCGACCAACTGCATCCTTCACGGAGCCATGTCGATTACAGGATTGGCGACTGCTGTCGGCCAACTTTTACCGATCAATCTTGTAGATATCCTTTGGCTGTGGTGCTTGCTTGGCTTTCTCGTAGTAGAGGGGATAGAGATCGTACGGGCTGTCGAATGTGTCATACGCTTTGGCTGGCGTAAGGGGCTGTTTTCGTACGCCACTCCCCAATGGTCGCGCAATTTTACTTTTGGAATGTTTTTGGCGTTTACCATGCATGTGCCTTCTTCAGCCGGCTTTATAGTTGGGTTACCTGGAATCGTTGAGACTCATCTGCTGATCCTACACTTTGGCTGGATACTGGTTGTGGGCCTTTTTATCGCAGAAGTAGGGGTAGGATTGAACCACCTTGTCACAAAACGGCTGACTTTTTCCAAGGGCGACAAGACCTCTCTGGCCGGTTAAGCAAGAAATCCTTGCCTTTGCCCGCCTTCTTTTCTATGGTCGTACCAGGGAGAGAAGAAGGATGCACACAGAGAAGGAGATCACCCGTATTGCCTCGCTTTTGCCGAGTGCAACGGAGTTGGTCTGTGCCCTGGGGCTGCAGGACCGGTTGGTGGGCGTCACCCACGAGTGTGACTATCCGCCGGAGGTAGCCTGCTTGCCACGGCTGACGGAGCGTCTCTTGCCACAAAGTGATCCCAAGTCACTGGATAGCTTGGTGACCCAGGCCGTCCATACTCACCGTTCGCTTTATCACCTGGATATCGATGCGTTGGAGCGGCTGGATGTCGATCTCATCTTGACCCAAGAGCTGTGCGATGTCTGCGCCGTTGCTTACGACGAGGTGGTGGCCGCAGCACGTCTGCTTCATGCGCCGACCACTGTCGTTTCGTTGGAACCGCAAACACTGGAGCAGGTCTTCGAGCAATTGGACCTCATCGGTCGGCTTTGTGGCGTCGAAGATTGGGCCAAAGCGCTGCATGCCAAACTCCGCCAACGGGTAGCAGCCTATGCGGAGCAAAGTTCCGCCTTGGCTCATCCCAGCGTCTACGTGATGGAGTGGCTCGATCCCCCCTGGGCAGCCGGTCACTGGGTTCCTGAGATGGTTGCGGCGGCAGGGGGACAAGAGGTGCTTGGAAAGGCGGGCCTTCCTTCCCGTCGCATCGATTGGGAAGAGCTCTTTGCGGCCAATCCGCAGTATATCGTCTTTGCCCCTTGCGGCTACGATCTCGCCGGCATCGTTGAAGAGGTGCAGCGGGTTGCTTTTCCAAAGCGTTGGAGCATGTTACGCGCTGTCCGGGAAGAGCATCTCTACGCCGTTCAGGCCAGCGCCTATTTCAGCCGACCAGGTTCCCGGGTGGTCGATGGCATCGCTACCCTCGCTGAGATTCTCCACCCCGAGGTATTCGGAACGGATCGCCAAGGGCAGGATTGGGTGCCGGTGACGTTTCGATGCGCTTAGACGTTGATGAGCCTTCAAGGGATCGTGTGTTTTGTTCAACCGTTGCTTTCAGAGATCCGGTAGCGCAGTCTTCACTGTTAGCCTCTTTCCACACATATCCCCCTGGCGACGCTCATTTTTCTGGCTTATGAAGGGGAAGAGAGACAGTACGCTGGAAGAGTGACAGTACGCTGTCACAGCGTTGCGTAATGCTGGAATTGACGCAAGAGAGCAAGGCACCAACGTCCGAACGCGTCCATCTTACGTGGAGGTGTGTTGCTGTGTGGCGTGCGTATGCGCAGTTTTGGAAAAGGTATTTTCAGTTTGGAGGGACAACGAGCAGATCCGAGTACTGGTTGGCGTACTTGGCCGATTTCCTGGTTGTGCTTTTTATAGGTTTACTTTTTGCGCTTATCACCATTTTGGTAATGCCTCCGTGGGATAGCAGCGCCTATTACCCCGGAGCAACTGAGGCCATGATGCAGCGGGTTTTCGATGTTTCCATCTTTGTAGAGAGTGCGTACTTTATTCTTACGTTCATACCAAACATTTCTATAACTGCCAGACATATCTTGGATGCTGGTCATACTCCCTGGTGGATGCTGATCGTGCTCCTGCCTCCGGCGGGGATTCTCATTTTCATCTTTACTTTACAGCCTTCGAAGGCGCATCCGAAGGACTGGTTTTCTCCCACAGCGATTAAGTATTTTGGCTCTTAGATCCTAAAGTAAGAAAATCCCTGCGTAGAACAGCTATTCAATTCAAGATTGTTGCTGTGGGATTTAATCCATACCGCCATAATATGAGCTCAGAACTAACGAAACGGAAGGTTACAGATCACAGAAAAGGTTACACGCACATCGGCACCTTTGAAAGCCGTGCTATAGTGTACGAGATGGAGACGGACAGGCTGGATAGTTCTGGTTTGCATTGTCTTGTGGCCCTTCCTTTCGATGGACCGCTGCAGGAAGCCATCTTTCTGGAACGGCCAAACCGCTTTGTCATTCGCTGTGCGTTGGTGGGAGGGGTTCGTATACCAGCGCCGGACGGGGTTGGCGATGGAAATGGCTTTGACGTTACAGATACAGCTTCCACTGCGGTGGTCGAAGCCCACTTGCCCGATCCAGGACGGCTCAAGGAGTTGCTGACTCCTGGTAAACAGGTCTGGTTGCGTCGCGTGCGGGAGGGAAAGCGCAAGACAGCGTGGTCGGCCGTGCTCTGTTGGTCGGCGTCCGGTCGCTCGCTGGTCTCGCTGGAGGCGGCACTTCCCAATCGACTTTTGGCAGAAGCGCTGCGCCGCCAGGCGTTGCCGGAGCTGGCGGGTTGGTCTTTGGTTCGGCCGGAGTTTGCCTTCGGCGGCTCTCGCTGGGACTTTTTGCTGCAACGTTCCGATGGGAGACGCCTGCTGCTTGAAGTGAAGAGCGTTACCCTGGCCCAAGAAGGCTGTGGGCTTTTTCCGGATGCGCCTACCGAACGAGGCAGGCGGCATGTGCGCGAACTCATGCGCTTCACCCAATCCAGAGAAGGAGAAGCGACGCTTTTCTTCGTCGCACAACGCAGCGATGTTGAATGCATCCGCGCAGCAGCATCGATCGATCCGATTTTTGCTGCAGCGCTGGCCGAGGCGCATGCAGCTGGAGTACACCTTTTTGCGCGTCGATGCCAGCTCTCCTTTACTCATATCGTCTTGGACCAACCCATTCCCGTTGAAACATGATTCCATACTGGGATGGCTGGGGCTTGTCGAGACGATTGTCCGAGAAGCGTATTCCCGTGCAAGGTGGGTTTTGCGTACAAAAAAGCCTCGTCGAAAGAACGAGGCTGATCTTGTCCGATGCACAGGAAGTTTTGGACACACGTGCGACGACCGACTACTTGCTTCCTAAGTGTACCGAAAGATCGATGCTCTTTCCCTGACGATTCACGGTGACTTTGACCGTATCTCCCGGTTGGTGGGTGTACAGGCGGGCAGCCAGGGAGTGATCTGTGTCGACCGATTGACCATCGATCGACACAATGACATCGCCTTGTTGAATGCCTGCTGCCTGTGCAGGGCTGTTGGGAGCAACTTGGGCTACATAGGCTCCCTGCTTGACATCGACCTGGCTGGCATAGGGTGCGTAACGGGGATCCTGGAGCATTTGTGACAAGTCAAGGGTTGAAACACCCATGTAGGGGCGGACGACTTTGCCATTGTCCACCAGTTGTTGCAGAATGGGTTTGGCGAAGTTGCTGGCGATCGCAAAACCCAGTCCTTCTGTTGGCCCCTGCATGGTTTGCGAGATCTTCTGCGAGTTGATACCGATGACTTGACCGGAAATATTGAGCAGTGGGCCTCCTGAGTTGCCGAAGTTAATGGCAGCATCGGTCTGTACCATTTGGACAGGATAGCCGGTCGATTGATCGGACATTTCCCGCAAAGGTGCAGAGACAACGCCTGCTGTCACGGAATCCTGGAACTGCATGCCCAACGGGTTGCCGATGGCAATGGCAGGCTCTCCCGCTTGCAGTGTCGAGGAATCGCCCCACGTGACGACACCGGAGACGTCTGAAGCAGGAACTTTCAGTACGGCGAGATCGGTGACCGCATCGGAACCGACGATTGTAGCATCGACTTGCTTACCAGAAGGTAGCACGACGACCACCTTGCTGGCCCCGCTGATCACATGATCGTTGGTCGCGATGTAGCCGTCTTTGCTGAAGAAAAAGCCGGTACCGCTCCCACTTTCCTGTAAACCTCCGCCATTGCTGTCGTTTCCGCCGTTACCCTCGCCAAATCCCGGCATTGGAAAAGGGAAAAGATCGGTGAACGGATTGTTACTCTGTTGCTGTTGTTGCATATTCAGCACTCCAACGACTGCCGGTTCCACCTTCTTAACTGCCTGGACGATACCGTCATTGACACTGACCGAAACAGATTGGGTCTGAATCGGTTGGCTTGAGCTGCTGGGCGTTGCAGAAAGTGACGTATTTGTAGCTGATCGAGACTGTACCCATCCGCTTCCGATTCCGACTGCGAGCGCACCTACTACGAGGCCGATCGCGCCACTTAGGACCCATCCGCGTAGGTGACGTCGTGGACGTGTATGAGGAAGGTTCTGCCAATCTCCGCTCATTGAGAGTACCTCCTTGCATCGCGATGCGCATCTTTAGGATAGCGCGAAATTTTGCAGTAAAAGAGGAATGAACGAAGTGTTACAACCTTTGGAGACAAAAAACACGGAGCCGACAGCTCCGTGGGGGTCAAGTCTTGCTTTTTAGGAACGATGCGTGCCAGAGAGCTGGATGATGCCTCCCAGGGCGAGTGCACATAGGAGGGCAAAGAGCAGAAGCGCAATGGGCAGTACGGTTCCTGCTTCGTGCAAAAGGAGAAGGCTTCCGGCGACCGCTAGACTGCCAGGGGCAAAAGCCCACAACCGCCGTTGGGGGTGTGATGGTGGCCATAACACGCCAACACAGCCGACACCTGCAAGCAATACAGCCACCCACACCATGATTCCCTCTCCCTTCGCCCTGTCTAAGACAAGTATTGCTTTCTTGCAGAGAAAAAGGGTGAAAGGTCGATAACGACAAAGTTACAAAAAGGTTACAGTTCAGCGTGCCGCCTGAGAAGGCTTTTCTTCTGCGGCGACGAAGGCATCGTAGAGTTGCCAGATCTCGTCGGAAGCCCGCTGGGCGATGGCTTGATATTTTTCCCCATGGGTACCTGCCACTTCTTCGGGACAAAACGGATCGCCAATGATAATGGTGCTGTGGTACCACAGGCCGCGCTTGCGTGTGATGACAGCCGTTGGATAGACAGGGGCCTGTGCACGTGTCGCGATCATGCCGACGCCGGGTTTCGGTGGCAAACGGTTGCCTCGGTTGCGGTGTCCCTCGATTTGAATCGAGAGGATTTTGTCTTCACTCAGCGCTTTAATGGACTCTCGTATTGCCGAAGTATCGCCAGTTCCCCGACGGACTGGAAAAGCGCCAAAGCTGCGTAGAAGGCGACCAAAGGCAGCGTTCCACGTAAAGAGCTCTTCTTTGGCCATAAAGGCGATCCGACGCGGGAAGGCCACCGCAATGACGACCGGTTCAGAGGCGTTGTTGTGATTGGTGGCCAAAATGGCCCGGCCCTCTTTGGGAAGTTTCTCGGCGCCAATGATACACACATGAAACCAAAACCGTATCAGAGGGGCCAGGGTTGCATATAGGAAACGCGCCAAAGCAGCCATTGATGAGGCCTCCATGAAAAGATTAAGATACAGCCAGCCACAAGAGGGAGTTATCATGTCATCAAAGGAACGACCGAGATTTAGCAGCATTGAGCGCATCTTCTGGATCATTTTGGCTGCCAACTGGTCGGTTGCAACGGCCAAGTTGATTGTTGGCATGATCATCGGAAGCGCTGCCATGACTGCCGATGGTGCCCACTCGTTTTCGGATGGGGCGGGCAACCTTATTGGCATTTTGGGAGCGCACATTGCCAGCCGGCCCAAAGACCCAGCACACCCTTACGGACGTGCCAAATACGAAACGCTTGCGTCCCTGGGCATCGCCGCAATGCTCCTCATCGTCTTGTATACCATTATACAGGAAGCCATTGCTCGTTTTCGATCCCCTCAACCTATTGAGACCAATCTGGTAAGTTTTATTGTGATGTTGGTGACGATCGTCATCAATATTGTGGTCTCCACGTACGAATTTCGTGCTGGGCGTAAGCTACAAAGCGCCACATTGACGGCCGACGCTTTACAGACCCGCAGCGATATTGCAGTCTCATTGTCCGTGTTGGGAACATTGATTGGCGTGCGTTTCGGTCTACTGTGGCTGGATCCTCTGGCCACCTGTGTTGTGGCGCTTTTCATCGGGCGGGCCGCCTATCAGGTGGTACGGGCAGCAGTTCCGGCTTTGACAGATGAGGCACGTATCGACCCCAAGCGGATTCAAGAGGTGGCTCTGGGGGTAGCAGGGGTACGCGACTGTCACATGATCCGCAGTCGGGGGCGGGAAGAAGATGTCTTCGTCGATTTACATCTGCTGGTCGATCCCCAGATGAGCGTTGGGGAGAGCCATGCGTTGGCTTCCGAGGTGGAAAAACGCATTCGTGAAACCTTTGATGAGGTGCGCGATGTCGTTGTTCATGTCGAGCCGGACGATCACCGCGATCCGATTGCGCCGATGGAGGAAGAAAAACGACCGACTGGCTCAATGTAGCGTTGTCAGCAGCAACAGGTTGGCTGCGATGACTGCGGTACATAAAAACCACCCAGCGATGAGCATCGGCGTAGAGAGTTGCAGCTGGCCTTTGCGGTGGTGGGCAAGCAGTAAAAGCAGCGGTATGATAGCACCTGGCAGGACAAAAGAGAGCGCCACTTGGCTGGCGACGAGCGCCGTGGTCGGCGAAATGCCGATCATCAGGATGGCAACGGCTGGTAGACAGGTGATCAGTTGGCGCAACCACAGGGGAATGCGCCATCCGGTAAAGCCTGTCATGACGATTTGGCCGGCTACTGTTCCTACCATTGAGGCGCTCAAGCCGCTGGCCAAAAGGGCGGTAGCAAAAGCAATGCCTGCCGCAGGCCCAAGAATGGGCGCTAAGGTGACGGCTGCTTCCTGTAAGCCGGGTGGCGATATGGCGGCGGTATGAAACGTTGTCGCTGCGACGATGACCATCGAGGCGTTGATCAGGAAAGCGATATTCATTGCGATTAAGGTAAAACGCCGTTCCCGACGATGTGCCACTGGGGAGTTGCCACGGCTTCGTACCAGCTCCCCGTGCAAATAGATGGCGTGGGGCATCACTGTGGCTCCAAACATGGAGAGCGCCACAAAGGCGCTGCTCGGTGGCAATGAAGGTTTGATCAAGCCACTGCCGACGCTTTCCCAAGGTGGGTGGGCCCAAATCATTTCGAGCAGGTAGGCGATGCCGATGACTGCTACCAGACAGATTGTTGCCGTCTGCAACCTGTGGTGACGGTTTTCTTCACCGTGTAGCAATCCCAATGTGAGCAACAGGGTAAGCAATGCGCCGATCCACAGGGGTAAGTGGAAAAGCATGGCAAAACCGAGGGCTGCTCCGAGAAATTCGGCGGTGTTGGTGGCCAAAGCACCTGCTTCTGCGATGCCCCAAAGCAGCAGGTTGGTCCGCCGGCCAAACCGCGAGGCACAGTTTTCCGGAAGATTTTCCCCTGTCGCCATTCCCAAGCGCGCAGAGAGGATCTGTAGGAAGATTGCGCAGAAATTGCTGGCAAGGAGTACCCACAGCAGGGAGAATCCGAATTGGGCACCAGCTTCCAGGTTGGCAGCAAAGTTTCCTGGATCCATGTAGGCCACACTGACGGTGACGGCCGGTCCGAAGGCGGCGACGAGACGAAACAGATAAGGCCTGGGCTTAACCAGTGTTGCAGCAGGCAGCTCCCTTTCCAAGGCTCTCTTCCTTTCGTCTCTGCGTATCGTTTATTTTGGCACAGTTGGTCTGGGCCAACAATCTTGGTTTGGGCCAAAAATAGCCTATGCGGGGCCGCCTCCGCTGGTGAATGCGGAAAGGGCGCGTGAAAGTGCCGTCTATCAGCGTAGAAGATTATCTGGAGAAGATTTACGAATTGGAGAGTGCGTATGGACTGGCGCGTATCCAAGAAATTGCCGAGTTGCTCGGTGTTACCGCTTCCTCGGTGACCAAAATGGTGCAGCGGTTGGATCGAGACGGGTTGGTGCGTTATGAGCGTTATCGCGGAGTGCACATGACCGAACGGGGACGACAACTGGGGCGTGCCTATGAGGAGCGCCATCAGCAGTTGGCTGCCTTCCTGCGCTTGCTCGGCGTCGACGATGAGCAGGTCATCTATGGGGATGTTGAAGGAATCGAGCATCATGTCAGTCCGCAGACGATGCGGGCGATTGCCCGACTGGCTGCCTTCCTGCAGGCATCCCCCCACTGTCTGCAGGCCCTACGCGCTTTTCCTTATCCGAAACAGGATGGCCTTTCTACGGGACAAACGCCGTAGTTTGGCAGCGTCGTGGTATACTTTTTGTATCAGAGAGTGGAGCGATGCGCCGTGAAACTGTGCTCGTATCGGATCGCGGACCAGGAACGACTGGGTGTGGTCCTCGATTCTCTGGATAGTGTCCTTGACGTGGCTGTAGCCGCAAGGAGCGCAGGTGAACAGTTGCCAGGCACGATGAACGGGTTTCTGCAGACGCCAGAGGCCGGGCAGCGATTGGAGCGGGTGGTGCAATGGGCACACAGCCGGCCCGTTGAGGAGCTGCGGGGGCAACAGCTGCTGTTGCCGATGGGGCGGCTGACGTGGCTGCCGGCTGTACCCCATCCCCCCAAGATTTTGTGCATCGGGCTCAACTACTGGGACCATTGCCGCGAAACGGGGCAACAGCCACCGCAACATCCCGTTTTGTTTGCAAAATACACCAATACGTTGCTCGCCCACGGTGATGCTATTCCTCTGCCGAAGACCAGTCAACAGGTCGACTACGAGGCGGAGCTTTGCGTCGTGATCGGGCAACGCGCCAAGGAGATCCCCGTGGAGCACGCCCTCTCGGTCGTTGCCGGCTATACCATCTGCAACGATCTCAGTGCGCGCGACCTGCAGTTTGGAGATGGCCAATGGACGCGTGGCAAGACGCAGGATGGGTTTTTCCCTGTGGGACCGTACCTGGTTACGGCCGATGAAGTGGGGGATCCACAGCACTTATCCATCCGCTTGACGCGCAATGGCGAGACAATGCAACAGAGCAATACGTCCGAGATGATCTTCTCTGTGGCCGCGATTATCTCGTTTCTCTCTGAAGGCATCACCTTAGAACCGGGGGATTTGATTGCCACCGGAACGCCAGCAGGGGTGGGGATGAGTCGCAAACCGCCCGTCTTTTTGCAAGATGGGGATGAAATCGGCATCGAGATCCTCGGGTTGGGACGTCTAACCAACCATGTAAGGGCTGGGTAAGGAGGAAATCATGGAGGTTTTACCACTTACCCCACGCGGCTACTGCCATGGCGTCGTCGATGCGATCGCACTGGCAGAACGTGCTGCCGTGGACGACCGCCTTCCCAAACCGATCACGATTCTCGGCATGATTGTACACAATCGCCATGTTGTCGATGCGCTTGCACAGATGGGGATCCGTTCTTTGGATGGGCCAAATCGGCTTGAGTTGATTGCACAAGTCGAACGCGGTACGGTGATTTTTACCGCTCACGGTGTTTCTCCACAAGTGCGGGCGTATGCACAGCGCAAAGGCTTGACGGTGCTGGACGCCACTTGTTCGGATGTCACCCGCACCCATGATCTGATCGCAGAAAAAGCCAGAGAGAGCTACCTGATCCTCTACATCGGCAAACCGGGGCATCCTGAGCCGGAAGGTGCGATTGGCGAGGCGCCGGGGCAGGTGATCCTCGTCAGCTCCATCGAAGAAGCGGAACAAATCCAGATCGATGCACCCCGCATTGCCATTACGACGCAGACGACCATGTCGCAGTGGGATACGGCTGCAATGGTTTCTGTCTTGCAGCAGCGCTTTCCGCAGGCAGAGGTTTACAATGAGATCTGTCTGGCGACGCAAGAACGCCAGGAAGCCGTGGCCCGCCGGGCCGGTGAAGCTGACTGTGTGGTGGTTGTTGGCGACCCGCGGAGCAACAATACACAGCGCTTGGCCGAAGTCGCTGAGCAGGTCGCACGGCGGAAAGCCTATCGGGTGGAAGATGTGACAGAGATCGATCCGAAATGGTTTACAGGGTGCAAGCGCGTTGCTGTCACTTCGGGCGCTTCTACGCCGACGCCCATCACCCAAGAAGTGATCCGCTATCTGGCACAGCTGCAACCAGAGGATCCGACGACCTGGAACAACCGACGTGTAGGCGAGCCGACACATGTCTTGCCCAAGGTTCGCCTGTAACGCAAGGCGACAGCCTGTTGGGAAAATCTGAACAGGCGGGTGAAAGCCTGTAGCGCATGTGCTACGATCACAGGCGTGTAAGCCACGTACAGCGGACACACTAAGTTTGGATGGATTGCAAGCGAAAAACCGCATGAAGGAGTTCGTTGCTTTTGGAAAACGAAACGACTGTTACTGCAGAAAAGAAGCCTAGCTTCGACGAGCTCGGATTGCCTGAGCCGATCTTGCGGGCGATTGCCGACATGGGTTTTGAGGAACCGACGCCCATTCAATACCATACCATCCCGCTCGTGCGGGAAGGTCGGGATGTGATTGGACAGGCGCAAACCGGGACCGGTAAAACCGCATCGTTTGGCATTCCCATCCTCGAACGGCTCGACACCGATCAAGAGATCCAGGCGTTGGTGCTCACCCCTACCCGCGAGTTGTGCATCCAAGTTGCCGAAGAGATCAGTCGTCTTGGCCGCTATCTCGGTGCCCGGGTGCTCCCTGTCTATGGGGGACAGCCCATCGAGCGTCAGCTTCGGGGGTTAATGCGGCATCCGCATATCCTGATCGGAACGCCCGGCCGCCTGCTCGATCATATCAACCGTGGAGGTGTTCGCCTTCAAAATGTACGGACCGTTGTGATCGACGAAGCGGACGAGATGCTCGACATGGGCTTCATCGATGATGTCAAAGAGATTCTCGCCCACACCGGTCACGATCATCAGACGTTGCTGTTCTCAGCAACGATGCCTGCGCCCATTCGTGAGTTGGCCGAGCGTTTCATGCATGCTCCCGAATGGGTGGCCATCCAGCCACAAGATGTGACGGTGCCCGTCATCGAGCAGTTTTACGTCGAAGTGGGACAGCGTCAGAAGGTGGATGCTCTCTGCCGTATTCTGGATGTCGATGATCCCGAGTTGGCGATCATCTTTTGTCGAACCAAGATGGGAGTCGATGAGCTGGCTGAAGCGCTGATCGATCGCGGTTACGAAGCAATGGCCTTGCATGGGGATTTGACGCAGCGTGAACGGGATCGTGTCATGCAATCCTTTCGCCAGGGGCAGATCGATCTGCTCGTTGCGACTGACGTGGCCGCTCGAGGCTTGGATGTCAGCGATGTGACCCATGTGATCAACTACGATATTCCCCAAGATCCCGATACCTACGTCCATCGCATTGGGCGTACTGGGCGTGCGGGCAAAAGCGGGGTGGCCATCACGTTGGTGACTCCCCGGGAGATCAAACAGCTGCGTACGATCGAACGGGCGATCCATAAGCGTATTGTTCGCCGACCGATTCCGACGGTGGCAGAGCTGCGCGAGCGTCGCCAACAGTTGTTGGTCAATGAGATCACCGAAACGATGGAGAGCGGTGATTTTGGCGAATATGCTGGAATTGCGCAGAGCCTATTGGAGCAGTACGATTCCAGCACTTTGGTCGCAGCAACGCTCAAACGCCTGGCGGCTGCGGAACAGATCGATGTGACCGAACCGCTGCCAGAGATCGAAGAGCCACCCTCTTTCGATTTTCGGGAAGAGGGGCGTGAGCGCGGGGGACGGACCCGTCCATCGCGATCGGATATGGTACGCCTTTTCATCAATGTTGGACGCCAAGATGGCATTGGACCGGGAGACGTTGTGGGTGCCATCGCCAACGAGGCAGGAATACCTGGCCGGCTGATCGGCCGGATCGACCTGTATGACAACTTCACCTTCGTTGAGGTGCCTGCTGAATATGAGAGTACCGTGATCGACGCGATGAGTACTGCCACTATCCGCGGTAAAGAGGTCAATATGGAACCGGCACGTGCAGGACGGGGCTATGAGGACCGGCGACGGAGCGAGTACACGCCCCACATTCCTCGTCGCAGCGGTGCACGACGGCGGGATAGCTGGACCAATTGACGGATAACCGCTGCAAAAGGACGAAAGGGCCGGGCTGACCGGCCTTTTTTGATCGCTTCCAACCAACTATCATGGGTGATATACAAGAGCAGCTGATAATCGATAATTCTGTACTTTGTGGCTGGAAGGAGTGGCGAAAACAGGTGGAAGGGGAACGCGTGGTCGTTACCGGGATGGGTGCGGTGACGCCCATAGGCAACGACGTTTCACATTTTTGGAAATCGCTGCTTGATGGGCGCAGCGGGGTGGCACGGATGGATCGCTTTGATCCCTCCCCGTTTCCATCCCAAGTGGCTGCGCAGGTCAAAAACTTTGATGCGCAAGCTTTTTTGTCTGCAAAAGAAGTGCGGGAGACAACGCTCTTTTCCCAATTTTTAATGGCTGCTGCAGCCGAGGCAATGGCCCAAGCGGGTCTTGTGCCTGAACAGGAAGACCTCCAGCGGTGTGCTGTCTTTGTCGGTACCGCCTGTGCGGGGATGCTTGCCTTTGATGAAGCGACGCGCACGTTTTTGGGCCAGGGTCCACGACGGGTGCGTCCCCATCTGCTTACCGAGACGTTGGGGAACATGCCAGCAGCACGACTGTCCATGCGCTATCACTTCGAAGGCCCCAACGAGACGTTGGTGACCGCTTGTGCTTCGGGAACAAGTGCGATCGGCCGGGGATTGCGGGCCATCCGGTGGGGAGAGGCCGATGTGGCGCTTTGTGGCGGTACCGATGCGCCTTTGGTCGAATCGCTGTTTGCGGCCATCTGTGCGATGCGAGCGCTCACCACCCAAAACGATCCACCTGAAGCAGCCGGTCGTCCCTTTGATCGAACGCGGGACGGCTTTGTGATCGCAGAGGGTGCCGGCGTTTTGGTGCTCGAGAGCTTGTCACACGCAAAAAGGCGAGGCGCCGAGATATTAGGAGAGGTAACTGGTTTTGCCACTTTCGGCGACGGCTACCACCTTGTTGCTCCTGCACCGGATGGGCGGGGAGAGCGACGTGCAATTGCGGCAGCGCTAAAGGATGCCCGGCGCAGACCCGAAGAAGTCGCTTATGTGAATGCCCATGCCACCGGAACACCGGAAGGGGATCGCGTTGAGGCTGAGTCGATTGCTGCCCTGTTCGGGCCTCACCGTGTCCCTGTCAGTTCGATCAAAGGCGCTACCGGACACACCATCGGGGCGGCAGGGGTCATTGAGGCCATTGCCACATTGCTGGCGATTCGTGACGGTGTGCTGCCGCATACGGTCCATCTGCAGGAACCCGACTCCGATTTGCCCGTCGATCTGATTATGGAGTCGCCTCGGTCTGCCAAAATAGAAGTAGCGGTCTCTGAATCGTTTGGTTTTGGCGGCGAAAATGCGGTATTGGTCCTAGAGCGTTTTACCGAGTAAATGTATTGGCCTCCTTCTGGCTTTGTAGTAAGATGAGGCACCAAGTGAACGATGTCGTCGTTACGGCGATGGTACGTCCTGAAAGGGGTGTGGGGACGGTGGAAACGGTCGTTCCCGCGACCCGCAAACGAAAGCGGGAGACCAGAGAACGTATTTTGGAAGCTGCGACACATGTCTTTGCCGAGAAGGGCTACTACGGCGCGACGATGGATGACATTGTCGCAGCTTCAGGCATCTCCAAAGGTGGTCTATACTTCCACTTTGCGACAAAAGAGGCGATTTTTCTTGCCCTCCCCAATCGGCTGGGGGAAATGCTGTGGAATGGCATGGTCGAGG
Source organism: Bacillota bacterium (assembly GCA_014896485.1). Taxonomy (GTDB): domain Bacteria; phylum Bacillota; class Bacilli; order Bu12; family Bu12; genus Bu12. The sequence continues at coordinate 26,765 of JADBKH010000012.1, read as the reverse complement.
CGATGCGACCTGAGGTGGCCATGGAGGATCGCATGTGGGCCGCCGTTACCTCTTGCCTTTTGACTTTTGAGCAGCATCGCGATCTGACCCGAGTCGCTTTGGTAGAAGCACAGCTGGTGGATCCGCGGGCAGATCACAAGATTCAGGCCATCACCCGTTTTTTCGCCCATGTTCATCGACAGGCGCTCGATCGGTTGGTGACAGAAGGGGTTTTGCCTCCCCAAGATACGCAGCTGGCCAGCTATGCTCTGGTCGGAACGGTCTTAGAGATCGTGCTCCGGTGGCTGATGGGCGATGAAAAACGACCCCTGTCGATGCTCGCTCCCGATCTGGTCCGCTATAATCTGCGCGCTGTAGGCATGCACATTTAGCCTGGACGGACATGGGTGGGACGCCTGCATAGCTTCTTTGACAAGTCACAGACTAGCCAAAGGAGGGAATGCGATGGCGCTCACCCAAAGAGAGGCAAGTTTGCTCGAAGAACTCCTCGATGTCCAGGGAACAGCTGTTGCCAAGTACCGCTGGTATGCGGAGCAGGTCACAGAGGACGGGACACGGAAGTTGATCGAGCAAGTGGCGGATACAGGCAAGGAGACTTTTGCGCAACTGTTGGAGCAGCTCGGCAAAGGGGGAGGTGGCGGATGGAGGTAAGGACACAGCTGCTATGCCGTGACCTCCTGCAAACCGAGCAACATCTGACCGAACTGCTCAATCGGATGGCCAACGTGTGTGATTCGAATGAACTGCGCGAGGTCGTCGATCGGCAACTCTCTGAACACCGCCAGATGGTGACAGCGGTCTTCCGTTTTATGCATCAAAAAGCGTGGATTCGTACGCAACAGGCCGATCAAGGTGAAGTCACTCAGCTATACGATCGCTTCCGGGAGATGCAAGAACAATTCGAGCAGTGGCCGGAGATTGGCCGCGTCTCTGATCCACAGCGCAGTGCCTATCAACCGCAGCCTTGAGACGAGCAAATGAATGAAGGTAGATTCCAACGCAAAAGAGAGTGAGATCGCAGATCTCACTCTCTTGATGGCTTTCTGCCTGATCCTTGGAATCGAACAGTTTATTGGAATTCGGCCATCGCTTCTTCAAAGAGTTCTGTCGGTAGCTGCAGATCCGCATGGAAGTAAGGCTTGTGGGCATAGCCAGGAATCAGTTCGTCATAAGGAGGACGATCCTCTTCGTAAATGACCCCCAAGCACAGGCCATTCGTGTCATGGACAGCCTGCAGGGCCGCACCCTTGTCGTGCGGGTCGTAGGTTTCGGGCAATTGAACCACATGTTGGCGGAACCAGTCATAGGTGTTTACTTTGTTGTACGTGACACAGGGCGAGAAGACATTGACCAACGAGAAGCCTTTATGCTCAATGGCCTTGCGGATCAGCTCTTGAAGCTCATCTTGTTCACTGGAAAAGCCTTGGGCGATAAACGTCGCATTGGCAGAGAGCGCCAGTTGCACAGGATGGACCGGCTGTTCCACAGAGCCATACGGAGTGCTGCTTGTCTTAAACCCCTCAGAAGAGCGTGGGGAAGTCTGGCCCTTGGTCAAGCCGTAGACCTGATTGTCCATGACAATGTAGGTGATATCCATGTTACGGCGCATGGCATGGATGGTCTGTGACATGCCGATGGCAAAGGCATCCCCGTCACCACCTGCAGCGATGACGGTCAGTTCTGGATTGGCCAACTTGATCCCTTGGGCTGTGGCCAAGGCACGGCCGTGCAGGCTATGAAAGCCATAGGCATTCAGGTAGCCGGAGATCCGTCCCGAACAACCAATGCCGGCGACGACGGCGACATCCTTCGGGTTGAGCTGCAACGCGGTCAGGGACTTCTGCAATGCCATCAGCACGGAAAAGTCCCCGCAGCCGGGACACCAGTTGGGGCGAATGTTTACCTTATAATCCTTGAGCGTGATGGCAGAAGGAGTCTTTTTCTCTTGCACCGAGATGGCCATTACAACCACTCCTTCAACAAGCGGACCAACTGCGAAGGCAAGAAAGTCCTGCCGTTGTACTGGCTCAGTGAGGAACTCTTTCCATGGTAGCCGACTTCCCGATGGATCAATCCAGCAAGCTGGGCACCTGCGTTGTTTTCGACAATGACAATGTGTTTGGCTGCTTCTAAATAAGGGGTGGTCTCCTCAGCAGGAAACGGCCACAAACAGCGCAACGTCAGCCGAGCAACCGCATGACCTTCCTGTCGAAGTTGAGCCAGCGCTTCGTCAATGACCCCGCGGGTGGAACCGAAGCCGACGACGAGCAAGTCCGGTTGCTGGGGCCCCTCGTAGTCGATTGCCCGATCATAGTGAAAGCCGGCCAATTTCGCCAGTCGTTTACTCATCTGTTTCTGTCGCACATCAAAATCTTCAGTCGGATGTCCGTCTTCACCGTGTTCCAAGCCATCGGCTTGATAGATGCCATTGACTTGGCTAGGAAAAGTACGAGGTGAAATTCCCGTCGGCGTAATGGCATAACGTTTGAACTGTCCGCCACCCGGCAACTGCATCAACTGTTCATCCGTCATGATACTGCCACGGTCGATACGCACCTGGGTAGGATCCAGCCCTTCGGTCGTCTGCAGTGCTTCGCATAGGGCAAAATCCGCCAGCATAATGACAGGTACCTGATACGCATCCGCCAAGTTGAAGGCATCTGCCGTGATGTAAAAGGCATCTTCGAGGGTGCTGGGTGAGAGCACGATACGTTGCACATCGCCGTGCGTCCCAAAGATGGCCATGTTCAAATCGCTTTGTTCATGGCGCGTCGGCATTCCGGTGGATGGGCCCGTTCGCTCTGTGTCAATGACGACGATGGGCGTCTCAGACATCCCAGAGAGTCCGATTCCTTCCGCCATGAGCGAGAAACCAGGCCCGGAAGTGGCCGTCATTGCACGAGCACCTGCATAAGAGGCGCCAATGGCCATGTTGACAGCAGAGATCTCATCCTCCGTCTGAATCATGACGCCTCCGACTTTCGGGAACTTTCGGACCAGATACTCCATAATATCCGAAGCCGGCGTGATCGGATACGCCGTCATCACCCGACAGCCAGCTGTCAGTGCGCCGAGCGCCATCGCTTCGTTGCCGATCATCAGATAGCGGCTTTTTCCATCTGCGGGGGCAAGATCAAATCCTTCCAGCTTTTCGTAATGTTGGCGGATATACGCTGCGCCTGCCGCGATCGCCTGCATGTTCTGCTCGACGACTTCATTTCCCTTGCGCCCGAAGCGTTTTTGCATTAACTCGTAAAAGGCTTCCACCGGCAATCCCATTAATCCAGCAGTAGCCCCCAAGGAGACCATGTTTTTCATGATTCGATTGCCATGTTCCTCGGCAATCTGGGTTAACGGAACCACATACAGCGAAGCGCGGATACCTTCGGGAAGCTTGGGATGGACGCGTTCGTCGGCAATAACGACGGCACCTTCCCGAAGCTCTTTGGCGTTGATGTTAATCGTCGGCTGATCGAAGGCGAGCAGGATGTCCACATGATCGGACTGAGCCGCCACTGGATGGGTCGCAATGCGCAGTTTATAGTTGGTGTGTCCACCCTTGATGCGTGAGCCGAAGTTGCGATAACCGTACAAGAAGTAGCCTTGCCGGTTCATCAGGGAGGCAAATGTCGCACCTGTACTATCGATTCCTTCGCCCTGTTCTCCTCCCACCATCCACGTCAGTTCCTCGACCACTCCGTTCACGACCTTCCTGCAACATGCATGAAGCATCATCGACATCTACCATGACTTGCTCTTATTATAACCCTCGGGGGCGTTGTGGCAATCCATACTTCTTCCTTGTTATAACGCAATGCGACCACTGTGTCCACGCAATGTGCTGACCGGTGAAAGGGAGGGAAACGGTGCAAGAAGCGAAGGACGTCGAGATAAGACAGATGCTGGTTTATCTCGACCATTTGGGCGATCTCGGTCGCCAATTGAACACGCTTTCACCCACTCCAGCTGCTGAAATCGAGTGGTTTGCAGCCAAGCGCGTGCTACAGGAGTCGATCGATACGGTGACCGAGGTAGCCGATCGCATTTGCGAAGGCTACCTCATGCGGGATCCCGCAGATTATGCGGACATGATCACGATCTTACGGCAGGAGAAAGTGATCGATCCCCAAATATCGACGGCGTTGATCGCCTTGGTCAACTTAAAGACAGCGATACAACGGCAGTATTACAGCCTTACGAAAGAGCAGGTACAGCAAGGGCTTGTGTTGCTGAACAGCGTGCCGCAGTACACCCATGCGATACGTGCCTTCTTGGAGCAACCCTTTTAGGCAGGTTGTTTTGGCATCAGGAAAGGCCGTCCTCTGGCGTCCCTGTCGACGTGGCGCTGCGCGAAAGGCGGGCTGCAGCCTCTTCGCGCGAACGGCTGCGGTGCGCCAGCCGACTTGCCGCAGCCGCCGCAATTGCACCGACAATGTCGTCCAAGAAAGTATTGCACACGCCTTCTCGCGGTTCGTTGAGCGTACCCAAGATGCCGGGTTTGCATTTGTCAACATACCCGTAATTGGTCAGTCCGATCGTTCCATAGACGTTGACGATCGCCAGTGCCATCACTTCATCGACGCCATAGAGCGGCTCATCGCTGGCCACCATTGGCTGCAGTGGCCAGGGCAAGGCACCTTGTTCGGCCAGACGATCGAGTGCAATACCGGTCAGGACGGCGTTTTGTACCTCACGTTTGGAGAGTACACGTCGAACACTTTCCAGGCAGGCTTCATTGGTTAGGCCAGAGAGATACTTCTTTTGCAAGAAGTAAACCAGCTCAGCAATGTCTTCCAGTGAGACGCCTCGCTGTTGCAGCATCTGAATCGCTGCTGCCTCGACTTGAGCGCTGTTGGGCTTGCGGGTTGAGTCTGCCAAGATACGCCGCCTCCCAGTCCTTTGCATCTGTTAGGGTACGATCACTGTGTCGGCAATTGCAACAGATAGACGGGTACCTGGTGCCGTACCCCGAACTGCCGGGCTTTTGCGTCGGTTGCAAAGAAAACATCGATATGCTGTCCTTTGATGGCGCTGCCGGTATCTTCTGCGATACGGTAGCCGATGCCTGGGATGTACAACCGGCTGCCATAGGGAATCAGCGTCGGATCGACGGCGACGGTACGGCCTACGGTTGCCCGTACGCCAATGCTGGTGATGCCGTAATCCGGATCTCCTGGTTGCTTGCCCGTCGAGGCAAAGCCCGGGCCGTACGCAGTTAGCGTGGACGGAATGACGCTGATCGCTTCTTCGACGACTTTCGCAGGTATACCGGGAAAAGCTGCCACTGGGAGAGCGCCCTGCGGGATACGGATCTGTTCGCCGCTGCGGAGCTCTCGACCACGCAGGCCAGGATTGGCAGCATAGAGGCTTTCCAATGATTGTCCATAGCGTATTGCCAAGGCCCACGGCGTCTCCCCGGAAGCGACCGTGTGTGTGAAAGTAAGAGAAGCGGTGTCGGTGGACGTACCCCGGTTTGCAGCGACAGGCCGTGACCGTCGAGAAGGAGTGGAGGGAGCCGAACTTTCCAACCACCTTGCCCACATTGTCAGGGGGCGCAAGAAGCTCTCTGGACTGGTTTTTGCCTGCCGGATCGCAGGGGGGTGACTCCTGGCGATTTTTGCAGCAGTGGCAGGTGATGAAGGGGGCAAGCGCAGTGTGGTTCCTATCTTCATTGTGGTTGGGTCGGCGATAAGGTTGAGCTGCATCAGGGTCTTTACATCGGTATGAAATCGCTTGGCCAGGGAGAAGAGCGTGTCTCCGGGCTGCACTTGGTAGCGGCTTTCTTGAGCGGGTGCGAAGGTATTGGGATCGGGGATGGCCGCTTGTGAAGGCCAACCGAAACCGAGTGTGCCCATCCCTAAGACGAGCGTAGCGATTGCAGCGAAGAGCATCTTTTTGGAAAAGAGGGACTTGTTGCCATACACGTTCGTTCACCTCAACTTTAGATTTCAGTGAAAGCATTTCCAAGTTTTTGTAAATTAAACGAGGGTGCGCCCAAGCGTTGTCTTTTTCCAACCTTCATGCCATAATCATCCTGTCAGTGTGCGATACACCAAGGCCCACGAGGGGTGCTCTTGACGAGCTGAGAGAGCTTTTCGCTCAACCCTCCGAACCTGAACTGGGTCATACCAGCGTAGGGACCGTGGGCGGCCAAATCGAGCCAAAAGATGCGGCCTGCCCTACGTTGAACAAACGGGGCAGGCCGCTTGATCTGTTTGCCTCCTGCAGGAGGTGATGCTGAAACTGCTTGGAAAGAGGGGGGAGGTACGTGTGACACCTGCACTTGCACTGCGGCAGGTCAGCTTTGCTTATGTGAACGCTTCAGGGGAGCGCTGGCTTGTTTTAGAGGGGCTTGATGTATCGGTGATGCCTCAGACGTTTGTCGCGCTGGTCGGCCCTTCGGGTTCCGGAAAGAGCACCCTCTTGCGTTTGATGGCTGGGCTGCTGCGACCTCAGTCGGGAGAAGTACTGCGCTTTGGCCAGCAGTTGCACAGCCCTGGGAGTGTCGCCTATATGCCACAGCGCGATCTCTTGCTCCCTTGGAAGACGGTGGTCGAAAATGCTGCAGCGGGTCTACAGGCACGTCACGTACCCCGCAAGCAGGCAGAGCAACGCGTGCGTGAGCTGTTACCGGCTTTTGGTCTGGAGGGCTTTGGGGAAGCAACCCCCGATCAGCTATCTGGCGGCATGCGGCAACGAGCGGCTTTCTTACGCACCGCCGTGCTCGAAGCGGAGCCCTTGTTGCTCGACGAGCCTTTTGGTGCGCTGGATGCGCTGACACGGGCCGATCTACAGCGGTGGCTGCTGCACATGTGGGAACAGATGCGACGCACGGTCGTTTTGGTGACCCATGATGTCGACGAAGCGTTGCTTTTGGCCGATCAGATCTTTGTCATCAGTGAACGGCCGATTCGGCACACGCAGACCTTCTCGGTTGATTTTCCACGCCCGCGTACTTACGAGGTGACCTTAACACCGGACTTTTTGGCGTACAAGCGCGCCATATTGGTCAGTCTGCAGGAGGGGCGGGCATGAACCGGTACATCCGCTCTCGCTTGTTTGCCCCGCTGTTGATACTCGCCTTGCTGATGCTCTGGGAAGCGGTCGGGCGATTGGCCCATCTGCCACCCTATATTGTGCCGGTGCCGTCACAGATAGGGAGAGCGCTCTGGGAAGATCGCGTCTCCCTTTGGGAAAACTCGCTGACTACGTTGGGAGAGATGGGCATTGGGCTGGCCTTTTCGCTGATCGTCGGATGGTCCACTGCAGTTGCGATGGTGCAATGGCGTGGCTTGGCCGGGGCACTCTATCCTCTTTCTGTCGTATCGCAAATGATTCCTACCTTGGCAATCGCGCCGGTTCTGGTTCTCTGGTTTGGCTATGGTATTTGGCCCAAGGCAATTGTGACGGTCTTGCTGACCTTTTTCCCCCTCGTTGTCACCACGTACGACGGCCTGCGCAGTACCGATCCCGAACTCATCGATCTCTATCGCAGCTTTGGGGCATCCAACGCTCGGATCTTTTGGAGCGTGCGTTGGCCGTACGCGCTGCCGCATTTCTTTTCAGGACTGAAGATGGCAGTGACATGGGCGGTTGTAGGCGCGGCAGTTGCAGAGTGGGTCGGTGCTCAAGCGGGGTTGGGTTACTACATTCAACAGCGATCCCATCAATTTGCTACAGCAGGTGTCTTTGCGGCTGTTGTGGTCTTGGCGCTGTGGGGGTTGCTCTTTTTTGGGTTCATCACATGGATCGAGCGTCGCGCCGTCTGGTGGGCGTATGCGCGCCCTGTAGAATGGGAGCCTGAACAACCGCAAGCATAAGGAGGGTTTTTCGTGCGGATTGGCCAATGGAAAGGACGGCTAGGAGTGGCAGTGGCGGCGTTTTTGGGCATCGGCGTCCTGCTGGCGGGGTGTGGCGTAGGCAGTGGGACGACCTCTTCCGTCAACCAGAACACCTCTCCATCCCAGCGACAAGCTGCGGGACCTCATTCCATCACCCTTTTGCTGGACTGGTATCCCAACGTCGATCATGCCTGGCTCTATGCGGCGCTTCACGAGGGGTATTTCCAACAAGAAGGGCTCGACGTTCGTGTACAGGTCCCTTCGGATACGACCGATCCGTTGAAACTGGTGGCTGCCGGGAAAGCCGATTTGGGCATTGGCTACATGAAAGATGTGCTGATCGCCCGTTCTCAAGGGATCCCGGTCAAATCGGTGGCCGCCCTGGTGCAACATGCCCTTAACGTGGTGATGAGCATCGATCCTTCGATACGCACGCCACAGGATCTGGCCGGCAAGCGCATTGGCAATTCTGGCACTCCTGCGGATGAAGCCATCTTGCGTGCCATTGAGAACAAGGTGGGACCCGTCCAATCGATCAACGTCGGCTATGAGCTGGTCCCATCGTTGGCCACCCACAAAGTAGATGCGATCGTAGGGGGCTATGTCAATGTCGAGCAGCTTGAGCTCAAGAGCAAGGGCTTTTCGGTGCGCGCGTTTCCGTTGACCGATTTCGGTATTCCGGATACTTATGAGCTGGTCTTGCTGGCTTCCGATACAACGGTTGAGCACGATCCGCAGATGATCCAAGCGTTTCTACGAGCTGCGCAGCGAGGGCAGCAGTATGCTGAGGCGCACCCAGACGAAGCAGTCGCTTTCTTGCAGGCTGCTTCCAAAGATATTGACCCGAAACTCACCCGAGAGGGAATGGGGATCCTCTTTCCTTTACAGCAGGCAGAAGGCCATCCCTTCGGATGGCAGGAGCTTTCCCGGTGGAAGGCAGTAGATCAATGGTTGCAGGCCAACGCGCTTTTGGCAAAACCGGTCGATGCCAAAGATGCTTTCTGGAATGTGGCAGGCGCCACTTCACCGTAAGAAAGCAGCGCTGCAGCAGCGATTTTGCGCGTATTCTTGCGCATTTTTGCACAATTGGCGATGATGGCGCATAGGTGAAGAGCGATGCAGCGCAGCGAGGGTATCATCGACCGCCATGCACGTTTCCTGCTTGGCATGGTCTCCTTTTGCGGGTTTGTAGCCATGGTGCCCAACTCGGCGATTTTGCCGACGTTGCCGGCACTGGCGGATCACTATGGTGTTGGATTGGCAGAGGGCGCTTTGTTGGTCTCCACTTTTACCTTGGCGTATACGTTCGCCACACCCTTCGCGGGAGTGCTCAGTGATCGTCTGGGACCACGCCCGGTCTTGTTTTTTAGCTTACTGCTCTTCGCTGTGGCCGGAATGTTGCCGTTAGTGGGGCTTCCCTTTTCGACAGTCCTCGTCTTGCGCGCGGTGATGGGCATCGGTGGAGCGGGCATGCTATCGACCGCAATGGCGCTGGTAGGGGACTCTTTTCGCGGTGAGGCGCTCTTTGCAGCCAGTGCGACCTTGGCGGCGGCACAGGCGTTGGGCGATGCCATTATTCCCCCTGTGGGCGGTTTTTTGGGCCAAATTGATCCTCTTGTTCCTTTTACCCTCTATGGGTTGGCGTTCGTAGCGGCCGGTTGGGTATTGTGGGTGCGTCCCAAGAACCCCGTTCGTGAGCCTTCCGTAAAGCCGCTTGCGATGCAGGAATACATTCGCGCGGTGCGCCTTTCTTTAAGCGATCCGGTCGTACGTACCATCTGTCTGATCTGGTTGGTACTCTTGGCTGCCTACTTTGCCCTGCTGACGCTTTTGCCCGGCATCGTATCGATGCGTCTGCATGCCAATGGGTTATTCGCTGGCCTTTTGATGGCGGTGATCGGCGTCACATGGACAGGAGGCACTCAGCTCTCCCGCCTGATGGCGCGTACCGTTGGTACCCGCCGACTGCTTGGGCCTGCGCTTGCCCTCTTTGCCTTTGCTGTGCCTGGTACGGTCGTTGCCCCCAACTTGCCCTTGTTGATCGCGTTTTTGGTGTTGGTGGGTCTTTCAGCGGGATGTGCCGATACGTTGCTGACCCATGCCTTGTTGCATCAGAGCTTGGACGGTACACGGGGTCTGGTCTCTTCGGTCGTCAATGCCTTTTCTCAAATCGGACTTTCGCTTGGCGCGGGTCTGGCAGCGCTGCTCGCCATACATGGCAATGTGTTTGGTGTTCTGCCTTGGACGGTTTTGCTGCTTGGCCTGATTTGGCCGCTTCATAAAGCGATGGCTGTATTGCATCAGCAGCGGCTCCAGGCAACTTCAGAGGCACCGGCCTAAGGAAAAGCGGGTCACGAAAAGACGACCGGCTTGCCTTAAGCCGCTATTCGTGCTAAGCTCGGTGCCGTGGCTGTGGGGATATAGCTCAGTTGGGAGAGCGCTTGCATGGCATGCAAGAGGTCACGGGTTCGAATCCCGTTATCTCCACCAAAAATGTAAGGTCCTGTGCAATGCGCACGGGACCTTTTTATGGTTTGGCCATCGTTATTTTGCACGCCATCCTCCGTCTACACGCAGGGTTTCGCCGGTGACGTATCCCGAAGCGTCGCTGGCCAAGTAGAGCATCGCTTGGGCGATCTCTTCCGGCTTTCCCCACCGGCCCATCGGGGTCGTCTGTTGGATCACTTGATTTGTCTGGGGATCGGCCATCAAATCCTTTGTCATTCCTGTCTCTATGCCGCCTGGGCAGACAGCGTTGACGCGAATACCTTGGCTGGCATATTCACAAGCGATCTGTTTGGTCAATCCAACGACACCATGTTTGGAAGCGGTATACGCCGTACCGCCTGCCATTCCTCCCAAACCAGCGACAGAGGCCGTATTGACGATAATCCCTCCGCCGCCTTGGGCGAGAAACTGCTGAATGGCTCGCTTACAGCCCAAGAATACGCCCTTTAGATTGATGTTGATGATACGGTCCCACCATGCTTCATCGGTTTCCAGGCAGGGCTTGAAACCATCAAAGACCCCTGCATTGTTGATCATGATGTCCAGCCGACCAAAGTGCTGGACAGCTGTTTCGACGGCGCGGCTGACGTCTTCCCAGTGGGAGACGTCTGCAGTGACAGCGACAGCTCCTCCACCTTGACTGTGGATGCGTTGTACGGTCTCTTCCGCTGTCTCTCCTACATAATCGACGGCAACGACTTTGGCCCCTTCCTGGGCAAAAAGAAGAGAAGCCGCTCGCCCCATGCCGGATCCCGCTCCCGTAATGACCGCTACTTTTTCGGACAATGTTCCGGTCATGCTACCGGTCACTCCTTCCGTCAAAATGGCTGGTCTGCAAGTGGACCAACCATTTCATCTTATCTCTTTTTGAGATCGAAAAAGAGACCTAAATGGACTAAAACGAGATCAGGAAAACTTTACAAATGGAGACACAGACACTATACTAATGCTGCAATAGCAAATGAAATTTTATTGATTGAAGGCCTGCGCTCTGTTTGGGGGCAACTGCGGAAAAGTGCAAGTTTTGAAGGGGAGGGAACCGAAAGCATGCCATTGGACAAACAGGCAGAGGCATTTCTTAAACAGCTGGAAGAGGCAGGCGGTCCGCCGATCAACACGTTGGCTCCCGAAGTGGCCCGCCAAGCGATGGCGCAGACGGCTGCATTTCGAGGGGAACCAGATCCGGTGGCAGAAATTGTCGATCGCAACATCCCAGGCCCGCGCGGAGAGATCCCCGTACGCATCTATACCCCTGAGGGGAGCGGACCCTTCCCGGCTGTGGTCTATTTCCACGGTGGTGGCTGGGTGGTTGGAGATCTGGAGACCGTGCATACCATTTGCACGATGTTGGCACATCGTGCCCATGCCGTCGTCGTCTCGGTCGACTATCGCCTGGCACCTGAGCACAAGTTTCCTGCTGCGGTCGACGATGCCTATGCAGCGACGGAATGGGTAGCTGCCCATGCGCAAGAGTTGCATGCCGATCCAACCCGCCTGGCTGTGGCAGGGGACAGCGCAGGGGGTAATCTGACGGCTGTCGTCTCCCTTTTGGCACGTGACCGTAAAGGGCCGAAGCTGTGTGGCCAGGTGATGTTTTTCCCTGTCACTGATGCCTCGATGCAGACCGCTTCGTATCGTGAAAACGCGGAAAATTATTTTCTGACACAGGATATGATGGCGTGGTTTTTCAACCATTACGTCAACGATCCCAGTGAAGCCAACGATGTGCGCCTTTCTCCAATGAAGGTGGTAGATGCCAGTGGGCTCCCCCCTGCTTTTGTGGCCACAGCTGAATTTGACCCGTTACGTGACGAAGGAGAGGCCTATGCCGAAATGCTGCGCCGAGCCGGCAACTCGGTCACGGGAAAGCGCTACGACGGCATGATCCACGACTTTATTCTCTTTTGCGGGATTATGGATCGCGCAAAAGACGCCATCAATGATGCCGTCGCATTTTTGCACCAGGTTTTCCAGACGACGACCACCACCGCATAAGCTGGATTTGCACCGAACACGACACGGTGCCGTAGCGTATGCAGATCATCAAGAGAGGTGTGAAAACGATGGCCACTGCAGCTGAGACGACACCTAAGACAGACTTTGATGCGATTGTGGTAGGTGCGGGATTTTCAGGGATGTATATGCTCTATCGTCTGCGGGATCTGGGCTTTTCGGTGCGGGTCTTTGAAGCGGGGGATGGTGTAGGAGGTACCTGGTACTGGAATCGTTACCCTGGTGCCCGATGTGACAGTGAAAGCTACTACTACTGTTACTCTTTTTCCAAAGAACTGCTGGACGAATGGGAGTGGAGTGAGCGCTACCCTGCACAACCCGAGGTGTTGCAGTACTTGAATCACGTTGCCGATCGCTTCCACCTTCGCCCCGATATTCAACTCAATACTCGAGTGGTTTCTGCGGTTTTTGACGATGCTTCCGGACGTTGGAAGGTGACCACCGATGATGGGAAGCGTTACACCGCCACCTATTTCATTACGGCCGTAGGCTGTCTTTCGACGGCGAATTTGCCCCACTACGAAGGACTCGAAGAATTTCAGGGCACCTGGTACCATACCGGCCAATGGCGGCACGAGCCGGTCGTTTTTACCGGACAGCGTGTCGGTTTGATCGGTACGGGGGCAAGCGGGATTCAGGCGACACCCGAAATCGCCAAGCAAGCGGCTCATCTCTACGTTTTTCAGCGTACGCCCAATTATGCGACGCCCTCTGGCAATCGGCCGATGCGGCCGGAAGAGATCCGGGAGATCAAGGCGCATTATGACGAGATCTGGAAGAAAGCGCGCGAATCGATGGGCGGATTTCCATTTGATTCCATTGAAAAATCCGCTTTGGAGGTCTCTCCTGAAGAACGTCGCCGCATCTACGAAGAACGTTGGCAGCAGGGCAGCTTCCGCTTCCTGAACAGCTTCAGCGATCTATTGGTTAACAAAGAAGCCAATGATACCATTGCACAGTTTGTCCGTGACAAGATTCACGAGATTGTCAAAGATCCCAAGGTTGCTGATCTCCTTTCCCCGACCAACCATCCTTATGGGACCAAGCGTCCACCACTGAATACCGGCTATTACGAGACCTTCAACCGAGAGAATGTGACGTTGGTCGACATCCGCAACGCCCCGATCGTACGCATCACGCCGACGGGCATCCAAACGACCGAAAACACGTACGAGCTCGACAGCATCGTCTTTGCCACAGGTTTTGATGCCATGACAGGCACGTTGCTCAAAATCGATATTCGAGGACGCAATGAACTTACCCTCAAAGAGAAGTGGGCAGACGGGCCACGTACGTACCTCGGCCTGGCCATCCACGGTTTCCCCAACATGTTTACGATTACAGGGCCCGGCAGTCCTTCGGTACTGAGCAACATGCCGGTCTCCATCGAACAACACGTGGATTGGATCGCGGACTGCTTGGCTTACCTGCGCGCGCAGGGCATTGCGCGCATCGAAGCGACGCAGCATGCTGAAGAGATATGGGTTGCTCATGTCAACCAGGTCGCCGATCAGACGCTCTTTCCATTGGCGAACTCTTGGTACATTGGTGCCAACATTCCCGGTAAACCGCGCGTCTTCATGCCGTATGTGGGAGGCGTCGGTAATTACCGAAAGATCTGCGATGCTGTCGCTGCCAAGCACTACGAGGGTTTTGAGATGGCTCAGGCGATTGCCATCTAGGCCAAATGGGAGAACCGCGCTGGCTCTCCCTGTCCTTGTACCCCGTTTCTCCCATCGATCCTTCTGCCCCCAGGACGTTACACCTGGCGGTTTTTGGAGCCTTAGAAAAGGCGGCTGGTCCAGCGTGCCAAGGGATCCTGTGTTTCGACCATCCATTCCCGCAGTCGACGGCGCAACTGTTGGATGATCTCGGTATACGCCGGATCATCGATCAGGTTGTGCAATTCATAAGGATCTTCTCGAAGGTTGTAACACTCATCGATGGCATGCGGGTTGTAGACGTATTTCCAGGTGTGGGTGCGTAGCATGCGCTGGGAGAAGGATCCCCACTCTTCTCCTGAATATTCTGCAAAGATGCCGTCCAACAGGGGAACATCGCGTTCTCTCCGAAGCAGGGGAAGCAGGCTTTGTCCATCGACAGGTACCGGGAGAGCCAGTTGAGCCAACTCCAGGATGGTGGGCATCAAGTCGAAGGAATGCACTAAAACATCGCATTGGCTGTTGGGTTGGGTGCATCCAGGGGCACGGACAATCAATGGAGTGTGATATAGCTCATCGTACATTAGCGGTCCCTTGTTGAACTGCCCACCATGCGCACCGGTCATATCTCCATGATCAGAAAGGTGAAGGATAACGGTGTCATTGCTCAACTGAAGTTCTTCCAAACGGCGCAACACGCGTCCGATCTCATCGTCGATGAAGCTCATATAGCCGAAATAACGGGCGATGAGTACCTGCCAATCTTGCCAAGTGAGATGGGCGACACCCCGTTGTTCTAACAATCTTCGCTGTGCCATCGGCTTGTGATCGAGGGGATCGGAAAAGTTGGGCCAAGAGTGTATTTGGGCAGGATCGTACCACGATGCGAAAGGTTGTGGCGGAAGGTACGGATAGTGCGGTCCCTCAAAATCCAGGCGCAAGAAAAAGGGCTGTGTTTGCCCGGCATAGCGTTCGAGCAGTTCGACGGCTGCATCGGCGTAGCGATGGGTCTCGGTTTCGACAATGGGACGCGGATCGATGCCTGCGAGGGTCATCCGGTCGTTTGGAAAACGAGCATAGATGGGTTGTAGGGCGGGCGGCTCCCCTTCTGCGGTGGAGAGATCGTAGGGGGGCTAACCACATCCTGAAACCCGCGGGATTCAGGTCCCTGATGCAGCCCCACATGCCACTTGCCGACATATCCCAAGCGATACCCGGCTTTCGCCAACACTTCCGAAAACGTGGTCAACGCAGCAGGCAGTTCAGTAAGCACAGCATCGTCGCCATGACAATTGTTCAGCATGCCATGACGATGCGGGTAGACACCTGTCAGTAGGGACGCCCGTGCTGGGCTGCAGATGGCCGTCGGCGTAAAACACCCGGTAAAGCGCATCCCTTCTGCTGCGAGGCGATCGAGGTTAGGTGTACGACACACTTGACTGCCGTTTGCACCGAGAATGTCATAACGCTCTTGATCGCAAACGATCATCAAAAAATTGGGACGTTTGTGCATGGTGCTCCTCCAGTTTCAACCTGATCAGCGAGGGCTTGGCTTGACCATCGCATGATAATTCGTATAATCATCGGATACGATCAGTTTCTGCTTTGTTTTATATATATTTGGAAAAGGAGGCGTGAAGGTGAAAAGCCTTCGGCTCTATCAGACAGTGACGTTGGCGACCGCTTTTTCCTTGCTTGGAGCGGTGTTGGCTGGGTGTGGTGGTCAGCAGAACCAGCCGAGCGGCAGTCCCTCTTCCGGTCAGCAGGTAGGCGGTGTCCCCAAAGAACCACCCATCGCCATCCTTGCTCTCCAGGCGCCCTGGGAACCTGCTTTTCAGAAGCTCGTCGATCGCTATCAGCAGCAGACGGAAAATCAGGTCTCCGTCAACGTGACACCGTTCAACGGCATGCTGCAGAAATCGCTCAACGCAGTCCAGTCCCCTCAGAGTGAGTTTGATGTGCTTATCCTCAATGAACAGTGGTATGCCCAATTCGATGCAGACAAGATGGTAACGCCCATTCAGCAAATCGACCCCAATTTTACGCTTGATCCGCAGGGCATCGAGTACCAGTATGCAACCCGCTGGAACGAAAAGCTCGGGGCTTCGACCAAAGATGGACAGCTGTATGGCCTGCCAATCAACGGAAATATCCAGCTGTTTTATTATCGAAAAGACTTGTTTGACCAAAAAGGGCTCAGTGCTCCTAAAACCTGGGATGATGTGGAGAAAGCCGCACAAACGCTGAACGATCCGCCAACTTTAAATGGTTTCGCGATTCGTCCCAACCCGCCAGGTTTTGAGTTCCAATCGATTCTATACAGCTATGGTGGGGAGATCGTCCATCTGGATGAGGAGACCGGGCAATGGTCGGTCGAAATCAACAAACCCCAGGCCCTGCAGGCGTTGCAGATGTGGCTTACGCTCGGCAAGGAGTATGGGCCGAAGAACATCGCTAGCATTGGTCAGCCCGAGTTGATTGGACTATTGGGTGGCGGCAAGTTGGCCCAAGCGGGGATCGTCGCAGCGGCAGTAAGCGATCTGGGAGATCCTCAGAAATCAATAGCCGCCGGTAAGATTCAGGCGGTCCCGGTACCTGTCGGTCCAAGGTTCAGCATGGCGCAGTCACCGGTATTTGGTTGATGAGCGTCCCACATAACGTGCCAAGTGAGAAACAGAAAGCCGCGCTTGTCTTCATGCAGTGGGCCCTGACCAAAGAAAACCAGCTCCAATATGCCAAAGATGGCGCTATTCCTGTTCGTCAAGACGTGTACGAAGCACTTTCCAGCGATCCCAAGTATGCTTGGTGGGTCCAGGCAATGGCGCAGAGTACAGCAGCGATGCACGCCCCTCCGCGCATGAAGGTGACCCCTCAGATTGTGGAGTTACTTGACCGAAGGCTCTCTGCGGCAATCGTTGGACAGGCGCAGCCCCAAGAAACGCGCGACACGATGGCCCAAGAAATTTATGGCATTCTCAAAAATGGCGGATATAACGTAAAACCGCTTGGACAATAACTTGGACGATGAAAGGGAAAGAGAGAAACGGAAGGGAGCATCCTGTGCGAGCGGCGTGCCACCAGCAGCAGGCAAAAGAGAGAACTTTACACAGCAAGGCTTGCAGGGGCGGCACGATTTCTTTCACTACTGGGCACAGGCGCCGCTTTTGGTCGTGCTCACTTTACTCACAGTATACCCAGTGCTGCAACTGCTGCGTATCGCTTTTTCGGAAGTTTCGTAAACGGGTAACCAGGCCACCTGGCAGTTTGTGGGGCTCAAACATCTGCACGAGATGCTCGCTGATCCTGTGATCCCGGCTGCAGGGTTGAATACCCTCTATTTTGTGCTGTTCGTGGTGCCAGTTGAAACTTTTCTGGGATTGGCTCTGGCTATTGTCGCCAGCAAGACCCACCGTGGCAGTCGCCTCTATCGTACGCTGCTCATGCTGCCGGCGTTGTTGCCTGGTGTCGCCATCGGCGCGATTTGGCGTCTGATGTACGACTACAACATGGGGCTCATCGACCAAGTGCTGGCCCTGTTTCACATCAGTGGTCCCACTTGGCTGGCCGATCCACACCTGGCCTTGCCGGCCATCATGATGGTGGACATATGGCACTGGACCGCCTTCCTGTTTTTGATCTTTCTGGCAGGGGTAGAGGGTCTCCCTGCGGAGACAAGTGGGGCAGCACGTGTGGACGGGGCCAACGAGTTTCAAATCATTGCGCACATCTGGTTGCCTGCGCTGTGGCCGACGATTTTGACCGGCGTCATGTTGCGCCTGATCGATGCAGTGCGGGTCTTTGAAGAGATCTACCTCATGACTTCAGGAGGGCCTGAGACGTCCACTCAGGTGGCCAGCCTTTACATTTATCAAGTCTACTTCACCCAGTTTCGAACCGGGTACGGTGGCTTCTGGGCGCTGATATTGGCTTTGATCCTGTCGATTTTCGTCGTGTTCTACCTGCTGATGAACAACCGCCAACTACGGGAGGCGAACAGATGAGTGCGCGATTGCACCTTTCTGCTGTGCTGCGCCATCTCCTACTGATCGTCTTCTGTGTGTTTACCGTGATCCCCCTGGCCTATGTGGTCTCGCTCTCGTTTCGCTATTTCCGGGATATCATCGCCGGTTCTTTTGTTTCACCCTTGACTTTAAGCAATTACGCCGATCTTTTTCAGAGCAACTTTTTGCGGCTTCTGCTCAACAGCTTGGTGACGGCGGCGGAGACAACGGTGATCAGCGTGCTCAATGGCGCACTCGCCGCTTATGCGCTGGCACGCTTTGTCTGGCCTGCCCCTTGGAGAAACGGGGTGATGGGTTGGATGCTCTTTGTGCGTATGTTGCCCCCGATTATCTTTGTGGGTCCGCTCTATCTGTTGGCACGCAACATCGGTATTTACAACAGCCCACTGGGTGTAATGCTGGGCCACGTCGTCATCGACTTGCCCTTTGCCACGCTGCTTTTGCTCAACTTTTTCGCCGATGTTCCCAAAGAGCTGGAAGAAGCTGCTGCCATCGACAGAGCCAGCAATGCCACCATCTTTTTCAGGGTCGCACTGCCGATCACGTGGTCGGGTATTGCCGCGACTGGCATGCTGGCGTTTGTCGTTAGCTGGAACGAATTTCTCTATGCACTGGTATTGACCAGTACGCCGCGATTCCGGCAATTGCGCTCATCTTCTTTGCGCAACGCTACATCGTCAAAGGGCTCACCCTAGGCGTAGTCAAGGGCTAGTCCTTTTTTACAAGAGAAGCTTGGGTCTTGCGTTTCTGTTGCCTCAAAATAGTGCGGTAAAGGACCGCACTTTCTTTGTGCAAGAGCAGGAGGTCTACATTGAAACCAACCGATCGTCCTGTGACCAGCCGGGATGTGGCCAAAGCAGCCGGCGTTTCTCAAGCCACAGTCTCAGCGGTGCTCAACGGGTATTCCGGAAATATCCGCGTCTCTGCTGCAACGCGAGAGCGCGTTCTGCAAGTAGCCCAAGCGCTGGGGTATGCGCCCAATCTCGCTGCACAAGCCTTGCGCAGTGAACACACCCACCTGCTGGCCCTGGTGGTGCGCGCCGTGCAGAGCCATCCCTACGATCAACCGATCCCCTATCGCCTCAACGAAGCCGCATCAAGGGCCGCCTATCGATCTGGCTATCTTCTGTTGGCCTATCATGTCGAGGTGTACTCCTCCGAAAGTCCAGCGAAATTGGTCCGGCACTTGCGTCGGCAGCGGGTGGACGGGGTATTGCTGGATGCTCCCGACTGCCCTGAGCTGGTCCAGGAGGTGATTGCTGCTGGGCTGCGTTGCGTGCAACTGCTGCGGCCTCAGCCGGCTGAAGGGGTTCCGGTCGTGGTGGTCGACCCGCAACCGGGCATTGCCGCTGCCATTCATCACTTGGTGACGTTGGGACATCGACACATTGGCTTCGTCGGTCTAGAGAGTGACCATCCCGTCGATCGTGCGCGACAGCGTGCCTTTTTTTCAGCCATGCGCACAGAAGGGCTCGAGGTCGATCAGAAAGCGATCCAACTTGTCCCGAGCTATGCCCTGGAGTCTGGCTATTTTGCCATGCAGCGCCTGCTCGATCTCCGAGCACCGGTGACAGCACTGCTCGCATCTGCGGATGCCTTGACACTGGGTATTTTGCGCCTGTTGTACGAGCGCGGTATCCGTGTTCCTCAACAGATAAGCATCGTCAGTTACGACGATGCGTTTGTGGCTCACCTCTATCCGCCGATCAGTGCCATCGCCCAACCGTATGAGGCGATCGCAG
Organism: Bacillota bacterium; assembly: GCA_014896485.1. Classification (GTDB taxonomy): domain Bacteria; phylum Bacillota; class Bacilli; order Bu12; family Bu12; genus Bu12. The sequence goes on along the minus strand of JADBKH010000012.1, from coordinate 6,978 downwards.
AGCGGGCAGTCTCCCTGCTCATTCCAGTCCAAGGGGAGAACAGAGAGGCATTCGCTTCTGCCCGGGTTGTCTTGCCGAGCGCCTTCAAGCCGCGTGCCTCTACTGCGCCACCGATCGGTCGGTGATCCTTACTCTTCCAGCGTGCTCAGATCGCCAGGATCTTCGCCGAGCGCCTGGGCACGGACGACGCGGCGCATGATCTTGCCGCTGCGCGTTTTCGGCAGAGAAGCAGGAAACTCGACGACGGCAGGCGTGGCGATTGGCCCGAGCTGCTTGCGCACATGGGCGATTAATTCCTGGCGCAAGGTGTCGGAAGGCGTGTAGCCCTTGCGCAGCAATACATAGCAAGCGATCTGCTCTCCTTTAATTGGATCGGGCAGTCCAACGACCGCTGCTTCACCGACAGCGGGATGGCTCACCAAGGCGTGCTCGATGTCTGCCGAACCGATGCGGTGTCCAGCTACCTTGAGCACATCATCGGCCCGGCCGAGTACCTCGATGTATCCTTCTGCGTCGATGGTGGCGACATCGCCCGCCTTGTAGACGCCGGGAATCTCATTCCAATACGATTCGTAGCGCTGCGGTTGACCCCAAACGGTGCGCATCATATGGGGCCAGGGTTGGGTGAGCACCAGAAAGCCACCTTTTCCTGTCGGCACCGGTTTGCCGTGTTCATCGACGACGGCTGCTGCGATACCAGGTAGCGGCTTGCCGGCCTTACCGGGTTTATAGGGTGCGCTGGGCAGCGTTCCGATGGTGGGAGCGCCGGTCTCGGTCTGCCACCAGTTGTCTGTGATGATCACTTGCTCCCCAAGCAGTTCATGAAAGAAGCGCCAAGCCTGGGGATTGAGCGGTTCTCCCGCAGAGACGACCAGACGCAGGCTGCTCAGATCGTGGGGGCGGATCCACTCTTCTCCCATCCGCATACACATACGCAACGTCGTCGGAGCCGTATAAAAGACGCTGACCCGATGTCGCTCGATCATTTCCCACAATATACCTGGATCAGGAAAGTCTGGAGCACCTTCACGCATCACGGTTGTCGTACCGGAGACAAAGGGGGCGTAGACCATCAGCGTGTGTCCCACAATCCAACCGATATCGCTGGTGCACCAGTAGATGTCTTCTTCCTTGATATCGCAGGCCATACGAAAGAGGGTCTCGGTGCCGACCATATAACCGCCATGCACATGGACCACCCCTTTGGGGTGGCCGGTCGTTCCAGAGGTATATTCGATAAAAAGCGGATCTTCTGCTTCCATCACCTCTGGTGGACAGTGGGCTGGGGAGTGGGCCAGAAGCTCCAGAAAATCGACTTCGACCCCTGCCTGCAGTGTGGTCTCGGGTTTGCGTCGCAACACCACCCGTTGGGTGAGCGAGGATAGACCTGCTACTGCTTCGTCTGCGATGGCTTTCAGCGGCGTCTGTCTGCCACGCCGTATTCCGACATCGGCCGTGATCAGCAGTTTGGCGGAACAATCTTCAAGACGTTGTCGCAGTGCCTTTGCGCCCAGGCCCGCATAGATCACGTTATGAATCGCGCCGATACGTGCGCAGGCGAGCATAGCCACGATGGCCTCGGGCACCAAGGGCATATAGATACCGACGCGATCGCCTTTGCGGATGCCGAGCTGACGTAAGCCGTTGCCCAAGCGGCAGACCAGATCGTAGAGGCGTCCATACGTGAAAACCCGCTCTTCTCCTGTTTCGGAGAGCCACAGCAGGGCCACCTTGTTTTTGCGGCCGTCGGTCAAATGACGATCGAGCGCATTGACGGTGATGTTGCACCGTGCGCCCACGAACCATTTGGCCCAAGGGTACTGCCAATCCAACACTTTTTCCCAAGGGGCAAACCATTCAAAGCGGCGTGCCTGTGCTTCCCAAAAGGCCTGTGGGTTGGCCGCCACGGTTGCGTAAAGGGCTTCCGGATCGGGGACATTGGCTTGCGCAATGACGCTTTTTGGGGGTTGGACGATCGTTTCGTCTTGATAAAGGGCTGCAAAATCTTCGGCGTCCATACGGGCATCACCCCTCCAGTCGTCTCTGTTTATAACATAACGTTTTTGCAAGTGGAATACCTGCAACTGGCGTTCTCACATTGTCTTCGAGAACGAGGAATTCTCCCGATGCATTGCGTACCAGATCCATGCTTGCAAAGGGGGAATGTTAACGCCGTCGTGGGCATTCCCAATCACGCATGTGAATCTGAGAGTAGGGAAGCGGATGGCCCATTGATCGAGTGCTGGGGCACCACGCCGTCTGTAAAGAGCCGTTCCTCGTGATAGATGTCGTAGAGCAATGCATGGAGTGCCTTAAATCGTGGCTGCAATCACCTGCTGATTTGCTCCCAGCTTTCCTGGTCGATCAGACGTGGGAAGAAATCAAACGGGAGCATGCGTTCGACAGAACTTGACATGAAACCGTTGGTCCAGGGGGATCCTATCATTGACTGGCATTTCGTCAGGTGCATTGCTATCCTAAAAAGGAGGAACAATCGGGACAATAGAGAGGAGGGGCGGATGCGGATCGCTGTACGGCCTGCAGATCGCCAGCAGGTTGCCCGGTTGGCGCAAACGCTCGGAGTACAGCCGCTGACCGCCTCCCTTCTGCTGCAGCGCGGTCTTATCACATCCCAGTCCGCAAACGCCTTTTTGCAGCCAGCGCCACCGAAAGAGGTCTTTCCGGCAGGATTGCCGCACTTGGATGAAGCCATTCGCCGGCTGGTACTTGCCGTCAAGCGGCAGGAGAAGGTCTTTGTCATCGGCGATTACGATGCCGACGGGGTGACTGCTGCCTGTATTCTTGCAGAGACGCTGCGTGCTGCCGGGCTTACCCCCGTCCTTCGAAACGGAAGTCGTTTTACCAGTGGGTACGGTTTTCACGTGCAGCAAGTTGACGAGGCTGCACAAGCGGAAGCCCGGCTCATTGTTACCCTCGACGCAGGGACCACGGCATGGGAGGCAGCGTCTCGTGCCAAAGCGCTCGGCATCGATGTGATCGTCATCGATCACCATGATGTTCCCGAAAAGTTGCCGCCGGTCTTTGCATTGATCAATCCGGAGCTGCCGAATCATTCCTTCCCCGAACCCTACCCGTGTTCTGCAGGGCTTGCTTGGGGCGTTGGGCTCGCTCTCTGTCGAGCGTTGGGGCTGCCGGATCGGGTCATGGATGGGCTGCTGGATCTGGCCGCGATCGGTACGGTCGCCGATGTGGTGCCTTTGCTTGGGATCAACCGCTCCTTTGTGCACTACGGGATCGAGGCCTTGCGGCGCACACGCCGTCCGGGCTTGCGCCGCCTGTACGCGCTGCTAAAACTTGCTCCCGAACGCATTGATGCCCGCAGCATCGGCTTTCGGATTGCGCCCTGTATCAACGCTGCTGGACGGTTGGAGGATCCTGAAGTGGCCGTTACGGCGTTGATCGCCGAACCGCAGCAGGCCGTTGCAGCTGCCGAACGACTGGTCACCTTAAACGATCGTCGGCGCGCCTTAACCGAAGAGGTCGCCGCTGCGGCACAACAGCAAGTGGAAGCGCATCCAGGGCCCGTCACAGTCGCTTATGGTCCCTGGCATCCTGGGGTTGTGGGCATCGTTGCAGGCAAACTCGCCCAACGCTATGGAAAACCATCGATCGTCTTTGGCCAGCGCGACAGCACAACCTACACCGGTTCCGCTCGCAGCGTGGAGGCCATCGATATCATGGACCTTTTGGAACCGCTGCGTGCACAGACGCTTTCACTCGGCGGACATCCCCAAGCCGCGGGGCTGACCGTATCCGCAGAACAGATGGAAGCGATTGCCGCGCAGTTGCAGCAGATAGAGGTGGAAGCTCCCCAGCAAGAGCCGATTGTATGGGCAGATGCCTCGGTTCGCGTGGCGACCTTTGTCCATCCGCAAGTGGTGCGTGAACTTTCGTACTTTCCGCCATTTGGAGAGGGCAACCCGGAGCCGCTTTTTGCCATGAAAGGACGTGTAAAAGGCCTGCGCAGGATGGGTCCAATGGGGGAACATCTCCGCTTTTGGTTGAAAGAGAGAGATGCCGTTGCTCCGCTGGTCTGGTTTTCAGCGCCTTCCCTCGAAGCAGACAGCGTTTGGCTCTGTCTGGTCAGCGGCCGCAAGAACCAGTGGCAGGGAGAAAGCTCCTGGGAAGGGATCGTCGAAAGAGGGATCCGAGGCAGAAAAGGGTCGGGCGTTTAGTCCATTTCATCCTTGTCGATAAGATTGCGCCTACTTCTTTGAAAGGGTATCCTTGTTTTTGACATACGTCTGCGTACATTCGATTTTTTTGATAAAGGGAGGCGCTTCTGATGCAGGTTCCAATGTCGCCTATTCGCTTTCTCAACCGTTCTGTTTTGCTTTACCCAAACAAACCTGCCATTCTCTGCGGACCCGTGACGGAGACCTACCGGGAGTTCCAGGATCGTGTTCACCAGTTTTCGCATGCTCTGCAGCAAATGGGGGTGCAACAGGGTGATCGGGTTGCCTATTTGGCACTCAATTGTCACCGCATGATCGAAGGGTATTACGCTGTTCCCCAAATCGGTGCCATCCTGTTGTGCATGAACATTCGGTTAAGCCCACCGGAGATCGTCTATATCCTCAACGATGCGCAACCCAAAGTGCTGATTCTTTCGCAGATGATGGTGCCACTGTGGGAGCAGATTGCCGATCAGTGCCCCAGTGTGCAGCAGGTGATCCTGCAAGAAGGCCGTGTGGAGGGCAAAGACTGGCCGAGTTTCGATGAACTGCTGGCAGCACAGCCGACGACTGCACCCGAGGTACCGTCGATTGACGAGAACGATGTGGCGGAGCTCTTTTACACGTCGGGCACGACGGGCCGTCCCAAGGGCGTGATGCTCACCTATCGTAACTTATATACACATGCTATCTCCGCTGCGTTGACGCTGAACCTTGACGATACGGCTGTCCAAGTGGTCGGGACTGTGCCCCTCTTTCACGTAAATGCCTGGGGGTCCCCCCATTACCTGGTGATGCTGGGCGCAACCCAGGTGGTCGTACCCAAATTTGATCCCCAACTTTTCTGTGAGGCCGTACAATCCAGCAAAGCGACGCTCGGCATGATGGTGCCGACCATGCTCAATGCCTTACTCAACTACCCCGAGCGAGATCGCTACGATCTTTCTAGTCTACAGCAGATCGTTTTGGGCGGAGCGCCGTGCCCGTATGCGCTGATCCAGGAAGCGCGGGAGACGTTGGGATGCACCTGCATGGTTGGTTACGGCCTTTCCGAGACTGCCCCGATCGTCTCTGTCGCCGTGATCAAGTCGACGCTCAAAGATCGCCCCCAAGAGGAAATTTATCGTCGTCAGGCGATGACCGGCATTCCAGCGATTGGCATCGAAGTCGAAATCTTTGGCGACAATGGCCGTCCGCTGCCGCACGATGGACGTTCGATTGGCGAACTGGCTGTCCGCGGCGATAGCGTCATGAAGGGCTACTGGAACAAGCCGGAAGAGACCCAGGCAGTCTTTCGCGATGGCTGGTTTTTCACAGGAGATGTCGCAACGATGGATGAAGAAGGGTATATCAGCATCGTCGACCGCCGCAAGGATATCATCATCTCTGGAGGAGAGAATATCTCTTCGGTCGAAGTGGAAGATGTGATTTACCAACACCCTGCAGTCCTGGAAGCGGCGGTGATCGGCGTTCCCGATCCCAAGTGGGGTGAGACCCCCAAGGCGCTCGTTGCACTCAAACCCGGTGCTTCGCTGACCGAAGAAGAGCTCATCGCTTTCTGCAAAGAGCGGTTGGCCCACTTCAAATGCCCCACTTCAGTCGAATTCGTCCAGGAGTTGCCAAAGACCGGCACCGGAAAGATCGTCAAATCCGATCTGCGCAAGAAGTACTGGGAAAGTGGAGCAGCCAAAGTTCAGTAACCCTCTCCTGCTGTCGGAAAAGTGGCAGCTGACGCGTATTGCTAAGGTGATTTCTTGCAAAAGGAACCGCTCCCAGCTGGCTGGGAGCGGTTCCTGTATCAGGGCTCAGTGGCCGACTGTGATACGCCCTTCTATCTGCTGATCGATGGGGGTATGGGCCTGAATGTATTGGACCACGACATCCGAGAGTAGAGCATCGCTATGAATGACAGGATCTTTGCCCTGTTGGAAAGTTACGTAGTTGTCACCACCGTTGAGCATGAAGTCGTTGGTGACGATGCGGTAGGTGCCGTTGGGATCCAACGTTTTATCTGTTCCTGCCAGGGTAATTCGCGTGATTCGGGAGCCGACCGGTTGGTTGGGATCGTAGCTGAAATGCAGGCCGGCGACTTGTACCATGCCATGCTGTCCCGAAGCCCCCTGTTCAAGCACGGCTTTAACCTGATTGCCGGATAAGGTGACGGTTGCCAAGACGTTTTGGAAGGGCAGTACCTCGATCACCTTGCCCCGGGTGATCGGGCCTTGGGGGATATCGGTGCGTATTCCGCCAGCATTCATGAAGGCAAAAGTGACTTGCGATTCCAATTTTTTGGCACCTTCGAGCATGGCGTCGGCGACGACATCTCCCAAGTTGGACTCTCCGCCAATTCCTTGGGTCGATCCGGGCGAAAGGGTTTGATCCCGGGTCAAAGGAACCGCTGCCTGACCGACCACTTCGTTGGCGATAGGAGCCAAAGAGGCGTGGGCCTGGTCGACGACGTCTCTCGAATGGGTGTTGATGCGCAACGTGACATCGGCATAGGCCGTACCGTAGGCATAGGCCTGCACGATCAGCTTGCCGTCGACGTACGTGTTCACCCCCTGATGGGTGTGCCCGGAAACGATCAGATCGACATCATCGTCGACGGCACGGGCCAATGCGGCCGCCTCGTTTTTTGCGATATCACTGGGATCCGTGACCAGCTTGGAACCGTCCGGATCCATCATTGCATCTGTCCCCAGGTGCGCCAGCAAGAGGATCGTGTGCACTCCCTTGCGGTGAAGTTGTGCAACGGCCTGGTTGGCAGCATCGACAGTCGAAC
>JADBKH010000011.1 GCA_014896485.1 Bacillota bacterium | reverse complement strand
CGAAAAGTGCTCTCAAACTCTTCTTCCTTTTCAACGACACGCATACCCTTCCCACCGCCTCCAGCTGCTGCTTTGATAAGCACCGGATAGCCAATGTGGGCCGCGGCTTTCTTCGCTTCTGAAATTTCCTCGATAATACCCGTGCCCATCACGATCGGGACACCGGCCGCCTCTGCTGCGCGGCGTGCCGCCGCCTTTTCGCCCATCTGTGCCATCGCCTCAGCATTGGGCCCGATAAATGCGATCCGACAGCTGTCGCAGATCTCACGAAAATCCGGGTTCTCACTCAAAAACCCATATCCCGGATGAATGGCGTCTGCTCCGGAAACGGTTGCGGCCGAAAGAATCGCAGGAATGCTCAAGTAGCTCTGACTGGCAGGTGCCGGACCGATACAGTACGCTTCATCGGCCAGACGCACATGCAGCGCCTCCCGGTCGGCATCTGAATAGACCGCTACCGCGGCGATGCCGAGGTGATGGCAAGCACGAATGATGCGTACCGCAATCTCCCCTCGGTTGGCAACCAATACCTTCTGAAACAACCGCATCCCTCCCTACTTTATCAGTGAAACTACGTGGACCGCACCCGAAACAATGGTTGGCCATACTCCACCACTTGACCGTTCTCAGCCAAAATGGCGGTGATTTCGCCGCGACAGTCTGCCTGTATCTCATTCATCAGCTTCATCGCTTCGATGATGCAGACGACCGTATCTTCCTCGACATGACTTCCTACTGTGACAAACGGTTCCGCTTCTGGAGAAGGAGCGCTATAGAAGGTGCCCACCATGGGGGCCCGAATCACATACTCATCGGCCGCGCCTTCCTCTTGCTCGGATCCGCGCTCTGCCGTTGCGGGTGAACCCGCGGACTGCGGAGAAAAGGCCTGCTTACGCAGCACAAGCCTTTCCCCGTCTTTCTCATATTCCAACTCGCCTACACTCGATGCATCCAGCGTGGCGATCAAGGCCTGAATCTCATCAATCGTCAAAGGGGACCGCCTTTCCTCATACTCCTCCATCTCTCGCATTATACCGCCGCTCTTATAGAGTCCAAAGGTTTCGCGTGCACATTGCTAGCGTTGCGACCGCACAACATCCACGCCTCCGGTCACTTCAAGGACAGCACCCGTAATGGCATCTGCCTCTCGTGTCGCCAAAAAGAGCACCGCCCTGGCTAGATCTCCACCGGTCGCCGGACGTCCAATGGGCGTCTGCGGATCGTGTATCCCTCGTGCTTCTGCGATCTCCTTCTCCTTAAAATCGGGGCGCACATTGCCGGGCACAACCATATTTGCTGTAATGCCGTCTTGCGCCAACTCAAGCGCCATTGTGCGCGTCAACGAGACCAGTCCTGTCTTCGCTGCCGCGTACGCCCCCCGCAAAGGCCAACCGGAAGCATCTTGGCTGCGTGGAAAACCAAAGGTGATGATTCGGCCAAAGTGTGCAGCCCGCATACCGGGCACTACGGCTCGCGCGAGGTAAAAGGCGCTGGAGAGATTGCCGTCGATCATTGCGCGCCACTGGTCCTCACTGTAGGTGTCTACGCGCTTGCGTTCATCGATAAAAGGCCCTGCGGCATGAACCAACACCAGGGGCGCGCCGAGGGAGGCCTGAACCTGTAGGGCCATCCGCTGGACGGCGTCCGGCTGCGAAACATCGGCAGCAAAAGCCTCTGCAGGGACCCCTTGCTCCTGCAGCTCGCGCACCAATGCCCGGGCAGCCGCTTCACCGGAGCGATAGTTGACCGCAACGGGATAGCCCACCTGTGCCAAGTGGGTACAGATCACGCGGGCAATCCCATGGTTGCCACCTGTCACCAAGGCCACGGGTAGAGGTTCTCGTTCCATTTCCAAGTGGAAGCACTCCTTTCACACTCCTGGGCCAGCCGCCATATCTCAAGGAGGGGGGAAGCTACTCATGGTTGCGATGCGTCCGGTTCAAGTCGCTGATAAACAACCCATCGCCGTCGAAATCGAACTGCCCAAGACCCATCTGCAAATTCTTGTCGGAAAGAGAGGTTATCTCATGTGTGGCGCACTTGACGTACGCCTGCTAGACGAACGCCTCTCCGACCGTCAGATCGTCGCTGCAAGAGCGGTAGGTGTCAAGAGCATCGACGATTTGCTCGACGCACCCCTGCAAGACGTGACCAAAGCTGCAGAAACCTTAGGCATCCATCGGGGCATGCGTGGGCGAGAAGCCATCTTGCGGCTGATGGATTAGCCGAAAAAACAAGAGAGGTGCCCATATGGGTCACCTCTCTTGCTTCTACGTACGCACGGCCATGCCGCTGCCACTTTAGCTCAAATGATACTTTTCGATACGCGCGTTGACTTCATCCCAATCGATGTTGCGAACGAAAGCATCGATATAATCGGGACGCTTGGTACCGTAATCGAGGAAGTAGGCGTGTTCGTAAGTATCCAGTACCAGCAGCGCAATGCAGTTCCAGATGCCGCCTTGGTTGTGCGCATCACAGAGATAATTGAACAGCTTGCCGCTGTCGAGGTCATAAGCTGTGACCACCCAACCGCGCGCTGCGATACCGGTTGCTTTCAGATCGGCCAAATAATTCTCGAAGGAGCCAAAATCACGATTGATCAGCTCGGCGATTTTGCCCGTCGGCTGATTCTTGCCCCCCAGGTTGTCAAAATACCACTCGTGCAACTTGACACCGTTTAAGGCAAAAGAAAGTTCGGATTTCAGCTCACGCAGGTCGCTGTATGTCTGGTTGGCTGCTGACCGATCGACGTTCTCCAATTTGTTGCGAATCTCGTTGGTCTTATTGACGTACCCGACGTAAAGGACGTCGTGGTGCTGCTTGAGCTGCTCCTTGGAAATGCCATCTAACTCTTCAAACTTTAAAGGCTTCGGAGAAAGCTGCTCCGCCATTGAGATGCTCCCTTCTCCCTGATGTAAGAATGTCCTTGTACAATAGAACATTCCAGCAGAGAGTATAGCATAACTGCTCAAGCATAATCACGGGACTACCAAATGGCGAAGTGCTTAAACGACCGATGCGAAGAGAACTTCAAACGTCTCCAGCTCAGACTGCGTCTGGCTCGGCCCCTGACTTTGAGCATGTGCTTGCTGAAAATGTGGGCTGTTTATCCATGCCTGATAGGCTTGCTCGTCTTGCCATTCCGTATAGACAATGTAGAGATTGCTTTCCTTTTCATTCAACAGCAAGAAACGCAGACATCCAGGCACTTGCTTCATCCGCTCGCCACTGTGGCGAAACGCCTCTTCTAGCCGAGGACGATAGGCATCTTCAACCCTCAAACGATTCATCACAACAAACAATGCACACCCCCTTTGCATCGTAAAACGATTGCCATTATAGCAAATCAACAAGGAGCTGAGCGACATATGCAGCCAAAGCCGGTGAGGCGGTCAGGCCGGGAGATTCGATGCCGATCAAGTTCACCCAGCCGATCAGACCGCGATCGACCTCATGGCGCACGACAAAATCCCGTACCGGCTCCCCAGGCCCTTGCAACTTGGGGCGTACACCAGCCATCTCTGCCTGCAGATCGGTCGGATCCAAGGCTGGAAGCCAGCGGTGCACCGATTGCCAAAAGCGCTCGTGCTTGGCCGAATCGACGGTATAGGTCGGGTAATTCCGCCAGCTCTCATCGAGCCATTCGACATCCGGTCCCAGTCGAAGGCGACCATCCAGATCGGGTGTGGCATGGATGCCCAATCCGGCCAATTCTCTCTCTGGTAGGGGATAGACTGGCCGGGAAAGGAGCGTTGCTTTTGCAGGCTGTACACTGAAATAATTTCCCTTGGCAAAATGCAAGCGGTATCCGGCTGCATCGATATCGATACCGGTCATCGCTGCCACCTGATCGGCATACAGTCCAGCCGCATTGATGACCACCTGTGAATCGTAGGAAAACCGTTCCCCATCCGCCTCCTGAACGGTCAGCCGATAGCCGGCTGAACGGGGCTCTGCTGCGATGAGCCGCGTTCCCACGATTAAATCGCCTTCGCAAGCAGTCAGGGCTCCGACCAAACGGTGAACCAACGTTCCGGCGTCCACCAGACCGGTCGCCGGGACAAAAAGCGCGGCTTGCGCGCACACTTGAGGTTCCAACGCTGTGATATAGGAGCGATCCAGCCACTGAATTCCTGCCACCCCGCCATTCTCACCATTTGCTTTTAAGCGGAGCAGGTCCGATTCTTGACCTTCTGCGGCAAGGATCAGTTTTCCGATCCTGCGGTGCGGCACGTGCAGCGTCTCGCACCAATCGTAGAGCAAGCGATTGCCCGCAATACACAAGCGAGACTTCAGCGTTCCCAGAGGATAATAGATGCCTGAATGAATGACCTGACTGTTGCGTGAAGAAGTCTCTTCACCTGCCCTACGGTTCTTTTCGAGCACAAACACGCGCCGCCCTGGTGCAGTCAAATGCACAGCAATGGCCAGTCCGACGACCCCTGCCCCGATTATCGTTACATCCACCTCAGACATGCTTTTCCCCTCCCAGTGCTTCATCGCGCCATCGCGCTTAGGAGAGCGGTGGTGTGTTGGAGAACGACTGTTGCTGGAGCGCATGGGCGCCTTCAGAAAGATCGACGCCCCGCGCTTCCGGCCCAAAGCCGGCGAGAAGTCCGACCACCACGAAGACAATGATCGCCAAGACCGCCAACGCTTGAGCATAGTTGGCGCCTCCCCCCGGCGTGCCAAAGTAACTCGCGGCAAAGGCCGCCTCCATCTGTGCTGCGCCAGCGGAAAAGAGATTGCCGAGTTGATAGGCCAATCCAGGGAGAGTACCCCGGACCACGGCGGGAGAAAGTTCGTTGAGGTGAGCCGGCACAATCCCCCACGCACCCTGTACCATGAACTGCATCAAGAAAGCGCCGAGTGTCAGCAGGACGACGCTGGGAGAGAAAACCCACAAGGGAATCATCACTGCCCCGAGAATGCAGGCCAAGACGATTGCCCGCCGCCGGCCGATGCGTTGCGAGAAGAAGCCGAACAGCGTACCGCCGATGATTGCCCCGACATTGTAGATGATAGCCGTACGCGCCGTCTCACTCGTCGAGTAGCCCCGCTGTACTTCCAAGAAGGTCGGATAGAGGTCTTGCGTACCGTGGGACATGAAGTTGAATCCGGTCATCAGGACGACCATGAAGATGAAGACAGGCCAGTGATGTTTGACGGCTTGCCACATCGCCCCAAATCCCTGCTGATGCTGTTGGGCACGACGTTCCCAGGCAGGAGACTCTTTGACACCGTAGCGCAAGAACAGGACCAGTAGCGCCGGAACCACACCGACAAAGAACATCGCGCGCCAACCAAATGCAGGGAAGACCAGGGCAAAGACGACCGCAGCCAGCAGATACCCCAGCGCGTAGCCCTGCTGCAAAATTCCGGAAAACAGACCTCGAGAGTGGCTGGGCAGCGTTTCTAAAGCGAGTGACATCCCCAACCCCCATTCACCGCCCATGGCCACACCATAGATAAATCGCAAGATGAGAAAGATCGTAAAGTTAGGCGCAAAGCCGCTTAACAGCTCGACCACCGAATAGAAGACGATGTCGATCATCAACGGAACGCGACGCCCAAAACGATCGCCAAGCAAGCCGAAGATCAGCGCCCCGAGAGGCCGCATCATCAGAGAAGCGGTAATGGCAAAAGCGACTGTCGGGATAGAGGCGTGGAACTCTTGTGCAATATGCGCAACGACAAAACTGACCATGAAAAAGTCCATGCCGTCCAAGGTCCAACCCAAAAAGCTGGCAATGAGTGCATTGCGCTGCTGGACGTTGAGTTCACGAAACGATGCGATAAAGCCTTTTGGTGTTTCTGCTTCTCCCAACCGCTACACCCCGCTTCCAATAGATGTATATTCATCTTAACATAAGAAAGCAAGGCCGGAGATCGGTGCTCCCGCCAAGCAAAAGGAATCCCAAACGAAGAAACGGTTCAGTACCTACTGGACAGAGCCATCGCGTTGTGCGACACCGGTCCGCCGTGCCGCCTCTTCGGTTGCTTGTGCGATCTGTTCTTGGACATGGGTATCAAAGACAGAGGGAATGATGAACTCGGGCGAAAGCTCTTCAGGTGCAACCCCGTCGGCCAGCGCCTCCGATGCAGCGCGCATCATCTCCGCATTGATCGTCGTTGCGCGGCTGCGCAAAGCTCCGGCAAAAACACCCGGAAATGCCAAGACATTGTTGATCTGGTTGGGAAAATCGGAACGGCCCGTGGCTACGACAGCACCTAGATCGGCGATCTCTTGCGGCATTACCTCTGGGATGGGATTGGCCAGCGCAAAGACGATCGGCTTTGCCGCCATGGTGCGAATATCGTCTCGGTTCAGCAACCCACCTGCCGAGACACCGATAAAGACATCGGCTCCGTGTAAGACCTCCCTTAGAGATCCGCGCAGCTGCCTTGGATTGAGTTCCTCGGCCATCCAGCGCTTTTGTGGGGAAGGTTGGGGGACACCAGCGGCCAACGCACCGGTGCGATCACATACGATGATCTCCTCTGCCCCACTTTCATGCAGCAGACGTGCAATCGCATATCCAGCAGCACCGGCTCCACTGATGACGATCCGCACTTGAGACAACGATTTCCCCACAATCCTTAGGGCATTGCGCAATGCAGCCAGAACAACAATCGCCGTACCGTGCTGATCGTCATGGAAAACGGGAATCTTCAGGCGCTCTTGCAGCGTCTGTTCAATGACGAAACACTTGGGCGCAGCAATATCTTCAAGATTGATGCCGCCGAACGCAGGCGCGATGCGCTCCACCGTTTCAATAATGGCCTGCGGATCTTGCGTATCCAGGCAGATGGGCACGGCGTTGACATTGCCGAATCGTTTGAAAAGCGCTGCCTTCCCTTCCATAACCGGAAGCGCAGCCAAAGGTCCCAGATTGCCGAGGCCCAGGATGGCTGACCCATCCGTTACCACGGCAACCGTGTCATTTTTCAAGGTAAGATTGAATGCTGCAAAGGGATCCTGCGCAATGGCAGTGCAGACTTTGGCTACACCCGGCGTGTAGATGAGGGAAAGATCAGCACGATTGACAATGGGGCGCTTGGGGCTGATTTCGATCTTGCCTCCCAAGTGGGCGAGAAAGACACGATCGGAGACATGGACCACTGTGACGCCAGGCAACGCATTGAGGGCATGCTCCAATTCTTCCGATGAAAGCGGTTGGGGTACTGTCATGGAGATATCCCGCACTTTGACCGACGTCGTACTGCTGACCAGGTCAACCGCCTCAATACCAATGCCGAACGATGCAATGCATTGCAGGGCGCGCGCCAACGTCCCCGGGCGATTTTCCAACTGCAATCGGATCACAATATCTCCGAGCAATTCCAATAAGAGTCACCTCCAGGACACATGATGGGGCCTTGTTCAGTTTCAAAGGCCTGACAAAGACCATACCCGAGGATCGTTTCATATGATGCAACAACGTTTCGCAATATGAGGAAATTGTAGAGCTGGAAAGGCCTGCTGTCAATGCGATGTTGACTTAGGGATGCAGACGCAAGCTCGAAACCGTTGTTGAGCACGACTCCCACGCGTTCCGTGCAGGGGCAGGTCCACTGCTCATTCCTCTGATTGCTGCAAGTGGCGCGCAAACCAGTCGACGATCTTCTCCAACCGCAGCAGACGGTGCCACGGTTGCCCAGCGCGAGAAAGCTCGTGGCTTTCATTGGGAAAGCGAACAAACTCCGTCTCAACACCGCGAAACCGAAGTGCCATGTAGAGTTGCTCCCCTTCGGAGATGGGGCAACGATAATCTTGCTCTGAATGGAGGATCAATGTCGGCGTGTGCATCTGACCTGCAAAAGTAAGGGGAGAGACGCGCCGATAGCGTTCTGGGACTTCCCAGGGCGGGCCACCAAACTCGCCAAAGTCACCGCCTTCGGTGTAAGTCAGGTCTGAGGTGCCGAACATCGAAAACTCATTGACCACAGAGCGCATGGTCACCGCCGCCTGGAAGCGATCGGTATGTCCAATCGCCCAGTTGGTCATATATCCGCCGTAACTCCCTCCTGCTATCCCAAGACGATCCGCATCGATCCCCGGTTCTTGGCCCACTCGATCGGTCCAGTCCTGGATATCCTCCCAATCGAGATGTCCCCAATCCCCGGCAATACACGCGCAGAATTTTTCCCCGTACCCTTGGCTGCCCCTCGGATTGCAGTAGGCAACGGCAAAGCCTGCGGTGGCAAGCAATTGGAATTCGAAAAAGAAGGCGTCGCCATACATCATCATCGGGCCACCATGCACCTCGATGACCGTCGGCGCCTTCTCACCTGCATGGGTATCCACGGGTTGGATCAGCCAACCATCCATCGCCTGGCCAGCTCGATTGTGCCAGTCGATCCGATGCGGTACCGCAACTTCGCGTTCGTTCATCCAATCTGTGTTGACAGAGGTCAGCGGTTGAAGGGGATCAGGCTGATCGAGCGTCGCCACATATAGGTCTCCGGGGATCTCTCCTGTCGTCCGTGCAACGACAAAACGCCCTGCGCCAGGTATGACATCCATCCCATAAAAACAGTGGTTGCCATGGGTCAAGACCTGCACGTCACCCTTGTCCGCATCGATGGCGCACAGCTGGGTAGTACCACGAAGGCTGGCCAAAGCGTAAAGCATCTTCCCGTCTGGCGCCCAAAAAGGGGCCGATTGGGGTGCATGGCCATGAAGATCGTTCATCGACAAGTCGGTAAAGGAGTTGTCCCAGCCAGACGTCAGCGGCGTGATCTGTGGACGCGCTGCTGTCGTGACCACTCCCAGGCGGGTGTTGCCATAGCCAAACCGCTTTGGATCCACGTAGAAGAAGGCAATCCGATCTGCTATGGGCGAAAAGCGCGGAAGCGCACAGCCCCACGCGCCTTCGGTCAAGCGGCGAGGCTCTCCTCCTTCCACTGGCAAGAGCCAGATATCCTGGATCTCAGGAAAGCGATCGGCCTGTGGGCTGCGGTTGGCAGCAAAAGCGATCCACTTTCCATCGGGTGATAGGGTCGGGTCTTGCACGTCATACTCCCCTTGGGTCAATGCATGCACCTTTTGGGAGGCAATCTCCAGGCGAAAAAGATGTCGGCGCCGGTCGTCAAAATATCCCACCGAATCGAGCCGATACCACAGCCGCGTGATGTCGCGCACATCGGCGGTAAACTTCTCCCGGGGAGAACGCTGCTCTTCTCGTTGCTTCTTCTCTGCCTCACTTTCGAGCCCTTTGGGACTTACTGCAGCGGTAAAAAACAGTTGGGTACCATCCGGGGACCAGCCGATCAGCTCCGGTGCATCGGCCAAATGGGTGAGCTGAATCGCTTCTCCACCATGCCGCGGGATAAGCCAAATCTGCTCGGAACCGCTTCGGTCTGAGAGAAAAGCAATCTGCTGGCGGTCCGGCGACCAACGTGGGGCATGATCACGCGAATGGCCCGATGTCAGCTGCAGGGGCATCCCTCCTGCAACCGAAACCAGCTGGATCGTTGAGCGATAGCGATTCTCCTCGGCATCGATCGTACGAAGTACATAGGCCACCTCATCACCAAAAGGAGATAGCTGAGGCTCTCCAACCAAGCGAAAATGAAAGAAATCTTCCGGTACAAACGCCGCCTTGCCCATCTATCCATCGCCCCTCTTTTGGCTTGCCTACCAATGAAACGTTCCCAGGGTACCACCTTCACAAGTATTCCTCCACTGTGCTCGGCCAAGCGATCAAAGTCGAGCCATCGGTGATGCCGTACTGCCAAAATAATGGGGGTGAGTCGTTGCTGAAACAGCGCATGAATGTTAGGCAAGCTCAAAAAGACAGGAAGGGCAAGTTGCCCGCCTGAGAAAGACCACCGTTTGCAATACGGGCAAGATGCGCAGCGATGCGCTCCCCTGCCCGGCCGTCTCCAAAGGGATTGGTCGCAGTGGTCATCGCTTGATGCAGAGACGCGGTGGTCAGCAGTGCGGTCGCTTCGGCAAAGATGCGATCTGGGTGGGTCCCCGTCAACCGGGCGGCACCACAGGCAACCGCCTCCGGACGCTCGGTCTTCTCGCGCACGATGAGGACAGGTATGTGAAAGAAAGGCGCCTCTTCGATGATGCCACCAGAGTCGGTCATGACCAGGTAAGCGCGGGACAAGAGGCGATGAAAGCGGTTCGGTTCAAGTGGATCCGTCAGAGAAATATTGGGGACGTCAGAAAGCAGGGAATAGACGGTTTTAGATACCATTGGATTGGAATGAACGGGCCAGAGGATGCGAATATCGGGAAACTGCATCGCTATGTGACGAACAGCCGTGCAGACAGCACGCAATGGCGCTCCCCAACTCTCACGGCGGTGCAGGGTGACTACGATCAGACGTCGTCGCAGAGGAGCATGGCGCAAAAGCGGGTGCTGCTTCTCTTCTTGCACCAATGCATCGATTGCGGTATTGCCGGTCACAAAGACACGCTCCGGGGAGATCCCTTCGTGGTACAGCTGCCGTGCCGCAGTAGAGGTAGGGGCAAAGTGCAAATTGCTGACCAGCGTGATGAGGCGACGGTTGAGCTCTTCTGGGAAAGGGTCGGCAAGATCGCCACTGCGCAGACCGGCTTCCACGTGAGCAACAGGGATGCGTTCCAAGAAGGCACCCAAGGCCATTACGGCTGCCGTCGTCGTATCGCCTTGGACCACCACCCAATCGGGACGTATTTGGGCAAAAACGGTGTCGGCCTGCGCCAACACCGCAGCAGTCAGTTCCGGCAGTCCGCTACTGCGGCGATCGACCGCAAGGGTGAGATCGGGCACAAGAGCGTAGCTGTGCAATGCCTGGCGAAGCAAGTCGCTGTGCTGCTCGAAGGCGACGAGCCACGTGCGCAGATCGTCGTATCGGCGAAGGGCCGTGATCACGGGTGCCATCTTCACCGCTTCCGGACGTGTGCCAACAACCACAACCACCCGCTTTTCCGCCATGTAGCTTCCCCCGTTTGCCCAGCGTTTCATCGGCATTCAGTCTATGGCGTGCTTTAGGCGAAGGCATCAGGCAAGACACCTATCCTCACCACAAGCTTTGACGGGGGTGGAAAGGCCGTAAGGAGATTTGTTCCGGCAGTGCCAGAATGCTTTGCGTTGCCTCGCTGATCGCTCCGGTGAAGGCGAGATCGCGCTGTGCCTTAAAGCGATACTTGCGCAGACGATCTTCAGGGCGAACCCAGCCCAGGTGTTGAATCCGCACATCGGAAGTGCACGCTGCAAGGCCCTGCCGTACTTCCAGCGGCCAAGCCCCACCATGCGCAGGCACACTGGGCCAAGTATAAGGACGATCCGCACGGTAGCGCACCAGCATGCGCACCGTACGGTTCCACGGATCCCATACACCGTCGCAACGATATTGCCCTTCATCATCCCAACAATCGAAAAGCCGGAAATCGATAGCATCAAACAGGGACTGATCGAGCAACGCAGGGGCTTGCTCCGCCATACAGGGCTCGAACAACTCGTCCGCATCGATGGCCAGAATCCACTCTGGATCTGTCGCGACGGTCATCTCCCACAGTTGTGCCCTGGCCTTGGACTCATCGGTTGGAAAAAGTCGTCTCTCATTGTGAACCAACGCAATCGTCTGCGGATACTGCTCGCACAGATAGGGCGTCTGATCGGTCGAACCGTCATCGAGAATGACAAAATGAGAGACCCAACTGGTCAAGCTGTCCAAGACACGGGTCAGGTAACGATCGGCCTCATTGTAAACGAGGAGCATGGCTGTCACAGACGGTCGCATCCTATTTCCCTCCCAAAAAGGGGTATCGAAACCTCGATACCCCTTGACCAAGTGTCACTGTCGGGTTACGTAAAAACCTCGCGAATGACCCTTCTCCAGCGATCCTTCCAACGCTCCAGCGAGAAAGCCTGCGCGGTCTGCTCGGCCCGCTGTCCCAAGAGGCGACGTTGCATTGGATCTTCCACCAGCTCACAGAGGGCCGTAAAGAGTGCCTCCCGCGAAGGGGCGATCTGACGCCCATTGAAACCGTCGATGATCAGATCGCTCAACCCTCCGACCCAGGTGGCCACAACTGCACAACCGCTCGCCATTGCTTCAATGCATGAGAGTGAAGTACCTTCGGCCGCCTTGGTCGGGATCACCACGATGTCGGCATGCTGGTAAGCACCAGGCATCTGCTGGGGCGGAAACCACGTGTAGTGGATGCGCTCATGCCCTCCGGCCCAGCTATCTAAAGCTGCTTCGATGCGATCGTCATGGGCGCGCCCGACAAAGTCCACCTCGACGTTGGGATAACGCCGTGTCAACTGTACTGCTGTCCATGCCGCTTCATTGACGCCGCGAACCGAAGTTAGCCGTCTTGGAAAAAGGATACGAACGGGATCTTCTTTCGGCAGCGCCCCAGCTTCAGATGCAAAGGACGCGCGCCGGGTGTCGTCTGGATGAAACAGGGCAAGATCGGCAAAGTTGGGAAGGTAAGTGAATTTATAGCGCAAGCCAGGAAACGTGGCATTGGCCCAGTGAATGGTGTTGGTATCGACAGAGACCACCTTGCGCACATTGGAGAAGGCGATATACATCCTCCGACGCCATTCTTCGCGTGCCTCCCGATTGCCGAGCAGATCGTCGTATTGGGGAAGATCCCAGTAGATCCCATGCGAGATCGAGATCGACTTCTCCAAGGCCTGGGGATAGGCAAGAAAAGATACAAAATAGATGGCATAATCGACATTCATCGCGTTTTCTTCAAAGGCTTGATTTAACGCAGGAAGGGTCTGATAAGGCACCTGGTTGACAGGGAGCCCATGGATGGGGACACCCGGCAGGTACTCCCGCGTCCACCCGTCGCCTGGCTGCCACCATTCGACGTCAAAGCCTTCCTCACGCAGAAACGTCGTCAGCTGAAATCCATACCGCTCTGCGCCCCCAAAGACCAAACGGTCTGAACCCGCTGCGTCAAAGTGCCCCGAGGTCAGAATTCCCACTTTCTTTTGCGCCATTAAAGAGATCCTTTCATCAGCCGGCAATGGCGACAAAGTCAAAGCTAATCGAAAGCGCCAGCCCCTGATAGACGTATCCCATCGTCGTGGGCAAGGATAGCGTAATGGCGACAGGTTCTGCGCCCGCTGAAGCCAGGGGTCGACCGACAGTCGGCTGATCGATCAAACTGACCAACGGACCCGTAAAAAGCGTTACGGCCGGTGAAGCGGCCGTGACCGCTGCGCTCACGCTCTGGGCCAACCTTCGGGCTGCAGGCTGTGTGGTCCCAGGGCTTGGAATCCAATCTGCGGTTACGTAATAGCTCACCCCTACGGTACCCACATTGGAAACGGTGATGGTCCCAACCGCCGATACGCCGGGCACCGCGTTGGTGAGGGTAATGACCGCAGTCGAGGGAGATATGGAAAGAATAGGGGAAGCTGTTTGCAGGGTGTTCCCAATGTTCGTCATTTCATCACTAAATGCCATGCTTCTCATCCTCTCTCTGCAAGGATCGTTTTTGACGCTTGCCATTAGATACAATGTAAATGAGCACCATCTGGTCAGAGACATTCGGCCCTTGGGCCGCCCTTCCCGGATTTATGTTATCAGCACCGTAAGGGGGAAAGTGCGCTTCCACCAACCAGAAGCGAAAACCACAGGTACCGAAAGACAAGCAACCTGTTTGGCATCCCAACGCTCTCCATGCGGCAATAAGATCGTTCGTTGTTCAACGACTGAAAGCAGCGCCCGTACGCCAATCGAGAGTGCAACTGTTTCGGCCGTCACCCCTTCTATGGCGCAAGTGCCACTTACCTTTTGACAGACGGCATAAGCTCCGCTGTCTGGCGAAAGGGAGGGGGAGAGGTTCGGCAGCAAGCAGGTGCCATAAAGTCGAAGGGGAAGGACCTTGATCTGATCGCCTTGCTGAGTCTCCAACGTCAGTTGCAGACGTGCATTTAGCGTCACGCGCACACGAAGGAAGGCATCGTGGTCGCAAGGTTGGAGAGGATCCCAGTGCGCTGAGCATGTCCATACATGGCCTTCATGGTCGGGAAGCAGTCGACAGCGAGCGCCACAGATAACCGGGGGTCCGGGTAGACCGACTTGTATGACATTGCCGCGATTTTCCTTCATGTCGCTAAAGGCCATCGCCACACCCGCTTCGTGCACGCTCATTTGCTGATTCTGGGAGAGGGAAGGGGAAGGAAGGCTGGCTTTCCGCGACGGTCAGCGGAAAACGGCGTACGTCAAAAGCTGCTTGGGGTGTTTTGGACACCTTTCTCGTATTTCCAAGAGACGATCGATTCGAGCGGACCCCTTCCTCATCTTCTGTCGATACTGGGAGAAACAAACCGTTCGCGCCACGTTGAAACGATGGACCCAGGTCCAAGCAGTCCGGCTTCTTTCTGGAATATGCGTTCATTCTGTTTCCTCTTCATCCTCTGATGACCGTTCAAAAGCTTGTGGTGCATCGGCAACCGGTGGCGGAAAGAGATCGGCTGGATCCCCAGAGTCCCATTCGTCATGGCAGGGCTGCGGCTGATAGAAACCGTAGGTCGGCACCAGCAGCTGCACCACAGCCGTTGTAACAAGCAGAAGTTGGATATGGACCGAAGAGGTCAGGGTACCATCCGGCATGACGACCGAGGCACAGCTGATCGTTGTCGGGGTACACGTGGTCTCGGTTCCCAAAGGATGATACAAAACGGCTGAGGTTGTTCCTGTTACCGTCTGTGCCAAAGAAGTACCGGTGGCATCTTGCACCGTAATCGGCACGGCGATGAAAAAAAGCACACGTCGGTAATCGCGCCGATGGGTCGGCTGGACTGCACCGTTGGGAACCGTGCAGGTCGGTGTACCGACCCTACAGGTCAATGGTCCGGAAAGCCCCGTATTCGTCAGGTTAGCGGTCAAATCGAGCGTCTGGACACACTCATCGTAAACCCGATTCACCTGGATACAGGCGACCTCTTCTGTCGGCGGCAGCCGACTTTCTTCTACTTTGCCTGGCCGAACCACACCGCCTTCATCGACCATACTTCTCCCTCCCGCTGCTTCAGCCTATTCGCCATTGTGTTCAGGGTGACGCGTTGTACAGCGATCGTCCCTCTCCAGACAGTTGCCCCTTCCCGTACGACCATCACCCGCATAGGCAACAAACAGCTGCTGCAAAAGGGAGGTGATCGGCGCATGGCGTTGTTGGTAACCGGCGCTGATGGATATATCGGCTGGCCCTTGCTGTTACGACTGGCAAGACAGTTCCCGCACGAAGACGTGATCGGCGTCGATCACGGCGGAAGGCGGACGTGGATCAGCGAGGTTGGCAGCGATTCGTTTCTCCCCATCGCCTCGATGGAAGCGCGCATCGAAGCGGCACACGCACTGGGCTTTTCCAATTTGCAACTTTTGCACCGCGATCTCACCTCGCGTGCTGAAGTTTACGATCTGATGCGCGATTTCGCCCCACGGGTGGTCTTTCATTTGGCTGCGCAGCCTTCTGCCCCGTATTCGCAGCTTTCTGCCGATCACGCGGCGTACACACAGCAAAACAACACCGACATCACCCGCAACCTGCTGTGGGCGATACATGAGCTGCAGCCGCAGACGCACTTGGTCATCACCACAACGACAGGGATCTATGGCGCGCCGGACCTACCCATTCCAGAGGGATGGCTTGAAGTCGATACCCCCGCCGGAAAAAAGACAAAACTGCCATGGCCACCGATGGCGACCTCTTGGTACCACATGAGCCGCGGACAGGACGCGCTTAACCTCTGGCTGGCCCACTTCCAATGGAGGCTCTCCATCACCGAGGTACGCACCGCTATCGTTGTCGGTCCACAAACAACAGAGACTGCCATGGAACCGACCTTAAACACCCGTTGTGATGCCGACTTTTACTTCGGGGTCGTGGCCCATCGCTTTGCAGCACAAGCCGTCTTAGGCGAACCCCTCACCATCTTTGGCGCCGGCAAACAGGAAAAACCTTTCATCAGCCTGGAAGACACCGTCACCTCGTTGGCTGCCGCAGCTGCCCTACCCGTCGACGGTCAATTGCGCATTTTCAACCAGTACGAAGAAGCGGTGACGATCAACGCACTGGCAGAGAAAGTTCAGGATACTGCAAAAAAGCTGGGAATCGATGTCCGCCTGCAACATACCGCCAATCCACGGGTCGAGCGGGAAGAACATCGCTTGGCCATGTCCAACGGCGCTTTTGTCCAGCACCTTCTTCCTCAAAGTCAGCAATCGGTTACAGAAGCCCTCTCTGAGGCGCTCCGCGCTTTCGCGCAGCAGCGGAAGCATGTGGCCACCTTGCAACAGAGCTTGCTGCCCCTGAATGAACGCAGTTCGACAACGACACCGTAAAGCTTTTGGCCATCCATCATGCGATTTCAAAGAGGACGGTGTGCTTTTTCCGCCATGCGCATCCTGTACAACGAAGATCATGAAAACTGGACGGAGGGCTTGCCCCAAGCACTGAAACGCCGCGGACACGAAGTGCGTTTTTCGACCGGGGATCCGCACCTATTCGAGCAGCAACTGGCCGATTATCAGCCTGATTTGATCCTCTCGATGGGCTGGACGACGCATACAACGCCAGCGTGGGTGCTTCCCATTCGTGCCTATACCCACCAACACCCAGCGCTGCATCTGTACTGGTCGGTGGAAGACCCGATCCACACGGAGACCTTCGTCGCCCATTACCTCAAGTTGGCGCAACCTGACGCGCTCTTGACGATTTCTCCTGAACATGTCGCGTATTATCACACGCATGGCTACCCGACCGCTTACCTGCCCTTCGCAATGGACCGAAATGCCCACCGGCCCGGACCGGCAGTGGCTGCGCAGTGCACAGACATCGCCTTAGTAGCCAATTTCTCCTTCGCAACTGCCGGAACGTTTCGCAAAACGTCCTTGGAATGGCTTTTAGCACCACTGCGCGATCTTCCCGTACGCGTCGGCATTTGGGGGCGTCATTGGGAGGAGCTGGCCGCGCAGCAACTGGGCTTTGAGATCCCTTCCACTTGGCTACGCGGACCGCTGTCCCACCGAGATGTCGCGCAAGTCTATCGCAGCGCTACGATCGTGCTCTGTCCCCAAAACACGCCAAATACGCTTACCCGGCGGACATTTGAAGCGTTGGGATGTGGCGCAGCAGTATTGGCACCGCGTACACCGGCCGTGCAAGAGCACTTTGTAGAGGGCGAACACTTGCTCTGCAGCGCTTCGACAGAAGAGACACGCCGACAAATCGCGACCCTCCTGGAGGACGATCGTCGACGCCAGCTGCTCGGTACAAACGGGCGTGCGCAGACATTGCTCGCAGATACCTTCGATCACCGTGCTGCAACCCTCGAAGCGTTCGCCTTGCCCCTCTTGGCGCAAAAGCGTATGCGCACAACCGTTGCGATCACGCCGCCTCTTTTCCAACAAGAGCTGCCGGTTTTCGGAACCTTCCGGGAAGAAACGGCCCGCTTTTTGCTGCCACGCGACACGTTGACCTTACCGGCGCCCGTGCTCGAGCCGCCGCCAGGATATCGTCTGCAGGAACTTACCCTACGCTGTTTTGCCGACACGGTGGAAACATCCGGTACTGCGCTCGTTATCGACTCCCAAAACAGGCGGCCGTTGGCCAGGCAGAAGTTGACCGCGCATGGCCCGCTTCCCTACCCAGCCACAGCAGGATGGTGTTCGTTTCCTCTTTCAGCCGATGTGGCAAAGGAAGGCAGGTCCTTTCAACTGATCCCTTCGGAAGGCTTGCAGGTGATCTGGGGACAGCCCGGGTGGATTGCCAACGATCGCATGATTCGAGCCTATTTGCAACATTTTTGGCCACATTGGGTGGTGCGGTGGCAGCGCAAGGAGGGGAAGAACGGATGAAATTGGCTTTGATCGGGTGTGGATATATGGGTCAACGCCATGCCTTGACCTATCAGGCATTGGCAGAAGCGACAGAATCGCTCCACCTCCTTGTGAGTGATACCCTACCGCAACGGGCCGAAGCACTCGCTCGGCGTATTGAAGGGCCCCATTGCTCCGCTACCTCGGTCGCTTTGGACGAAGTTTTTATACGTCACCATCCGGACGCAGTTGATGTCTGCACGCCACCGCAACACCATGCAACGTTCGTCTTACAGGCATTAAAGCAGCAGCTGCCCGTTTTTTGCGAAAAGCCACTGACTTCCGACCCGCAAGAGGAAGAAGTCCTTCTACAAGCCAACCAACGTTCGACCGGATGGCTGGCGGTCGGTTATCCTTACCGCTTACACCCGGCCATGAAATGGATTGGCGAACAGCTCGATGCCCACAGCATTGGCAATCCTTATTGGGCCATACTGCGCCTGAATGCCAGAGGGGGCCGCGCCTGGTGGAAGCACGGGCAAGAAGGGGGCGTGGCCACCGAACTGCTCTGCCATCTGCTCGATCTTTCCTTAGGATGGTTCGGACCCATCACAGAGGCAAAGGTGCTGGAAACCCACCTTTTGCTCCCGATGCGCAACGTTGAAGGAGCATTCCGGGCCCTACACGTACCCGATGAAATCGTTTTTTCTGTCGATTATGCTTGTGGCGTCCATGCCGTGCTCATCGGCGACATGAGTTCGCAAGCTTTCGTCCAGTCCATCGAAATTCAGGGAAAAACCGGAGGATTGTGGGGATCCGTGCAACCAGAATGGCCGGCCTTGATGACACAGTTGCATCCAGACGGGAGATCGAGGCGCTATCGTGTCGATCATCCCGCCGTCGATCTCCTCCAACTGGAATTGGAGCAATTTGTAGAAGGAGTGCGGCGCGGTCAGGAACCAAAAGCGCTGCAACCGGTTGCCCCCATTGCCCCCTGGTTGCAACTCATCAAACGCTGAGACAACGAGGTGACCACCATGGATCGATCTTCTTCCACAAGGCTAATCGGTGTCACCGGCGCAGGTGGCTACATCGGCGCCGCTCTCGTCGACTACCTCTTACAGCGTGGATACCGTGTCCGTGCACTCGATTGCTTTACCCGCGGCCACATCCCTATCCCCAGCTGGGAAAAAGAGGTCGAGATTGTCGATCAGGATTTGACCCGCTTCGGTCCGAGTTTGCGTGCTTTTACCGATGGCCTCGACTTCGTCTTCGATCTGGCAGCGATCCCAGAAGTGGCCCGCTGTGAGGCCGATCCCGCTGCTTGCCTTCAGAATAACGCTGTAGCCCGCGTTGCCTTGTTGCGCGAAGTGACAGCCTCCAACGTCGCAGGCTACTTGCTCGCCTCTTCCATCACATCGGTCTATGGGGAGGTGTCGGTGCCGATCATCGATGAGTACACCCGCCCCCATCCCCAAAACATCTATGGACTGAGCAAGGTATGGGCAGAAGAAGCGGCCCGTCTTTTTTATGAGCGTCATCCTTTTGCGACGTTGATTGTCCGACAGGCCAACGTCTATGGACCCTCTCCTGCCCTTCACAACCAGGGTGTCCTGCATCGCTTCCTACAACGTGCACTGGCCCACGAACCGCTGCAGATCTATGGGGATGGACGTCAGGTACGCTCATTCCTCTTTATCGAAGATCTTCTGGCGGCCTATGTCGGATTGATGGAACGCGCACTACAGGGTCCGCCCCAATGGGCCGTCATCAATCTCCCCGGGGCAACAGCTCCGATTGGTGAGCTTGCCCAATGGTGTCTTCGGGCCGTCGGTCAACCCGGGGTATCTCCGTCCCGTATCGAATACCTTCCCGCTCGCGTGGAAGCCACGGACGAGGGATTACAGATCTCCACCCAAAAAGTCACCGAATGGTTAGGGCACTGGTCCCCAACCCCCCTGCAGCAGGGCATTTGCACGACATTACGATTTCTCAGGTCTTACGTCTCACGCCCGACAGACTGACGGTTCATACACCAGTAAAGGCGATCCAATCGGAAAGGGGGCGAACACATTGTTTAGACGACTTTTGGAACGACTGATCGGTGAAAGCGTACAGATCGGCACACACCAAGGGACGTTTTCTGGAATACTTTCCGACGTCGCCGGATCCTCGCTGCTGCTCGTAGAGGCGCCACCGGCGGCGTATGCACCGCCGGTGCCCGAGGCATTGGAGCTTTCTATCGACGAAATTCAATACGTCCGCCAGAACGTCTCCTGACAAAAAGCAAAAGTAGGTCAAATCTTCTAGAAATGAGGTGGACCCCATGGGCAAAGTAAGCATCCTCAGCTATGAAATCCACATTGGTGACACCATCCAAGTGAGCACCCAGACCTATCTGCTGACAGGGATTTTGGTACAGGTACGCCGAGAGTTCATTCAGATCGTTGAGACCAGCGGCGCCACAACGTACATCCCGATGGAGCAGATCGAGTTTATCCGTGTCATGGCACCTACTACCTAAGAAAGTCCCAAAAAGATCTCCCGATCCCTCTCTAACCCCAGTCGGTCCATAGGAAGGAGGAACGTCCGATGGAACGTTTGTTAGCCAGTCTGGATGGTGAGACGGTCTCTCTGGGAATGTCACAGGCCGTGCTTACCGGTATCGTCACCGAGGTCGTCGACGGAGCCAGCATCTTTGTGCGGGAGACAGGAGCGACACAGCCGACGCTGGTCATGACCCGCAAGATCCAATATGTCCGGATCACCCCATGAGCGCTGAGGTTCTTCTTCGATCTCCCTTAGCTGCAGCTATCGGAGAACTTGTTGCTGCAACAGCCAGGACCACTTCATTTGGAAAGAGGCAGCGCGGTGAGCAAATGGTATCTACTAGAAATCGCAACCCATTACCGTATGACGCTTCCCTTTGGCTTTTCAACATTGCACCTCCCTTTGGTCACCCCCCCACCCCAGATGACCCCTCAACGCTTTGCGCAACAGCTTGCCGGCGAAAGACCTGACGTCCTGCTGCTGACAGGATGGACCTCCTTACAGGTCGAACCCTATTTTCGGGTCATGGACCGATACTGCGAGGAGACGCAAGCGCTCAAAGTGTTCTGGTCGTTTGAAGACCCATTGCATACGCAAACATGGAGCAAATATATCGTTGAGCGGGTGCAACCTGATCTGATCTTTACGCACGCCTTTGAAAGTGTTGCACTCTATCGCAGCATGGGCAAAACGGCGAATTACCTGCCCTTTGCCTGTGATCCTACCCTCCACAGGAAACGGACACCCTGCCCGGAAGATCGGGTAGACATCGCCTTGGTTGCGACCCTAAAAGAGCATTACCGAAGTGACTGGTGGCGCATGCATGCACTCCAATGGCTGCTGCAACCCGCACTACAAAGCGGCTTACGCGTCGGCATTTGGGGAAAAGGCTGGCAAGAGTACCATGAAGTCCTTCCTTTTCCGGTGCCGGCCGAAATATTGAAAGGGCCTATCGCGTACACTTCTGTTCCAGAAATCTACAACCGTGCTGGTATCGTCTTGGGTCTGCAGAACGCGCCCGATCTGCTGACACAGCGTACTTTTGAAGTGCTGGGCAGCGGTGCCTTTCTGCTCACCATCGACACACCGGCAGTGCGTCGCCACTTTGTGC
Source organism: Bacillota bacterium (assembly GCA_014896485.1). GTDB lineage: Bacteria > Bacillota > Bacilli > Bu12 > Bu12 > Bu12. Next base: position 26,257 of record JADBKH010000011.1, on the reverse strand, counting down.
CTGGTCAACATCTCGCTGTGACCGAATCCCCCGAGCAGACTGCAGCGCAGATCGCTTTCTATCTCAACCACCCCGCTGAACGCAATGCAATCGCCCAACAGGGGCAACAGGAAGTCTATGCGCACCATACCTACGCCCATCGTGTGGCAGTGATGGCCGAAGAAACGGAAAAGGTTTTGCAGGCACGACGAAAAGCAAAGCCTTTTTTCCTGCCCAGCCTACCTGACACACTGCAGACGGAGGTAAGGGCTACCCACGACTTCACTTGGCGTTCCGAAAAAGAAGGGGTGTTGGGGCGCTACCTCACCGTTGGCAACGTATGCACGACAACCGGCATCGTGGTACAACGTTGCGGTTTCCTGTACTTCCCCACAGAAGCGATCGTGAGATTCCTGAAGGAAAAGCAGTCCCCCATCCGCCTGCGTGAAGCCCATCTCTCTCTGTTTGTTGCAGAGCCACCGAGGCAAGCCGAACAGATTGCCCTGCTTCTACCCAAAGAAAAATGGGACGAAGCATCTCTGAACGCCCACAGGCTTCCAGCATGTACAGACCAAAACGTAGCAGATTTTTGGGTGCCAAAAGCGTTTGAGCCACTCTATCCTTGGTCGGAAAACCAGTGCAGTATTACGATCACGACGCTCGTTCAAGCGTGGCTAAGCGGCAAACCCAACTACGGACTGTCTCTGGTGAACGCAGATCCCGGGTCGACTTCGACAGTGAATTTCATCGGCACGCGCTGGAAAGGCAACGATTTTTACCGTTTTCCCAGTTATGCCACTCGCTTTCACCCTCGCCTCACGCTCACTTTTGAGTGGGTCACCCCTGCTGGACAACGGGAAAAAGAACCGCTGCTTGTAGCAGGAGAATGGCCGGCTTTCTTATGAGCTCCCCAGCTGTTGAACAGATGGCAAACCGTATGCCGGCGTGGCCAATCGCACGGCACGCAAGATGGCTTCGATCACCGCCTGTTGCGCCAGCACGCCGACAACGGCCAGATCGGCATCCACTTGAGGTGTTGCCAGTGCAAAGAGGGCGTCACCATCAAAGGGCGTATGGACGGGAACAATACAGCGGGCCAACGCGTCCTGACCAAAACGGGCGATGCGGGCCAAGGCTGTCTTGTCGAGCGCCGCGTTGGTCATCACGACCCCTATGGTCGTGTTTGTTCCCTCTTGCTGGGGTTGGGGCAGGTGGCGTGCTCGCTCCCACAGTTGCACCGTCGGCAGAAGACCGCCTTCAGGCAGATGAGGCGCCGCGAGGACATGCCCGTCGACAGGATCGAGCACATCCCCCAACGCGTTGACGGCGACCACCGCGGCTACCTGTAGACCATCGGCCGTCTGGCGCACCGCACATCCCAAGCCACTTTTGACTGCGCCCTTCATTCCCAGTGATTTGGCCACAGTCGCACCACACCCTGCCCCCACACAGCCTTCGGCCACTTCGCGCCCCGCTGCCTCCACGGCGCGCCTGCCCATGGCCGCATTGGGTGCAGAGGGCTGACCGACATCCAGATCAAACAAGACAGCAGCCGACACGATTGGCACCTTGTGGGCTCCGGCTGCAAAACCAATCCCACGTTCAGCCAATGCCTCCATCACGCCCGTCGCTGCAGACAATCCGAAGGCAGAGCCACCGGTCAGCAGGACCGCATGCACCTCCTGCGCACTGGCCAATGGATCGAGCAGATCGGTTTCGCGCGTCCCTGGCGCCGCTCCCCGCACTTCAACAGCGCCCACAGCCCCCGATGGACAAAGCACCACCGTACAGCCGGTACCGGCTTTCTCATCCTGCGCATGCCCGACAAGAAACGTTTCAAATGGAAGGTTCGTCATGGCTATGATTGTAGCATTTCGCCAGGTAAGTTTGGCATAGGCGAGCAAATGCGCCACAATAGGTGAGAAGGGAGTGTCTTTAACCTATGAAAGCAGTCATCGCTACAGACGGTTCCAAAAGTGCCCAGGAAGCAGTCCGCTTCGCGGCACGCCTCATCCCCCCTTTCGATTCATTCGTCGTTGTCAACATCCAGATGATGGCCAGGGCGTACATGGAGGGCGTCTCTCCCCAAGAGGTGGTGACTTCCCTCCAAGATGCAGGCCAGAAGATGGTTGACGAAGCAGCCGCACTGCTCGAGCAGCACGGTGCCCAAGTGGAGAAGCTGGTCAGTGTCGCCCCTCAGCAAGGGCTGGCACAGACGATCGTAGAGATCGCCCGGCAGCGGCAAGCCGATGCCATCATCATGGGTTCTCGGGGCTTGAGCGATCTGCGCGGTTTCTTTTTGGGCAGTGTCAGCCATGCTGTCCTTTCTCGCAGTCCTGTACCCGTCTTGATCGTCCCAGCTGCCTCGGCCGAATCGTAAAAATGCGTATCTAAAGACAGAAAAATCATAGAAGCAGAACAGGAAGGTTGTTCACACGCGGAGGCGACTATAGGAAATGGGTAATGAACCAAATGCTCGTGCGATCTTTGCGGCGGTTATCGCCGTCTTTTTTGCGTTTATGGGGATCGGCGTTGTCGACCCCATTCTGCCGACCATTGCCAGTGAGATGGGCGCACAACCCTGGCAGACCGAGATGCTCTTTACCTCTTACTTGGGCCTTATGGCCATCTGCATGCTCTTTGTCGCTCCCATCTCTACCCGTTTGGGCAGTCGCCGGACCCTGCTCTTCGCTTTGGTAGGTGTCATCGTTTTCTCGGCCGTCTGCGGTTTGATGACCCAAATCTGGCCGTTGGCGGCCGTTCGTGCCGGATGGGGGTTGGGCAATGCCTTCTTTACGCCAACCGTCCTGGCGTTGATCATCGGTCTGTCGAGCAACACCAATCGTGCCGTCACCTTCTTTGAGGCGGGATTGGGACTCGGCATCGCTTGCGGCCCCTTGCTGGGCGGTTTTCTCGGCAGCATCTCTTACCACCTGCCGTTTTTCGGCACTGCGGCGCTGATGCTGATCGGTTTGATCGCCACCTTTCTCCTCGTCAAAGAGCCAGAAGCTCGTGAGCGTCCCCAATCCTTGTCAACGGTTTTCAAACCATTCGGAAATCTCACGTTTCTTCTCGTTGCGCTGACTGGGATGTTTTACTACTACGCCTATTTCACCGTACTGACGTACTCGCCGCTTTTCCTGCATCTCTCCGCGTTGGTCCTCGGCCTGATCTTCTTCGGCTGGGGCGTCATGGTCGCCATTGGCTCGGTCTGGCTGGTCAATCGACTGCTGGTCACGCTGAAACCGACCCATCTGTTGATCGCCTCGCTGACCATCTTGCTTCTCTCGTTTTTAGCGATCATTTTTGTTCCCAGTACCCCGGTACGAATTGGCTTGATCATCTTCGTCGGCCTGCCATCGGGTATCTGCAATGCCTTGTATACGGCCCTCTCTGTCGACGTCTCGCCGTTTTCGCGATCGATCTCCACCGGTGCGTACAACTTCTTACGCTGGATCGGTTCCGCCTGTGCCCCGGTCCTTTCGGGCATCTTTAGCACAGCGCTCGCACCGATCGCGCCATACGTGGTTGCAGCGATCATGGTACTCATCTGTGGTATCGTGCTTTTGCTGATGGGGCAGCGGATTGACCGCAGTGCGGCAACCAAGCAACAAGCTCAAAATCTCTCTCCGCAGCCGATCTAATGAACCACCCTCTCAACCATCACTGTCATACAAAAAGGCTTCCCCATTAACAAAGGGGAAGCCTTTTGAATAGGAACCGTCGACGCAATGGTAAAAAAGCTATCGGATACCTCCTGCAATGGGCAAGACAGCGCTCAGTTCATCTCCATCCGCCAGCGGCGTCTCCAAAGCATCGGTCACCCGTCTGCCATTGAGCAGAAGCTGTACCCCTGGCCCAAAGCGATTCGTCTCTTTGAACCAGACATTGGGTGGAAATTGCTCCCCAAAACGGTGCCCGATGGCCTCCAGCAGTGTTTGCACAGTGGCCCCCTCGGGCAGCGTAAAGGCAATTTGCTCTCCAGGCGGCACCTCCAGCTGCATGCCCAACAATCCGAACAATCTCACAGAAACATTCATCGGCTCAGCCGGCTGCACCGACGCCGTACAGGTCGTCGATCACGTCCTCCAAGCCGAGTGCCTTAAGGCTCTCCACGCTGGGCTTGGACGTGACCGGATCCCAGCCGACCGCAGCATAGTAGCTGTTTCGCTCCGCATCGACATCGACGACCACGTCTTTATTCGGCCCTCCGGGCAGATCCCGTCCATCGACAAGGGCCTTCGGAAGCTTGAAGGTCGCGGGGTTTAATCCCTCACGCAGATTGAACGCATGGCGCAGGGTGGCGACACGCTCGCCGACCGTCTGCATCCGCTGGACGTCCCATGTTTCCCCGGTTACATAGCCCAATTCGACCAATAGCGCTTCTTGCGGAAAAAGGAAATCGGCAAACTGACAGACGCCAGCAATGTTGACCAAGTGCCCATGGTTGACCATGAAACGATGGGCAGGACCTTTCTTGTCGAAATCCCATTTGCTCACATTGAACGGAGCCGGCAGGGGATCGACGCCCAACATCTCCACGCCCCCTGTTCCGCCTTGCGTGTGCCGGGCAGGGGTCGCATCGATCTGGTAGGTCAATGCCAAACCGGGTGAAAAACGCGAATCATGCATGGGTACCTCTTCGCCATGGACATGGACCGCGATCTCCTGCGCAGCAGGCCCCAACTTCTCTGCAGCTTTGGCCACGCCATCCCCCAGCAGCTCTCCAATTTTCCCTTCCCGCTTGAGCACCTTCTCTGTCAGGGCGACCAGCGCTTCGTCATTGCCCCAGGTCAACACCAGCCCATCCGTCATCTCGGGCGTCAGAATCCCCTTGTCAAAGCAGGCAAAAGCGAAGGCAACGGTAGACCCTGTTGCAATGGTATCTGCACCATAGCGGTTGCAAAGCTCGTTGACCTTGTGAAGGGCCTCCAGGTTATCGGTGAGGGTCATGGTACCAAATGCAGCGGCGGTCTCGTACTCCGGACGATGGGTATGCTCCCCCTCGGTGGCATATTTTCCGGAAGGAACCCGTTGAAACGAGCTGCAGGAGATCTGGCAATGCCAGCACCCCGTTCGTTTGATCTTGTAGGCATCATTGGCGACATCTGAAATCTTTGAAGCTTGCGGAAAATCGACAACACCTGCACCCTGCCAGTACTTGACGGGAGAATCGCCACTCATGGCGCTGGCCGCAGTCGTTGAAGTCGTTCCATAGTTGGTAAAAGCCTGATACATGGGGCTGTTGGCCTCTTTGGCCTGTCGCATCAAGCCAGTGGTGTACTTGCGCAGGCTGTCTTCATCGGCAACAGGAATCTTCTTGTTGCCCAGGGCAGCAACTGCCTTGAGACGCTTGGAGCCCATCACAGCCCCCAAACCACTGCGAGCTGCCGATCGGCCTTCGTCATTCATGATCCCGGCTGTCAGTTGGCAACGCTCTCCCGCTTCACCGATCCAGGCGACTTCGACCTTATGTCCCAGCTCCTTTTTGAGCGTCTCTTCGACCGCCAGGCCGGTGCCCCAAAAACGTGTCGCATCCCGCAGTTCGGCATGATCCTCAGTGAGGTAAAGATAGACCGGTTTTGGAGAACGACCCATGAAAAAGACGGCATCGTAACCACAAGCCTTCAGTGCTGGACCAAAGGTGCCCCCGCAGTTGGCATCCCCCCATCCACCGGTTTTGGGGGACTTGCCCACGGCCATCCAGCGGTTGCCCGTGATGGCCATCGTGCCAGTCAGCGGACCCGTGGTCAGCCCCAGAATATTTTCCGGCCCCAACGGGTCAACACCGGGTTTCATGCGATCAAACAGGTAACGTACGCCCAGACCATATCCGCCCACATAATCGCGGTAGAGAGTCGCGTCGGGTCGCTCTTCCCAGATCTTTGCTGAGCTCAGATCAACCCACAGGATTTTTCCCATCACACCCTGCATCTGTTGCCCCCTCCATTTCGCCTTCATTTTAACATACCAGGGGTTTAGTCCACACAAAAACCATAGAAGCCGCAGAATGTCCCAACGGTCCTCTATGGTCCATGTAGGTACGGCCAAAACTCATTCTTGGACAGTCGTCGAAATGTGGATCTGCCCGCTGATAATCTGTTGCTTGAGCTGATTGACCTGATCCACATCTTTCTGCGGAATCCCTTGCATTACCGGGGCCATGCCGACACCGTCGTTGGTCAAATCGAAAGTCTGCACCCCGCCTTTGAAGTTGCCCTGCTGCACGGCTTTGACCGTGTCGTAGACGGCAACGTCCACACGCTTGAGGGCACTGGTGATCACAGTCCCGGGTGCCACGTAACTCTGGTCGGAGTCAACCCCGATTGCATAGAGCCTGTGGCTTTGGGCGGCCTGAATGGCACCATTGCCGGTGTTGCCGGCAACAGGAAAGAGGATATCAGCGCCCTGGGAGATTTCCAGCTCACCGAGCTGATTGCCTGTCGTTGGATCGTCGAACTTGCCAGCATACCGGACCAAGACTTTCGCACCTGGGTCGGTCTTTTGGATGCCCTGCTGAAAGCCCGCGATATAATCATCGACCGGTGGAATCTCTTGTCCACCGACTACGCCCACCACGTTTTGGTCGTTCATATTCGGCAACGCCTTGTCCTTCTCGACAAGACCGGCCAGTGCACCCACCAGATATCCGGCTTGTTCTGCCTTAAAGGTGGCCGCTGCGAGGTTGGAGATGTCGCCGACGGAAGAATCGATGATCAAAAAGTCTGTCTTGGGGTATTGTTGTGCTACTTGCTTGGCTGCGTCTTCCATATTAAAGCCGACCGCAATGACCAGGTCATATCCAGCCTGCGCCAAGTTGCTCAGGTTGTTCACATAATCTTCGGGCCGTTGGCTGACCACGATCTGCTGCTGCACCCCAAGCTCTTTTGCCGCACGACGGACGCCTTCTGCAGCCGATTGGTTAAAGCTCTTGTCATCGATCCCAGCCACGTCGGAGACCAGTCCTACCTTGATGGCTTTTCCTGATGGTGCCGTCTGCGTTGCGCCGGATGCCTGTTGGGCCGTGTTGCCTCCCGTGGGGGTATTGGTGTTGTTTGCGCCAGAACTCCCACCGCAACCGACCAAGCCGACCGCAAGGCCTGCTGCCAGGCCAAATGCCGCCCAATAGCGCATTCCTCTCACATGACTCCCCCTTTTTGCTCTCTGTCAGGACAACGTGATTATGCCTGAGGCTAAAGAGCTTGTCACGGATTTTTTTGCACGAGCAATACCCGTGCCGGCGCGGCATCACAACCGATCAAACGCAATGGAGCAACGACGATCCCATACGTCCCGGCGGAAACGTCTCCAAAGAGCAATCCCTCGATGATCACGATTCCTTTGCCCAACAAGATCTTGTGGGTCGGGTGCCCCGGTTGGTCCCGTTCGATGCCCAGCGCGTCGATTCCAACGCCTGCAATCTCTTTCTCTGCCAGATAGCGCGCCCCGTCTTCCGCCAGATAGACGAAATCGTCGTGCCACGCCTCATCGCTGCTGTTGCGGGTCTTGAGCAGGACGATCTGTCCTGCTGCGATCGTTTCCTGTTTGAGGCGCGTTGCAGTGATGGCACCGGAAACGTCTTTTAGATCGAGCACTTCTGCCTCACCGATCAACTGCTCAAGCGGATAGGCTTCAGCTCCTTTACCGCCCGGCAAAGCATGCAAAGGCGCATCGACATGGGTACCGGTATGGACGTCCAATGCAACTCTCGTCTCATGCATCCCCTGCCCATCGACAAAATCGCTGGTCACCGTAAAAACGGGTGCTTTCTCCGGCTTTTCACGCCAGACCGGCATGCCTTCGTAGATGGGTCGCGAGAGATCATAGAGGCGCATCAGCTCGCACTCCTGACGAACAGGTCGACGTCCGCCCGCGTATTCAGTGGCCACCAGCGCCGTCCTCCACTTTCGAGCAAAAGATCTGCTTCAGCAGGTCCCAAACTGCCCGCCGCATAGTTGGGGTAAAAGGGGGTTTGCGCTTGCCATGCTTCCTCGATGGTATCGATGAGCGACCAGGAGAGGGCAGCTTCGTCCCACCGCGTAAAGCGGGTCGGATCGCCTTGCAGTACATCGAGGATGAGCGTCTCATACGCTTGCGGGGTATTCACCAACGGATCACAGTTTTGACAGTAGTCGAGAGCAACAGGGACAATCCGTTCTTCTTGGCCAGGCTGCTTGCTGTTGATTTCCAGGTAAATTCCCTCGATGGGCTGAATCCGGATGACCAGTCTGTTCTCCGCAAGGTTCGCGTCCCTTGGTTTGTAAAGAGGATGGGCCAAAGGCCGGAAAGTAACCACGATCTGGGCACCCTGCTCTTTGAGGCGTTTGCCCGTCCGCGCATAGAACGGCACCCCTGCCCAGCGCTCGTTGTCGACGTAAAACGTTAGCGCCACAAAAGTTTCTGTCATCGACGCAGGATCGACCCCCTGCTCCTGGCGATAACCGACAACCTCTTTATCGCCGATCCGCCCCGGGCCATACTGTCCACGCACGACTTCCCGAGTGACACGTCCCCGATCAAAAGAGCGCAGTGCACGCAATACCTTTACCTTTTCGTCACGTATCTCTTCGGTTTGCAGGTGTGCTGGCGGTTCCATGGCAATCAGTGTGAGCATCTGCAGCAGGTGGTTTTGGACCATGTCACGCAGGGCACCTGCTTTTTCATAGTACGAAGCACGATCTTCCACGCCGACGCTTTCCGCAACGGTGATTTGAACGTTATCGACATAGTGGCGGTTCCACAACGGCTCGAACAGGCCATTGGCGAATCGAATCGCCGTCGTGTTCTGGACCATCTCTTTGCCCAGATAGTGATCGATGCGATAGATCTGCGGTTCGTCGAAGACCTCCCGCAACGTCTGATTGAGGTCGGTGGCCGATGCAAGATCGTATCCAAACGGTTTTTCGATGACGACCCGACAAAATCCGTCCGAAGGCGCTTGATGCAATCCGGTCGTGCGAATCTGTTGAACGACGGGGGCAAAGAGAGCAGGCGCGATGGCTAAATAAAAAATCCGCCTCCCCTGCGTATGGAAAGATTCTTCCAAGGTAAGGATGCGGTCTCGTAGCGCTTGGATAGACGCCTGCTGGGTCAGATCTGCTGAAAGATAAAAAAACCGCTGGGAGAAAGATGCCCACGACGGGTCGGCGTTGTCTTCCATTCCGATTGCTTGGGCGACCTGATGCCGAAATGCAGCATCCTCTTGCGCCTTTCGCGCTACCCCCAACATCGCAAATGTATCGTCGAGCTGTCCCTTCTGCCACATCGACCAAAGGGCTGGATAGAGCTTTCGCTGTGCCAAATCACCGGTACTGCCAAACAAAACAAAAAGGGCCATCTGCCTCCTCCAACCTGCACGACTCTTCCTCAGTCTGACCGACCACAGGGCCAGCCATGCGAGACAGAAAAACGGCGGCTGGTCTGCCGCCGTCTTGGGGATAGATCGGCTTAGGATTCTGCTGGCTGAGCCGTCACATCGGGTGCAGCTGCCGTCGCATCTTCGGGCAATTGGAGACCCTCCACGTAGATGTCGACTGCAGTGGGGTGTAATCCAGCCAATGCTTCGAGATCCTTATAGACGCGGTTGCGCATCTCTGCAACAGTCTTTGGAATCGGTACCGGATAGCGGGCAACAACAGAAAGTGCGATGGAGATAGACTCGCCGTCATGATTGACACGCACGCCTTGTGCCGCATTTTGACGACCCAACCGATTGACGATGCCTTCCACAAACGAAGCGTTCATGCTGGAAACACCCTCGACATCCCGAACCGCCAAGGCGGCTATCTGAGCGATGACATCATCCGCAATGCGAGTAGTACCGCCCTCTTCGACAGAAAGGACAGAAGTTGTATTTTCATCTGCCATGAAGCATTCCTCCCTCAAAATCATTGACATAACAAGCATACAGGAATCTCATCGCTGGCTCAAGCACCCAAATCAGGGTTTGTTCGACTAATCTTGATGGTCCTTTCGATCTCGGTCATTGCACATAGGCAATGCGACGCAGAAAAATACGAAAGAAAGCGGATGGTCTCGCCCATCGAACAGCGTAAACTTTTCCTGTAAGTACCCTTCTCCTCCAAGTCACTTCTGGTGTGCGCCACGCTTGTTGCGTGGCGTCTTTTTTGTTTACCATCCAGCTGGCGATCAAAAAAGCTGCACCTGGGGTGCAGCGAAGACAAGCGGAAAAGGGGGAGAGTGCAAAGCAACGTTTCGTTAACTTGGCCACTCCACTGATAGCCTACCGCACCCTGTGTGCAGCGGCACGCCTTTTACGAAATTTTAACAGTAGCCCGTTGGCGGGCATCTGTAAGTTGCTGGCGTAGCAAGGCCACCTGCTCCTGAAACTGGACACGCTGCCGCTCAACTTGCTGCGGTGCTGTACCTCCCTCCGTCTGCCGCTGGGCCACGACATGGACCGGATCCAGCCACTCGTACAAGGTGTCATCAAAAAGAGGGGAAGCTGCTTGAAAGGCAGAAAGAGGGAGATCGCGCAGCCGTTTGCCTTCGTGGAGCGCGCGTTGGACGAGCTGACCCACGATGGCATGCGCTTGTCGGAAGGGCATTCCCCGTTGCGTCAAAAAATCTGCCAGATCGGTCGCATTGCTGAAATCGTTGGCCACAGCCGTTGCAGCACGCTCCACATTCAACTGCAGGGAGCCTACCATCCCCACCAAGACGGGTAAGACAGCCAATAGGGTATCAAAGGCGTCAAAGAGCGGTTCCTTGTCTTCCTGCAAATCCTTGTTGTATGCAAGGGGTAGCCCTTTTAAGGTGGTCAACAATGCTACCAAATCACCACAGAGTCGGCCAACCTTACCGCGGATCAGCTCGGCAAGATCGGGGTTTTTCTTCTGGGGCATCATCGATGATCCGGTGGCATAGGCATCGTCTAACTCCAGAAAGCCGAATTCGCTCGACGACCAAAGCACCACCTCTTCGCAAAAGCGGGAGAGGTGCACCAGGCACAAGGTGTTGGCAAAGATCGCTTCGACGACAAAGTCCCGATCAGAGACCGCATCGAGACTGTTGGGGTAAATCCCGTCCATGCCAAGGGCATCGGCCACAAACCGGCGATCGAGGGGAAATGTACTGCCCGCCAGCGCACCGGCCCCCAGCGGGCTGACATTGCTGCGAGCAAATGCTTCCAAAAGACGTTGGGCATCGCGCAAGAGCATCCAGCTATACGCCAGCAGATGGTGACGCCACAATACAGGTTGCGCATGCTGCAGGTGCGTGTATCCCGGCACAATCGCATCCGGATAGACATCGCCTTTCATCGCCAGGCCTTCCGCCACGTCGAGCACCCAGCCTGCCACGGCAAGCAGTTGGTCCCGCACGTAAAGGTGCATATCGAGAGCCACCTGGTCGTTGCGGCTGCGCCCGGTATGCAACCGTCCGCCCACCTCGCCAATGCGCTGGGTAAGCAGACGCTCCACGTTCATATGGATGTCTTCATCTTCCTCACGTAGGGAAAGGGTACCTGCCCGCGCCTCCTCCAGCAGCACTTGTAATCCCGAAAGGATGGCCTGTGCATCACGATCTTGAAGGATGTGCTGCTTGGCCAGCATTTGTGCATGCGCCAAGCTGCCCAAAATGTCGTAGACGGCCAGGCGTTGATCAAAGGGGAGAGAGGCATTGAGCCTCGCGGCATCGGCTGCCAGCTCACCTTGAAAACGCCCTCCCCACAGTTTGTCACTCACTCGTCAAGACTCCTCTGCCGCTCCCGTGGTGACGGCGACACACACCCCTTCTGAGGACTGGTCGCTGTTTTGTCGGGCATAGACCCGGGTGGGCATGCCCCAGAGTTGGATAAACCCTTCTGCCGCCGACTGATCAAACGCGCTTTCTGGAGAGTACGTGGCCAGATGATAATCGTAGAGCGATCGCTGGGAACGCCGCCCAACCACAACAGCTTGGCCCTTGAACAGTTTCATGCGTACCTCTCCCCAGACACTGCGTTGCGTCGCCTGCAGATACGCCATAATCGCCTCCATCAGGGGAGAGTACCACAGCCCCTCATACGCCGCGTTGGCAAACTGGTACTCAATGGCGGGCTTGGCATGGGCCAGCTCCCGCGGCAACGTCATTGCCTCCAGTGCCTGGTGCGCCGCGATCAACGTGACAGCTGCAGGTGCCTCGTAGACTTCTCGCGACTTGATACCCACCAGCCGATTCTCGATATGGTCGATCCGTCCGATACCATGCGTCCCAGCCAGCGCATTGAGTTTCTGAATCAGTTGCCAGAGGGGGAGCGATTCTCCATCGAGGGCAACCGGGCGTCCTGCTTCGAAGGTGATCGTCACGTAGGTCGGCTGATCCGGAGTCTCTGCCAAATCTGCAGTCCAGGCATAGGCCTGCGGAGGGGGTTCGAGCCAGGGATCCTCGAGCACCCCTGCCTCACAAGAGCGGCCCCATAGATTGACATCGACCGAAAACGGATCGGCTTTGGTCACCGGCACAGGGATCCCATGTATCTCTGCATAACCGATTTCTTCTTCGCGTGACATGGCCCACTCCCGTACGGGTGCCACAATTTTGAGTTCGGGCCGAAGCGCACCGACAGAGACATCGAAGCGCACCTGATCGTTGCCCTTCCCCGTACAGCCGTGGGCCACGGCCTGCGCCTGCTCGCGTACGGCCACTTCGGTTAACAGCCGTGCAATCAACGGCCGCGAAAGCGCCGACGAGAGCGGGTAGGCCCCTTCATAGAGGGCGTTGGCATACAGGGCAGGCAAAACGAACTCATTGGCAAAGCGCTCTTTCGCGTCGACGACATACGCTTTCTGCGCACCTACCGCAAGGGCCTTGTTGCGAATGGCCTGCAAATCCTTCCCCTCGCCGACGTCGGCAGTCAACGCAATGACCTCATACCCATACGATTCTTTCAACCATGCAATGGCTACCGAGGTATCCAGCCCCCCTGAGTAGGCCAAGACGATCTTATCGCTCACTGAGCATCTCCCTTTGACATTTCTTTGCCTGGTATACGCATCAATGCATCGAGTATCGCTTCATGTGCATAAAGCCGGTTTTCTGCCTCATCAAAGACGATACTGTGACTGCCTTCCAACACCTCTTCGCTGATCTCTTGACCGCGGTGTGCCGGAAGACAATGCATCACCAGTGCGTCCGGTGCTGCATGGGACACCAGCGACGCATCGACCTGGAAGCCCGCAAACGCTACAGACCGCTTTTCTTCCTCTTCTTCCTGCCCCATCGATGTCCACACATCGGTGTAGAGAATCTCTGCTTCGCGGACAGCCTCAACAGGATCATGGAACAGCGTGATCGAGCCGCCCTGTACCGCAGCTTGCTGCGCCGCTGCAGTTACCACCGCATCGTCCGGCTCAAAACCGGAAGGGGTTGCGATGCGTAGGTGCATGCCACACAGGGCGGCAGCTTGCAACCAACTGTTGAGGACATTGTTGCCGTCCCCGACCCAGGCCACCGTCACACCACAGAGCTTGTTTTTCTTCTCCAGGATGGTCAGCAAATCGGCAACCAACTGTGTGGGATGGAAACGATCAGAAAGCGCGTTGATCACCGGGACATTGGCGAAGGCTGCCAACTCTTCCAGGCGTTCTTGCCCGAAAGTGCGCAGCACCACGGCATCGACATAACGTGAGAGGACACGAGCAACATCCCTGATCTCCTCCCGCTTACCCAGCCCAATCTCTTCGCCACTCACATAGACCGGATGTCCACCCAACCGAGAGACACCGACATCGAAAGAAAGGCGGGTGCGCATGGAAGGTTTCTCAAAGATGAGAGCAACGCTGCGGCCGTCTAAAGGTCGATAGGGACGTCCGACGCGCTGCCAGCGCTTGATCACCCGTGCCCATTCTACCAACCCGATCAGGGCATCTGCAGTCATTTCTGAAAAAGAGAGCAGATCTTTTCCTGCCAACCCCCAAATTGCCTTGGGCATCACACTTGCGTCTACTTTACGCTCGACCATCCTACGCTCCTCTGTTTTTTCGACTTACCACTGCAAGGCCGTCAACGCCGCATCCAGCGCCTTTGTCGCAGCAGTGATCGCTTCTTCATCGATGATCAAGGGAGGCAAGAAGCGCAACACATCTCCCTGCCCGGCTGCCAGTGCGAGCAAGCCCTGCTGGGCCAACGCTTCGATCAGCGACGCCACAGGCCGTTGAAAAGCCATTCCCCACATCAGCCCGCGTCCCCGTACTTCCGTGACAGTGGAATGGGCTTGGGCGATGCGCTGCAGAGCGCTCCCAAGCTGTTCTCCCGCCTGTAGCACATGGGCCACAAGATTTTCTCTTTGAATCGTCTGCAAGGTCGCGATGACCGCCGCCATCGCCAATGGATTGCCCCCAAAGGTCGAGCCGTGGGTTCCTGGTACAAAAGCTGCAGCTACCTCCGGACGCGCGATGACAGCTCCAACCGGCACCCCGTTGCCCATTGCCTTGGCACAAGTGATCACATCCGGTTCAATCCCATACTGTTGATAGGCCCACCAGCTGCCGGTACGGCCTACACCGGTCTGCACTTCGTCGACGATGAGCAACCAACCGTTTTGGCGACAGCGCTGGGCAACATGCTGCACAAATTCGCGCTGTGCGACGACGACGCCACCCTCCCCTTGGATCAGCTCGATCAAGACGGCGGCCGTGCGCGCACTGCAGGCTTGGTCAAAAGAGGTCGTATCGTTGTAGTCGGCATAGCGAAAATCGGCCGGCATGGGGCCAAATCCTTCCTGCAGCTTGGGCTGCGCCGTCGCCGCCAAAGATCCGAGGGTACGTCCATGAAACCCATTGTAAAACGAGAGTATCTCTGTGCGTTGGGGATATCCCTGAGTATAGTGATAACGGCGTGCCAGTTTGATCGCCGCTTCGTTTGCCTCTGTCCCTGAATTGACGAAGAGCACCTGCCCGCCCGTTGCCGTGGTCGAAAGCAGGCGGGCAGCCTCTGCCTGCAGGGGAATCTCATAATGGTTGGAAGTATGCAAAACCCGCTGGGCCTGAGCAGCAATCGCCGCTGTTACCGCAGGATGGGCATGGCCCAATGCGGTAACGCCAATCCCACTGGTAAAGTCGAGGTAGCGCCGCCCAGCTGTATCGAACAGAAAGGGGCCTTCGCCGCGCACAAAAGCCTGGGGGTGACGTTGGTAATTGGGCATCAGGTAGCGCTGCTGCGAAGCACGCCACCCTTGTGGTTCCGCCGCAAGGACGGCATCTACATTCTGTGCCACCTCTTGATCCGGTGCGCGTTTTGGAAAAGGTGTGACCGCGATGCCAAATGGAATGGGAACGCTCATACCATCGTCTCCGCCCATTCTTCTGGTGTGATCTCCGCCTCATCGGCCATCATGGTCCCGATGCCGCGGGTCGTGAAAATTTCCAACAGCAGCGCATGGGGAATACGCCCGTCGATCATGTGTGCGCGACGTGCGCCTCCCTCGACCGCATGAAGGCAAGCAGCTACCTTGGGAAGCATCCCCCCCGAAATGTCCCCGCTGGCGATCATATCGGCAACTTGATGCCGCCCTACCGCAGAGAGCACTTGTCCGGAAGCATCCATCAGCCCGGGGACATCGGTCAGCAAGATCAGCTTTTCGGCATGCAGCGCCGCTGCCAATGCACCAGCGGCTTCATCTGCGTTGACGTTGAAGTGTTGGACATCTGGTCCCAATCCAACGGTAGCAACCACCGGTGTAAACCCACCTGCCAACGCAACATGCAGCGGCTCACTGTTTACGCCGATGACTGTCCCCACCAATCCCAGCGCGCCGCCACGTGCCGCAGCCACACGCAAGAGCCCACCATCAACGCCGCTGAGGCCAATCGCACTGTCACCGTTTTGCTGGAGCAGTCCGACCAACTGCGGGTTCAGCCTCCCGATGAGCACCATCTCGACGGCTTCCATTACAGGCGGATCGGTATAGCGCAACCCATCGACGAAGCGGCTGGTCAATCCCAGGCGCTCCAAAAGTTGATCGATCTCTTTGCCTCCTCCGTGCACGACCACGATCTTCAGGCCAATGGCTTTGAGCAGCACGATGTCGCGGACAATGCCATTCAGATCGTAACCGAGCGTCGACCCTCCGACCTTGATCACCACTGTCTTTCCGGCAAACCGTTGGATGTACGGCAATGCCTCGACCAGTACCTCAGCTTTGCCGATCAACGCTTTATCGTCGTAGGAGAGGACGTGATCTGCTGCCACTGAATCCGCCTCCTTGTTGTATCGTAGGCTGCACGCAGATTTCGGCTCGGCGTCGCCTCAGGTACGGTAGCTCCCATTGATGTGTACATACTCCGGCGTCAAGTCACAACCCCAACAGGTGGCTTCACTGCTACCCAATCCCAAATCCACCACGATAGGCACGACCAGTCCTTGCATGGCAGCGGAGAGTTGGCGCTCATCGTAAGCGGTCGGCTTTCCTTCGGCAAAGACGCATTCCCCAGCCATGAAAAGGCGTAACCGCGCCAGATCGAAACCGACGCCACTGGCCCCCATGGCGCTGAGCACACGCCCCCAGTTCGGATCGGCGCCCCAGACCGCTGCTTTGACCAACGTAGAAGCGATCACTGCACGGGCAGCACGCTCTGCCTCTTCTTCAGAAGAAGCTCCTCGCACAGTCGCGTCGATACGTTTGGTAGCCCCCTCGCCATCCTGCGCAATCGCTTTGGCCAAGGTGATACAGAGTGCGGTCAGTGCCTCTTCCAGTGCCCTGTAGAGGGTACTGCCTTCCTGTGCAACCGGTCCACCCGCAGCCCCGTTGGCCAAAAGGAGCACCGTATCGTTGGTCGACGTGTCACCATCGACTGAGATCCGGTGAAAACTCTGTTTCACAGCACGGCGCAGGAGTGCATCTAAAGCCTGAGGAGCCAGCGCAGCATCCGTCGTCAAGAAGGCGAGCATGGTCGCCAGATTTGGGTGAATCATGCCCGACCCTTTGGCGGCACCGCCTACGGTGTAGCGTTTTCCATCGACTTCAAAAACAAGGGCGGCTTGCTTGAGTTGCGTGTCGGTCGTCCAGATGGCCCTCGCAAAACGTGTCCCGCCGTCGGAAGTCAACGCAGCAGCCAAGGGCGCAATGGCAGGAAGAAGGCGCTCCATCGGCAAGGGAACACCGATAACGCCCGTCGAGCAGACCGCCACCTGCTGTGCCTGCAGGCTCAGCACCCTTGCCGCTTCCTGCTGCAGCGCCAAGGCATCTGCCCATCCCTGCTCACCGGTCAGTGCATTCGCATTGCCACTGTTGACCAATACTGCCCGGGCCACACCGCCAGCGACCACTTGCCGGCAGAGCTGTACTGGCGCTGCCTGGACGCGATTGGTCGTAAAGACACCCGCCACATGCGCGACCTGATCACTGACCAAAAGGGCCAAATCGTCCCGCTTATATTTCACGCCGGCATGGGCTGCAGCGGCTCGAAATCCCTTCGGTGCGGTTACGCCCCCGTCTACCCACTCCAACGCTTCCACTCCCTGCCTACACGCTACACACTCGGTAAGAAAGTCAGTCCGCACGCCTCGTCAAACCCGTACATTAAATTCAAATTTTGCACCGCCTGTCCGGCGGCACCTTTGCCCAAATTGTCGATAGACACAAAGAGGGTAGCACGTTGCAGCTGCGCATCGACAGTAAAATTCAGATCGCATAGGTTGGTTCCTGCCACGGCCCGCAGATTGGGCCAAACGTCTTCCGGCAATAGGCGAACAAAAGGCGCATCGGCATACGCGCGGTCATAAAGCGACCGCAGTTCCCGCGCCGAAACCGGCATGCGCAGCGCCACGTGGATCGTCTCCAAAATGCCACGCTGGGCCGGCAGCAGATGGGTGACAAAGGTCACCTTGCCCACGTCACCATAGCGCTGCAATTGCTCTTCGATTTCGGGCTGGTGCTGATGTTGCCCAACTTTATAAGGCGCATAATTCTCATCGACCGTGACATAATGGGTAGCAGGTGTCGGCTTGGCCCCTGAACCGGTCACACCCGACGCTGCATCGATGATCACGCCTCCCGGTTGCACCAGCCCTGCCTCTACCAAGGGCAGCAGAGCCAAAAGTGCGGCCGTAGGATAACAACCGGGATCGGCGACTAGCTCCGCCGTGCGCAACGCCTCTTTCGCATATTCAGAAAGGCCGAAGGTGCGCGCCCCGATCAGCGCTTCATAGGCTTCCTGCGTGAGCGGTGCTTCCTTGCCGTAGTAGTGCAGGTAGGCGTCGTAGGCGCCCAGTCGCAAATCCCCGCCTACATCGATCACGCGTACGCCAAGCTGCAACAGCGCTTGGGCAACCGCTGCCGATTTGCCCGAAGGCAGACAGAGAATGGCGACATCGGCCTTTTCGGCAATACGCTGCAGATCGATCGGCTCGATATCCTCTGAATAGATTCCAAAAAAGGCAGGAAGGGCGCTGCCAATCGGCTGTCCCGCTGAAGTGCCTGCCCCCACGTAGTTAACCGTCACGTGCGGATGATGATAGAGGTAGCGTAGTACTTCCATCCCAGAGTATCCCGTTGCTCCCAGGACAGCGACCCGCAGATCGCCCGAATGCTGCAATTGCCATGTACGCATGTGAATAATTATACGAATACATGCAATCGTGTCAAGTGCCTTTTCAATCCACTGCGTCCAGTTGCACTCCCTTAAAGAATCGGCCAAAATGACGGCGGGAGGAGTATCGTGACTGCGACAGCTTTTCAGATGAAAAACTGGATGGAAATCGTTCGCCCCTTCGCATGGCCGGCGACGTTGGTCCCTGTCTTGACCGGCGCATTTTTGGCTTTGGTGCAAGGGGTTTTCCACTGGTACCTCTTTCTTCCCACCATTGTAGGCGCCATTTTGATCCAAGCAGGTACCAACGTCATCAATGAGGTCTACGATGTTCAAAACGGCGTGGACAACCCCCAGACACAAGGGGGCAGTCGGGTCTTGCTCGAAGGGCGCATGACGTCGCGAACCGCTTGGTGGGGCGGTGTCGGCATGTTTGCCGCTGCCGCGCTGATTGGGTTTTACTTGGTCGCACAGGTCGGCTGGGGGTTGTTGATCATCGGGATTGTGGCCATTGCCGCAGGTTACCTCTACACCGGTGGTTCCTTCGCGTACAAATACGTGGCCCTCGGTGTCCCACTGGTCTTTCTGCTGATGGGCCCCCTAGAGACGCTGGCCAGCTACTTCGCCCAGACCGGTCGATTCTCCTGGGTACCGGTGCTCTATGGCCTGCCCATCGGATTCCATGTCACCCTCATCCTTCAGGCCAATGACCTACGTGATTTGGAATGGGACAAAGCCAGTGGGATCCGCACCGTCGCCACACAGCTTGGCACTCACAAGAGCAAATGGCTCTATGATCTGCTGCTCTTCGCGCCTTATTTTATCGTCGCGATCTTTGCTTTTCTGCCCTTTGGAGGTCCTTTCCTCTTTTTGCCTTATCTGACGCTTCCGATGGCCTGGCAACGCTTTGTGGCAGCTCAGCACCATCAGGCGGGTCAGCCGGACATTCCAATGCTTGAACCACAAAGCGCACAGCTTCATCTCTATTTCGGCTCCTTGCTGGCAGTAGGCATCTTACTCAATGGGTGGATTTTCTGATGCTGCAACCAAAAGAGATGTTTGATCCCAGACAGCGCTCAACGCTCTCTGCCCTGGTTCCATGGACCCTGTTGGCATTGGTTTGGGCGTTGTTTTGCTGGTTTGTCATTTTCGCCTGGCAACCCCTCAATTTCTGGTTGTTGATGAGCTTGGCGCAGCTCAGTTTCTCCTCGATTGCCTTCGCGCTGCGTGGTCACTTTTTGCACCTGCCGATCCGTCCTGGCGACATTGCTTTGGGCATCGTTTCCGCCGCACTCCTCTACGGTGTCTTTGAACTTGGCAACTGGATCGCGCCCTTCCTCATTCCAAACGCACACGGACAAGTCGGCAACATCTACGGACTAAAAAGCCACCTTTCTCCCGTTGTACTGGCCCCCTTGCTGCTGCTGGTAATTGGACCTTCAGAGGAGATCTTCTGGCGTGGATTGGTGCAGACTACGCTGTCAGCACGGTGGGGCAAAAACACCGGTTTTGTGGTGACCAATGCAGTCTACGGACTGATTCACCTCATCTCTGGCAATATCATGCTGGTCTTGGCAGCACTGGTCGCTGGCTTTTTCTGGGGCTTCATGTATCGATGGTTGGGACGCCTGTGGCCCAACCTCTTCTCTCACGCGCTTTGGGACATGTTTGTCATGGCGCTTTTCCCTATCTGATACCACCTAGGGGGTTGGCCAATGCAGGGCCTCGTCTTCGATCTCTCTCTTCCCAAGATGGCACTGGTCCGCGCGACCCGAGGTTCGCAACGAATGGTCTCCCGACAGCTTAAGCTGGAGGAGATCCCTACACCCAAGTTGCCCAACGACGGTTGGGTGCGATTGCGCGTCGTGGCTTGTGGCATCTGTGGTACCGATCTGGGCGCATTGAAGGGGACCAGTAGCCCCAGTTTGGCACCCTTTAACTCGTTTCCAGCGGTGATGGGCCATGAAATCTTGGGGGAAGTGATCGAGACGGGCGCAGGGGTCGCGCGCATCCATCCCGGCGACCGCGTCGTGGTGGATCCCTTTTTGCCTTGCTTGGTGCGCGATCTTCCGCCCTGTCCCGCTTGTCAACGCGGCGAACCCTGGCTTTGCCAAAACTGGGCGGAAGGGGCTTTCTCCCCCGCTATGTTACTCGGTTTCTGTCGCGATCTTCCGGGGGGTTTTGCCGAGGAAATCGTTGCTCATGAAAGCCAGCTCTTTGTGGTACCAGAGGTGCTGGGCGAAGAAGCGGTGTTCACCGAGCCGCTGTCCATCAGCATGCATGCTGTATTGCGTCACCAACCCATGCCCGGTGAACGGGTCCTGGTGATCGGAGCCGGTTCTGTCGGCCTGCTCACCTTGGCCGCCCTGCAGCTGGCCAAAACCCAAGGCGAAATCAGTGTGGTCGCACGCTACCCGTTTCAGGCCCAGGCAGCCGATCGGCTGGGAGCTGTTCATCTCTATGAAACCGCCCAACAGGCTGCCCGGGAAGCAGGGGGAGCACGGACCTATACGGGTCTACTACACAGTCATTTCTCTGTGGGTGGATTCGATACCGTCTTTGATTGTGTCGGTTCTGAATCTTCTTTTCAAGAAGCGCTTGAGGCTACGCGAGAGGGGGGCAGGCTGATTCTGGTCGGTACCCTCGGTATGCTTACCAATAGTGACATGACCCGTGTCTGGTCTCGAGAGATCACCATTTCCGGCAGCGTTGGCTATGGGCCGGAACCAGGATTTGCCTCACACACCCACGAAATCGTGCTAGACCGGCTTTCTCACAATACGGCCATGATCGAACAGCTGCGTACCCTCATCACGCACCGTTACGCACTTCCCCAATATCCACATGCTTTGCGAGCCATGCAGGAGCGCAGTGCTTCCGGCGCGATCAAAGTCGTTCTAACGCCTGCATAAAATGTTCGGAGCCATTGAATCTTCTCGGTAGTATCCCGTATAATGCCAAAAGGATGCGGGAAGGCAAAGGACGGATTGTGATGGTCTCTTTTAAATAGCAGATTCTAGAAGCATGATTTGGTACCAGGTTTTAAGAATGTGGGAGGGCGAAACCATGATGAAATTGCACCCGGATCTCAACACAGATCCGCAGACGATGCAATTGTACAACAAGGGCATCGCAGGGCAATGGCAGCCTGCGACGGTCATCGATTGGAATGCTCCGTCGGGATTGGACGGCATCGAGGCCCGTGCGTTGGGACGCCTGATCACGCCGGTTTATTTGGGTGAGCAAGTCGCAATGTCAGGCGTAGCGACCGTACTCCCACAGTACCTGCAGGAAGGGGAAGCACCCGAAGAGCTTTACCTTTCCACGATGGGCTTAGACGAAGCGAGGCATTTTGAAGCGCTCAACCGCCTTTATCGCACCATGAAGGTCGATCCCATTCCCATGCACCGTTTTCCGGAGATGTTCCAGTTCCACCATCGTCTGCTCGAAGTGCAAGACAAAAGCGAGTGGCTGTACGGGATTCTCATCTGTGATATTTTGGCCAAACAGTTCTATGGCTGGATTGCGAAATCGTTGGACGGCCATCCGGCTGGGGATCTGGCGGCCCATATCCTGGTCGATGAGGGACGTCATCAAGCCTTTTCTGTCCACACACTTGGCAAGGCGATCGAAAAGAAAGGTGACGAGCTGACGCCACGTATGCTTGCCATGCGTGATGATCTGCTAGACATGATGAAGAAGATGTATGTGCGGATGAAAGACGACGTCGAAACGCTCGGCATCGATCCGGATGCTTTCTTCGGTACCATCGAAGACGATCTGGAGCGGAAAAACAAGCGCATCGGCATTGTTAAAGCTGCCTAAGAAAACGCCTATCCACAAAAACGCCCGTTACGCCGGGCGTTTTTGTCTACTATTTGCGTTGCTTGGCTTCTTTTAGGCGTTGCAAGCGCTGCGAAAACTCCTCGTCGGAGATCTCGCCTTGCGCATAGCGCTTGCGCAGCAGCTCCTCTGCCGGATCGGTATGGAAATGTCTGATCAAATACCGGATAAAATAGATGATCCCGACAATCACCCCAATGGTAACCAGCAGCCATCCAAACCACATGGAGCACCAACCCATCATCCACAAACCGGGTGCGCCACCTCCTGGATAAACCGCCACCGTCTGCTCCCCCTCGTTTCACTCCCCCACTTACCATACTGCTCAAAACCCGATGGTGGTGGAAGGTGCCATCCGAAGATGACAAATATGTTCTCATAACCCCGGTACCAAAGAGGCCAGGCGTGCGAAAGTACCACTCAACACCATGATACCCAGCACAATCATCAAGATGCCGGAAGCGACAGTGATCCAGGGCAAGTAACGGGAAAAACGGCGAAACCACCCCATAAACCGTCCAAGCAGTACAGTGACCGCCAAAAAGGGAAGAGCCAGTCCTGCCGAATAGATCGTCAACAGACCGGCACCTTGCCAGAGGGTCTCTTGGGTACTGGCCAACAACCAGATACTACCCAAGATGGGTCCGATACATGGAGTCCACCCAATCGCAAAGGCCATCCCGATCAGCAAGGAAGTGACCCAGGAGACAGACTGCTCCCGCACCTGTAAACGAAACTCACGGTTGAGAAAAGCATAACGAAGCGAGGCAAGCTGCAACACGCCAAAACCGATGATGAGGATTCCAGCAACACGAACCAGCACGCCATGATAGGTGCGCAGCAACTGACCGACGCCACTTGCCGCAAGGCCAAGAAGAATAAAGATGACGGAGAATCCGACGATGAACAGCACACTGTTGAGATAGAGCGTCTTGCGCGCCGAAGCAGTCCCTTCTGTCGCAACGATCTCCGCAGAGCCGCCACCCAGGTAGGTGATGTAAGTTGGAACAAGGGGTAATACACAGGGAGAGATGAAGGAGACCAGGCCCGCAAGAAATGCTGCAAGTACAGAAACGCTCGGCATCCGGGACCTCCTACTGCACGATCAGGACCAGATCATGGCTTTCTCTCTATCGGCAGACAAAATCGTGGAGTGCAGCGGCCAGGGTGCGTTCTGTCGAGGCCGCGTCGATTTCCAACACCACCAAGCGATTACCATAGCGCTGGTGTGTCTCATATGGCAAGGACATCTCGCTTAAGATGAAAAGGTCCAGGTCCATACGGGCCTGGACACTCTGCCTGCGATCGGAATCAGCTTGCGACCCCCAGGGCTCGGTTGAGCTTCTCCCGATCAAACCCGATAATATAACGCCCGTTTACTTCTGTCACGGGCACCCCCATTTGCCCAGTCTTGCGAACCAGCATAGCAGCAGCTTGCGGGTCCCGCCCAACATCGACCTCACGAAAAGGAATCCGATGCTCCTGCAGGTAACGCTTCGTCATGCGGCAGTAAGGACAACTCTGCGTCGTATAGACAACTACCATGGTCGATCCTCCTCCTTACGCTCTGATGATGGCCAATACGTCCCCACGGTTGAGGATCAGATAGGTTTCTCCCTCAATTTTCACCTCTTGCCCGGCAAACTTGGCATAGAGGACCTCGTCTCCCTCGTGAAGCAGCTCACGTAAGGACGCATCATTCCCCACAGCTACGATCTTGCCACGCTGTGGTGCTTCCTGCGCTGTCTGAGGGACAACAATCCCTCCAGGAGAGCGCACTTCCTCTTGCTGTTGCGGCAAAACGAGCACCCGATCGTCCAAAGGTTCGATTTGCATGCCTTTGGCAAGCCTCCTAAATCCATCCCTATATACCCATGTGGGTATTATAGCATCCTCGATTCCTGTGAGCAAGCACCCTTCTCTCTGCATTGAGCTACCCACGCATCCCCATTGTACATAATACCCCATCTGGTATAATGCGGATGTCATGAAGAACATCAGAAGGAGTGAGCGCTTTGTCTGCGACAACCTCCGTCAACTACAAAGTTTCGACAGAAAAACCCGTTCAAGAGGCTGTCCTAGCCATCGAAGAGGCCGCGAAAGCGCAAGGCTTCGGTGTACTGAACAAATTGGATATTCAGCAAATTTTAGCCAACAAAGGCTTTGATCGTTCGCCGTACACCCTTCTAGAGGTGTGCAACCCACGCTTTGCAAGTGAAGTCCTGGCAGCCGATCCCGAGATCGGAACCTTTCTGCCTTGCCCCATCGCGGTCTATGAAGAAGAGGGGAAAACATTTCTGTCGGCCATGCTTCCGACCGTTATTGCCACGCATTTTGAGGCGCCTTCCATTCATGAAACGGCACAAGAAGTTGAAAAGCGCATCCAAGCGATCGTAGACGCAGCCAAGTAGACCACTTGCATAGCGGCATCTGAACCCGATTGCGGGGCGTTGTTTCTGCGCGAACAACGGGGGCACTGGTTCTTTTAAACAGGTCCAGTGTCTCTTTTTGCACAGCGGAGGAGCGATTGTTTAACGCAAGAACTCCTCCTGCAAATAAGCCTTTGCCAGCGGCGCGCGATCGGATTTGCTGGTAATGTAAGCTGACCAGGCCAGATAGCCCCCGGACAAGTTTCGAACGTGCCGAAAACCGTGTTGCACCAAAATGCGTTCTGCCTGGTAACTCCGCTGGCCGCTTCGACAAAAGACGACGGTATCGGCGTTGGGATCAAGCTGCTCCAGCTGTTCGCGCAGTTGATCTAAGGGGAGGTTGATGGCGCCGGCAATGATGCCCGACTGAAACTCCTGTGGATCACGCACGTCGACCAGTTGCAGACGATGTGCTACCGTCAGCAACGTATCCAGTTCTTCAGGAATGATGCCGTCGACAAACCCCCTTTGACGGTTGCTTGCAGCCATTCCTGCCAATATCACCGGGTCTTTTGCCGACGAAAACGGAGGCGCGTAAGCCAGATCTAAATCGGCCAGTCCATCGATGGTCATGCCATTCCAAATGGCTGTGGCAAGCACATCGATGCGCTTATCCACACCGCTGCCACCCACTATCTGCGCACCGAGCACGCGCCCATCGTTCGGTGACCAGAGCAATTTGATCAGTATTTCTTTGCCGCCTGGATAATAAGCGGCATGGTGAGGAGTGACGATGTAATTGACCTGGTAAGGGATGCCCATCGTTTCCGCCCGTCGTTGCGAAATTCCAGTTATTGCAGCGACCACCGATCCACTGCGCACGATCGCTGTGCCGAGTGCGCCATGATAGTTCAAGTTGCCCCCGGCTGCATTCTCCCCTGCAATGCGACCTTGCTTGTTTGCCGGCCCAGCCAAGGCAAAAAGTGCTGGTTCCGCTGTCACTCGTTCCAACCCTTCCACCGCATCTCCTGCAGCAAAGATCTCAGGATCGCTTGTGCGCATCTGCGCATCCACCCAGATACCGCCTTTGGAACCCAGGCGCAACCCGGCCTCTTTTGCCAGAGCCACATTGGAGCGTACCCCTAATCCAGCGACAAACAGATCTCCGCGAATACGTCGACCGGATTGCAAGACCACACCGTTCGCCTCTTGCTCGCCTTCAAACGCAGCTATACCGTCACCCAGCACGAGCTCGACACCTTCCTTACGCAAGGCGGTGGCGACCACTGCAGCCATCTCGCCATCCAGTGGAGGCAAGACTTGCGGTGCCATCTCGACCAAAGTGACAGACAAATGCTGACGCAGCAGCGCTTCGACCACTTCCAACCCGATAAACCCGGCTCCGATGACGACAGCGTATTGTGGATGGCGGCTTTCTAAAAATGCCCGCAGCGTCACAGCATCATCAACCGTACGCAGAAACCAGAGATTGGACGCCTCGATGCCAGGAATTGGTGGTCGAATGGGAAGCGCTCC
>JADBKH010000010.1 GCA_014896485.1 Bacillota bacterium | reverse complement strand
ATATGCGAAGAGAGCCTCCGTTTTCTGCGGAGGCTCTCTTGCGTGCTCGAAAACCCTGTGGGACAGAAAACCCCTCATGCGGCAATGCCTTCCCCCGTGCCGCTGCATCCGCATAGCCTGGCAGGGGAGGGAAGCGCATGGAAGAATTGTGGGAAACAGACGGTAAACAAGACTTTGATGCGATGTTGCTCCAAGCCATTGCGGATGAGCGCCAGGCGATCGATTTCTACGGAAGGTTGATGCAAGCGGCACCCAACTCTTTTCATCGGGAACAGATCAATGATCCCTACCAGGATGAAAAGAAACACAATCGATGGCTGACAAAGCTGTACGAGCAGCGCGAGGGCCATGCCCCAGAAGTCTCTTATCAGCGGGTCGTATTTTCGAACTATCGTGAAGGATTGCGCAAAGCGATGGACAGCGAGCTCTCTGCTGCAGAGATGTACCGCACCATGCTGGTGATGTCTCATCAAATGCATGAAATGCGGTTGGTCGAGCTGTTCTATATGATCATGACCGATGAGATGATCCATGCGACCCGTTTTACCTATCTACGGGCAACGTTGCGGTCGTAAAAAGGCGATGATGTTGAGAAAGCGGCCGCCCTGCAAGGACGTGCCGCTTTCTTGTCTCAAGACCCTTGCAGGTGCGCTGCGTCTGCTTAGGTGATAGAGAGGTACTTTGCAAACCACGAAGCGATGGCCCGAAGCCGGTGGACGCGGTGCCATGGACGGCCTCCGCGGGAAAGTCCATGGCTTTCACCCGGATATTGGACCATCTCCGTCTCCACCCCCAGTACCTTCAGGGAGGCATAGAGCTGTTGCCCTTGCTCCAGCGGGCAACGGTAATCTTCTTCGGAGTGCATGACAAGGGTAGGGGTTTTGATCTGTGCGACCGAGGTGATGGGGGATTGGCGTACATAGGCCTGGGGATTTTCCCATGGCTTACCGCCGAAAACCTCATCCCACAGAAAACCGCCGTCAGAGGTTCCAAAGAAGGAATGCATGTTGTTGAGGGCGCGCATGGAGACAGCCGCCTTGAAGCGATCGCTGTGGCCAATCGCCCAGCTGGTCATGAAACCACCGTAACTGCCTCCAGCGATGCCCAGGCGTTGCGGATCCAAAAAAGGATAGCGTTCCAGGGCCGCATCGACCAAAGCCAAGAGGTCTGCGAAGTCATGCTCGCCCCAGTGGCCGCGAATGTCCGAGGTAAAGGCTTCCCCATAGCCTTGACTGCCGCGCGGATTGGTGTAGAGGACAGCAAAGCCGCGACCTGCCAAAATCTGAAATTCAAGGAAAAATTGACTGGTGTACATCATTTGGGGACCACCATGTACTTCTACAACCACAGGTACTTGCCCGTCGTCACGAGCGGTTGCGGGGCGGATCAACCAGCCGTCCAGCGGCGGGCCACCTTCGGCGTGAAAAGAGAAACGCTGTGGCCGGGCGAGCAGGCGTGTGGCCAACAATTCGGCGTTGGACTGGGTGAGGGGTCGCAACGTCGCACCTGCCGATTGGGTGGGATCGGCGAGTGGATCGGAGATCGGTGTGCATCGGGAGAGTTCGGCTGCATAAATGTCGTTGGGAGACTCCGGTGTACCGACTGAGAAAACAGCACGCTGGGAGCTGGGATCGATGCAGCCATCGAACAAGACGAGATCCCCAGAAGTCAAACGAACGACATTCCCATCCGGGATACCTATACGATAGAGATGGGTGGTGCCGTGATCGCTGGCCAACAGGAAGATCGCATCTCCTTTGGCAGACCAAGTGGGAGGCAGACTGCCTCCCATGCGCATGTCGACGACGGAAGCATCTTCAAACGAGCGATCGAAGTCTCGTGTCAAGCTGCGGGGAGGGAGATGGCCATCCGTAGGGACCACCCAGAGTTGGTTGTTGGTGTACCAGCCGACGTCGCGGTGATGGCCCAAGAAAGCGAGGGTTTGTCCGTCCGGCGAAAAACGGGGTGCAAAGGCGATGCCGTCACTTTGGGTCAGCATGTGCGGTTGGCCCACCCCATCGGTGGGGAAGAGCCAGATGTCGGAAAAGCGCGCCATATCGGCATTCTCAACGCGTGTAGCGGCACATGCGATCCACTTTCCGTCTGGAGAGAACGCCGGCATTACGTGGTCGTAGGGGCCCGAAGTGATCTGTAGGGGTTTGGGAAGCGTCTGTGTCGCATCGAGCGCTTCGGCCACATCGATCACGAAGATCTGGGCGTTGCGATTCTCCAGATAGCCGACGCCATCCTCACGGTACTGTGCCCGGGTGTGTTCCTTGACGTCGATGTTGAACTTGCGAAAGAGCCGTTCGTCTTCATCTGCGGTACCGGACGGCGTTTCGATCGAATCAGAGAGGAAACGTGCGCCTGAAGGCCGAATCGCAGAGACGAAGGCGATCTTTGAACCATCGGCAGACCAGACTGCGTCGAGGATGCCGCCGCGGATCTCGGTGATCCGCCGGGCCTCTCCCCCATCGAAGGGGAGGAGGAAGAGCTGGTTGCCCAGTGGATCGACCTTGTTGCCCGCTGCATCGGGCTCCTCCTGCTTACCACGTTCTGCGTCTCGATCGGAGAGAAAGGCGAGGTAATGTCCCGTCGGGTCGGGTAGGGGATGCAGATCCCGTCCGGGGCCGATCGTAAGTTGTCTGGCTGCTCCCCCTGCAAAAGGGACCGCCCAGATCGTCGAACGGTACTTGTTCTCCTGCTTGTCGATAACGGTGCGCGTGTAGTAAACCTGGTCGGCATCAGGGGAAAGTTGCGCTTCTCCCACAAAGGTGAAGTAGACCAAGTCTGTTTCGGTAAAAGCACGTTTGGTTTCCGACACTGGTCTCCTCCTTTGGCTGCACCGGACAGCATAGCAGATCACTTCGCGCAGGGATAGGAAGAAGGGTGCCTGGCGTATCAAAAGATTTGGGGAAAACGCTCTCGACACGCTATACTGTCAACCAAGAGCGAGGGGTCAACAGGGGTACGAGAGGTGGACAGATACCGATGGTCGTGACAATCGAGTACAACGAGACCGCCTCCCATGAACGACGCGTAAAGGGGTATCCCGGTGCACCGGGAATCGCCATCGGACCCGCATGGGTGATCGACCCAGAAATTGGAAAAACCTCCACCCGCACGATCCGCGAAGACGAGGTGGAAGCCGAGTGGGGGCGTTTTCAGGCTGCCGTCGCCCAGGCGTTGCAACAGCTGCAGCGTGTCGAACGCATGGCACAACAGCGCAACGCCGCAGAAGCCGTCGATCTTTTCCGCGCCTATGCACTGTTCGTGCAGGATCGCACCTTCGCAGAGAACGTCCGGCATCATATTGCGGACCTTCATGAAAATGCGGAAGCTGCCGTAGCGGCTGTCGTCGAAAAGACAGTGACGCTCTTTGAGGAGCTGGACAACGTCTACCTGCGGGAGCGGGCACAAGACGTCCGCGAAGCAGGGCGCAGGTTGGTCTTCGAGATGCGGGCGAACGATCGTCCACAGCAAGGGGGCGACCGGCACGATGTCGTCTTGTGTGGGCGGGAGTTGCCTCCTCCCGATCTCTTGCAGCGCTTGGGGAGAAAGCCTTTGGCCTTGTGCAGCGAACTGGGGAGCAATACGGCGCATACGACCATCTTGGCCGAGTCGCTTGGATTGCCAGCTGTGATTGGCATCGACGGGCTGCTCGATCTGCTCTCTCCGGGGGAAACCGTCATCGTCGACGGGGATCGGGGCTTGGTCGTCATCGATCCGTTGCCGACCACGATTCAGCTGTATACCGACGAGATACGCCGCCGGCAGCAACGGGAACAGCGCTATTTGGGGAGTGCCCATCGGGTGGGATTGACGGAGGACGGGCGCCGGGTGCGTGTCTTGGCCAATATCGCCACTTCCCAGGAGGTGGCGCCGGCTCTGACGACCGGGGCAGAAGGGATCGGCTTGTTCCGGACCGAGTTCCTTTTTCAGGCTGCGAAAAAGGAGCAGCTACCTTCGGAAGAAGAACAGCTCGCCTGGTATCGGGCTGCCGTCAGTGCCGCCCACGGCAGCCCGGTGACGATCCGCCTGATCGATGCCGGTAGTGACAAGCCCATCCCAGGAATTCGTCTGCCTAACGAACAAAACCCTGCCCTGGGCCTGCGCGGCGTGCGCCTGTTGCGTGCCTATCCGCAACTGCTGCACACCCAACTGCGTGCCTTGCTGCGTGCCGCTTCTTACGGACCGGTGCAGATTTTGGTGCCGATGGTGACAGACATGGACGAATGGCTGTGGGTGCGCGAGCAAGTAGAACGTACGCTGCACGAGCTGCAGAGAGAAGGATTGCCGGCGGCTCCGGCAGCGTTGGGCGTGATGGTTGAGACACCGGCGTGTGCCCTGTGTGTCGATCTCTTCGCGGAGACAGCTGACTTTTTCAGCTTGGGTACCAATGATTTGGCGCAATATTTGACTGCCAGCGATCGTGCTGGTTCGGTCAAAGAGGTCGATCCTTTCTCTCCCGCACTGTTGCGCACGATTGCCGCCGTGGTGAGGGCAGCACACCAAGCGGACAAAGAGGTCGTTGTCTGTGGAGAGTTGGCCGCAAGTCGCCATCCACAAGCTACATGCCCCTTTTGGTCGGGTTGGGGGTAGATGGGCTTTCGGTGGTGCCACGACGTATCCCACGGACCAAAGCGCTGCTCAATGCAGTTCGCTATGAATCCATGCGGCACTTGGCTGAACAGGCCTGTCAGCGTCGCACGGAGGACGTGATCGATGCTGTGGCACGATTGGCAGAACAGGTCGAGATTGCCTGACGAAGTTTTGGCCTCGTCTTCCCACACAAGTGCCCCTGCCCTGCGTATATTGAGAGCGGGGAATGGGCATACTGACTTGATGATTGTGGGAAGGATGCGAGGCAGCTCGGGATGGCGCCAGCTTATCAACATCGCTGCATCGTCTGTGGCCAACCGGCCCAGTACGGCATTGCCATATGCGGTCAATTTATCTGCAGATTCTGCGAGCATGAAATGGTTGCCACCGATCCCTCCGATCGGCGTTACCCCTTCTTCGTCCGTCAAATGCGTCAGATTACCACAGCTTTTCGATAAAGTGCTTTCTCCTTCAAAAAGCCTATACTGATCCCAAGGGATCGGCGTAGGGAGGTATTGGGTGGCGCAGCACGCTTATGCTTGGCTGCGACAACTTTTGGCGCACCGCGAAAAGGCGGCGCTCTCCTTCCATACGCCCGGAGCCAAGAGTGGGGCATGGGGGAGAGCGCCTGTAGAGGGGAGCGTCGATGATCTGCGGGCGTTGGATCTCACCGAGCTTTCCGATACCGACGACCTGCATGCTCCCCAAGGGGCTTTGTCCGTGCTGCAGGAGCGTGCCGCCGCTTTGTGGGGAGCAAAAGAGGCACTCCCCTTGGTCAACGGTGCAACGGCAGGGGTAGCTGCGTCCGTTGCCTGGTTGGCAAACGCTGTTCCCTCGCTCACTGTGGGGCGCAACGCCCATCTTTCCGTACTGACGGGTTTGCTCTATGCAGACGCAATGCCCCACTGGCAACCCGTCTCCTACCTGACGGCTTTTGATGTACCGCTGCCCCCACGACCGGAAACGAACGCTTTTGCGACTTATCCCACCTATGAGGGAATCTATCCACTTCCCGCGACGCTTTCGAGCCGACCGACCGCCTTGGACGCGGCCCATGGGGCCTTGTTGCGTTTGCTGGGGGCTCCTCTCGGCGGAGAGGCGGTGACAGTGATGGGGGCTCACAAGCAGCTGCCTTCACCGACACAGACCGCTTGGCTTTTGATCGAAAAAAAGGCCAGTGCACTCCCGCCACTTGTCCTACTGAAGGCGTGGTTGGATCTGCTGCAGACCACCTCTCCCTCTGCATTGCTGCTGGCAGGGATGGAAGAAGCGGTCGAGCAATTGAGGGAGGACGGGTTGCACATCCTACAGCGCAGTGCCGTCGAAGCAGAAGCATTTCGCCGGGAAGTGGCAACACTCGATCAAGTGGCAGTGCTGCTTCCGCAAGCGCTTCCACCGGGATATGGGCTGGATCCGTTTAAATTGTTGGTGCGGGTGGACCGTTGTGGGCTGACGGCGCGGCAGGCAGCGAGTATACTAGAAAGACAGGGGATCTTTGCAGAGTATGCGTATGGGGTCAATCTTCTTTTTTCATTGACCCCCGCAGACGATGCTGGCACGCGTTGGCGCCTTTTCCATGCCCTGGGGCAGCTGCCTCGGGGTGATCATCGATGGTCTTCCTTGCCCCAGCCGCCGGAAAGTGAGCTGGTAATGGCACCTCGCGAGGCTTGGCTCGCACGCAAAGAAATCGTACCCTTGCAGCAGGCGCAGGGCCGCGTTGCGGCCACATACGTGGCGCCCTATCCACCTGGCCTGCCCTTGTTGTGGCCGGGGGAGAAGATGACATCAGAGATTATCGAATACCTGATCCGTCTCAAAGAAGTGGGCGCAGCGTTTCATGCTGGCGTGTCACAGCCCTTTGAGGCTTTTGCGGTGGTGGCATAGACGGGGTTTTTCATCAGTGTTGAAGGCATGGATGGCGCGGGCAAAAGCATGCAGGTCAAGCGCCTGCAGCAGCAACTGACGGAGTGGGGACAGGTACCGC
The DNA here is from genome assembly GCA_014896485.1 of Bacillota bacterium. Classification (GTDB taxonomy): domain Bacteria; phylum Bacillota; class Bacilli; order Bu12; family Bu12; genus Bu12. The sequence goes on along the minus strand of JADBKH010000010.1, from coordinate 59,672 downwards.
TTTTGCTAAACGACCCTGGCAGTACAGGGGTAGGAGAGCAGTTACGTACCCTGATCCTCAAAAGTAGTTTTGTTCTAGAGCCCTTGGTGGAACTTCTCCTTTTTGAGGCAGCACGGGCTCAAATGGTGCGGGAGAAGATTCGGCCAGCGCTGGCAGGTGGGCAGATTGTCCTCTCGGATCGCTACGCGGATGCCACCTGGGCCTACCAAGGGGCGCTGGGCATCGACGATCGGACGCTGATGTGGCTGAATCAGTTGGCCTGTGAAGACGTTTGGCCCGATATTACCTTCTTGCTCGATCTTCCGGTTGAACAGGCACTCGAACGTCTCCAGGGCGAACGGCGTGACCCCATTGAGGCACGCGGACGCTCGTATTTCGAGAAAGTGCGTGCGCGTTTTCTTCGGTTGGCCGCAACCTACCCGCAGCGGATTTGCGTGATCGATGCCAGTCGTTCGCCGGACGAAGTGGAAACGCAGATCGTCGAGGAAGTGCGGCGTAAGCTTTCCGAGAAGGGAATGGTGGGCCGGTGAAGCTCGTCATTGCAGTGGTTCAAGACAAAGACGGCAACAAGTTGCGCGATGCCCTCATAGCGCAGAACTTTCGTGCGACCAAGCTCGCTTCTACGGGGGGCTTCTTGCGCTCTGGAAACACCACCTTCTTGATTGGCGTCGAAGATCACCGGCTCGATCAAGTGCTGGACCTGATCAAAATCAATTGTCGTGCCCGTGAGCAATTGATGACGCCTGTGGTCCCGCTCGATGGCTCTTCTGAACCGGCATCGGCTTATCCCGTGCCTGTCCAGGTCGGAGGAGCCACCGTTTTTGTAGTGGATATCCTTCGCTTCGAGCAGTATTGAATGGCGAAACTGGCCCAACAGGAGCAGCAAGAGGTTGTGGCGCAGCGGTTACGCCGCGCCATTGTGCGGGACCACCTGCCTCCGTTGCTCTGCTTTGTCTCTGCTCCACAGGCGAGTAGCCGTGCCCTGGTGGAGGCACTGGCGCAGGCATGGTTGTGCGATGCACCGCTAGAGGGGGATGCTTGCCAATCCTGTGATGGGTGTCGCATGGTGCTCCACGGGGTTCATCCCGACATGTTCGTCGTGGTAGCACAGGGCGCCTCGATCGGGATCGATAGCGTGCGTCAGTTGCTGGAACGCATGGGCAGACGGCCCCGGGCGGCGCATCGTTTTTTTGCGATCGAGCAGGCCGAGCGGTTGACCGTGGAAGCGCAAAACGCGCTGCTCCGTTTTTTGGAGGAGCTTCCGGTGGGGACGGTCGGGGTGCTGCTCACCTCACAATCCGAGAGACTGTTGCCGACCGTGCGCTCCCGCATGGTGCAGGTACGGCTTGCACGGGAAAGTCGTGCCCAGCGGGAAGCTGCGCTGCGCGCAGATGGATGGGGAGAGTCTGCTCATACGGCGGCGTTTGCCCCCTCGGAGGAAGAGGGAAACCTGCTTGCTGATCCCGCTGCTTTTGCAGCGGCAGACGAACTTGCAGCAGAGGTGTTGCATGCGCTGGGGCAAGCAGAGATCGCCGATGCATTCTTTGGTTTGGAACGCGCCTTGCGCCATCATGCCGATCGGCTTTTTGTGACGACATTGCTCGTCTTGATGGCGGCTTGGCTGCGCGATCTGTTTGCCGAGCAGGCTGGACAAGCGCCGCAGCAGCGCATGCACGGTGAGCGCTCCCTGTCGTGGGGAAAAGAAACCTTTGCGGCTTCCCTGTCGCAACGTGCTGACGATTGGGCACGTCTGTTGGATTGGGCGGCGGTTGTCGAAGAGAACGGCAATCCCCATCTGGCTGCGACGGCGGCGTTGCTGGAAGCTGCCTCTAGCTGAAGAAGGGTGATGCGACAGCAGGAAAGCGACAGAGGCGATCCTCCTGCTCGGCCAAGTGTGACAAAGGGGACGAGATCGGTGCAAGTGGTTGGCGTGCGCTTTCAGCGGAGTGGGGAAATCGTCTACTGCGATTCTGGGGAACAGGTGCTCCATTTGCACCAATTTGTCCTTGTGGCGATGGAACGAGGCCCCTCCTACGGGGAGATTGTCGAAGGACCACGTTCTTACCCAAAGGATCAGCTACCCGAGCACGTACCCTCGGTGATCCGTCCAGCGACGCCACAGGATGTACGCATTCAACGTGAGAATGAGGCCAAAGCTTACCATGCCCTGGGGATCTGCGCAGAGCGCATTGCAGCCCATCAACTGCCGATGCAGCTCGTTGCAGCCGAATACACATTCGACCGATCGCATTTGACGTTTTACTTTGCCGCAGAAGGTCGGGTCGATTTCAGGGCACTGGTGCGCGATTTGGCGGCGATCTTTCACACTCGTATCGAGCTGCATCAGCTGGGCGCACGCGATCAGGCGAAGCGGGTGGGCGGGATTGGCCGCTGTGGACGGGAGTTGTGCTGTTCGTCTTTCCTGACGCATTTTTCGCCGGTGATGATCAAGACGGCGCGAGAACAGGCCAGCAGCGTCAATCCTTCCAAAATCTCCGGCATGTGTGGCCGGTTGCTCTGTTGCTTGCGCTATGAAGTCTTTGGGAAGGATTTGCCCTCGGTCGGTGCACGTGTTGAGACCATGCTGGGTTCTGGAGTGGTTCGTGCCGTAGATGCCGGGGCCAAACGCCTTTCAGTCGAGCTGGATGAGACGCATGAACGCGCCGATCTCCCCGCTGACGAATGTATTGCAGCGGAGCGAGCAATTCTGGGTGGGGTGAATCGTGATGCCAGTGAAGGGCTCTCTCCTTGTGGAAGTTGCAGCGTTGAAACAGCGCGTCGCAGCACTCTATGACGAGTTGGCCAATCTTGAAGTGCAGATTGCCGATTTGGCCGAAGAAAACCGCCGCTTGCGCTTGACCCAAATGGCGCAGGAAGAGGGGGGGCTTGAAGGGATTGCCTTTGCCGCCCTAAAGCAACTTTATGACGATGGTTTTCATGTCTGCAACTTACGTTTTGGCGGCATGCGCGAAGAGGCTTGCCTTTTCTGCGCCGACTTGCTTCACCGCGCCAGTGCCGGTGAAGGAAGATTGGCAGAGGCGCAACGAGCCGATCGCGCCGGCCTGGGAAGTGAGTCGGCGGGGTGAGCCAGACGATTTCTACACCGACTGGGCTGCTCTCGGTGGTTCCTACGCCCATCGGCAATCTAGAAGACATCACCTTGCGAGCCTTGCGTGTGCTGCGCACTTGTGATGTGGTGGCAGCAGAAGACACGCGTCGGACGAGACAGCTGTTGGCGCACTATGAGATTCATAAAGCCCTGTTTGCCTATCACGCGTACAATGTCGAGCGGGCGACGCCACGTCTGCTGGCGGCGTTGCGCGAAGGGCAGCGGGTTGCCTTGGTTACCGACGCAGGCATGCCGGGCATCTCCGATCCTGGAGCGGCGCTGGTTCGGCAAGCGCGTGAAGACGGTGCGGCAGTCGAAGTTTTGCCCGGTCCGAGCGCTTTTGTGGTGGCAGCAGTTGCTTCCGGATTACGCTGTGATCACCTGCTCTTCGATGGCTTTCTACCCGCCAAGGATCAAGCGGCGCGCAAGCGTCTGCAGGAGCTGGCAGGACGCAACGAGACCCTCATCTTTTACGAAGCCCCCCATCGCCTCGCGGAGAGCTTGGCAAGGATGGCAGCGGTGCTTGGCCCTCGGCCAGCGGTGCTCTGCCGAGAATTGACCAAGGTCCACGAAGAGATTCGCCCTGGAACGCTGGAATCACTCGCTGCGCAGATTGCGCAACAGCCGGTGCGGGGAGAGTGTGTCGTGGTCGTTGCAGGGGCCGATGCGTTGCACGACGCCAATGTCCGAGAGACGCAAGAGGAGGAAGAGTTGGATCCACAGCAAGTGGCAGAAGAGCTTTCCCGCCTGACCGGGGAAGGGCTTTCCCGCAACGCTGCACTGCGTACGCTGGCGCAACGGCATCACACCACCCGCAATACCCTTTACAGCCTGCTCCTGCAGGCCACAGAAAAATAAGAGGCGCCTCGGCGAGGGGCGCGAGGCGCAAATTAAGACGGTGTAGCAGCCAAGTGCGTCCGTTAGGCGAGGATGCGCTCAGGCAGTTCCTCGGTGTGCAGTTGGCCCATCTCCTGCAGGCATTGGCTGCAGATGTTCTTCCCCTTGAAATAGATGACGCCGTCCGCCGATCCGCAGAAAGTGCAAGCCGGTTCATATTTTTTGAGAATAATCCGATCCTCGTCCACGTAGATCTCCAGCGGATCCCGTTCGGCGATGTTCATGGTGCGGCGGAGTTCAATGGGAATGACAACCCGCCCCAGCTCGTCCACTTTGCGTACGATGCCCGTCGATTTCATCTCTCTAGAACCTCCCTCTGGGTTTTGGACGAGCGCCTTTCGACAGCACTCGACCTTTCTCGCGCAACAATACCAGCAACTGGCAGACTCGTCAAGTATTTCTGAACTTTCTTCCGGGCGTTCGCGTGCACATTTGGAGCATCCCTGCATTCTCGCTTGACTCCATTGGAGCGCTTGACTATGTTCAATAAAACCCGTGCAAGTGGAGCGAAACGACCACAGGAGGCAACACATCCGTTGGAAAAACCAACATTTTATGTGACGACGCCGATTTACTACCCCAATGACAATCTGCACATCGGCCACGCCTATACGACGGTTGCTGCCGATACACTGGCGCGCTACAAGCGCTTGCGCGGTTACGATGTGCATTTTTTGACCGGTACCGACGAGAATGGGCAAAAACTACAGCGTGCAGCACAAGAAAAAGGACTGACCCCGCAGCAGTTCATCGATCCCATCGTTGCCTGGATTCAGGGCCTGTGGCTGCGTCTGGATATTTCCTACGATGACTTTATCCGCACCACGCAGCAACGCCACGTCATCGGCGTACAGCAGCTCTTTCAGCAGCTGCTGGATCAGGACGATATCTATCTGGCGGCGTATCAAGGATGGTACTGTGTTCCCGACGAATCGTATTGGACGCAGCGCCAGCTGATCGACGGCAAATGTCCGGATTGTGGGCGGCCGGTCGAGTGGGTCTCGGAAGAGGCCTTCTTCTTCCGCTCTTCCAAGTATGTCGAACCGCTGTTGGCGTACTACGAAACCCATCCCGATTTCATTACCCCGGAATCGCGCAAACACGAGATGATCAACAACTTCTTAAAACCGGGTCTGGAGGATCTCTGCGTCTCGCGGGTCAACAGGGGCTGGGGCATCCCCGTGCCGGGGCATCCGGAACATGTCATTTACACCTGGTTTGACGCATTGGCCAACTACATCACCGCGTTGGGTTATGGCAGTATGCCCGATGCACCGCTCATGCAACGGTATTGGCCGGCGGATGTGCACTTTATGGCCAAAGAGATCGTGCGCTTTCACACCATCTATTGGCCGATGATGCTGATGGCACTCGGGCTGCCGCTGCCCAAGCGCGTCTATGCGCATGGCTGGCTATTGATGGGTGGCGGTAAGATGTCCAAGTCGAAGGGCAATGTGATCGGATCCTAAGCTGATCGACCGTTATGGCAGCGATGCCATCCGCTACTACCTGCTGCGTGCCATCCCGTTTGGCCAGGATGGCAACTTTACCCCGGAGCAGCTGGTCAGCCGGATCAACTTTGATTTGGCCAACGATCTCGGCAACCTGCTGCACCGCAGCCTGGCGCTCGTGGGACGCTTCTTTGACGGGCGGGTGCCGCAGCCGATGCAAACCGCTCCACAAGATGAGGAGTTGCGCTCCGCCGTGCAGCGGCTTCCGGGAGAAGTTGAGCGTGCAATGGATGCCATCGCGTTCAATGATGCCCTGGATGCCATCTGGCGTGTCGTGCGGGTTGCCAACAAGTACCTCGATGAGACGGCCCCTTGGTCGCATCCGCAGGATCAGCAGCGGAATGCGACGATTCTTTACAACATCCTGGAGACCCTGCGTGTGGTCGCTACGCTGCTGGAACCGGCGATGCCCAAAACGAAGGGGCGGATGCTTGAACAGCTGGGTATCACCGAATCTTCGGCTTTAACGTGGGAAGAGGCGACGGCATTCGGCCAACTCGTTCCTGGTCGCCCGACGAAGCCAGGGGCACCCCTTTTTCCGCGGCTGTCGATCGAAGAAGAGGTCGAGGCGGTGGCCCGACTGGTTTTCCCGTCTTCGCCGGCTGAGAAGGGAGAACCGGAACAGCAGCGCGCGGCAGCGGTAGCGGCGTCTTCCATCAACAAGCTGGATCCGATCAATGTCGATCTGTTTAACCGCGTCGAGATTCGTGTCGGACAAGTGGTCGCTGCCGAGCGGATTCCCAAGACCGACCGATTGCTCAAATTGCAGATCGACCTGGGCTTTGAACAACGTCAAGTGGTGTCTGGAATCGCCGAGTACTTTGAACCTCAGGCGTTGATCGGTCGGCGCTTGCTGGTGGTGACCAACCTGAAGCCCGTGCGCCTGCGGGGTGTCGATTCCTATGGGATGATCCTGGCTGCCAAAGCCAATGGTACCATGGCGCTTCCTGAGGTCGGGACCGAGGTGCCTTTGGGGACGCGGGTGAAATGATCTGGATTGACACGCATACGCACCTGCACGAGCCCGACTTTGACGGCGACCGCAGCGAGGTGCTGCAACGCGCGCAAGCACGGGGCGTGACACAGTTGATCGATCCAGGCGAAGATCTTGCCGGCTCGCAGCGCTCAGCGGCGTTGGCCAGCCAATGGCCGGGGTACTTTGCGGCTTGTGGGGTTCATCCCCATGAGAGTGGCGCATTGCAAGAAGACTGGATCGATGAACTGAACCTCCTGCTCGATCATCTGAAGGTGGTGGCGGTAGGGGAGATTGGCCTCGATCTGCACTATACTTTTTCCCCGTTGTCAGCACAGCAACCCGCTTTCGAAGCCCAACTGGCCCTTGCGCGGCAGCGGCAGTTGCCAGTGATTGTCCACACACGCGAGGCGGAAGAAGAGACATTGGCAACTTTACGCCAAGCGCAAGACGGGTCGTTGACCGGTGTCATCCACTCCTTTGCGGGCAGCGCTTCTTTTGCCAAAGCTTGTCTTGATCTGGGGTTTCTTCTCTCGTTTTCGGGGATCGTCACTTTCAAGACTGCTGATGCTCTCCGGGAAGTGGCAGCTTGGGTGCCGGCGGATCGGATCCTTGTGGAGACCGACGCACCCTACTTGGCTCCTGTCCCTCATCGGGGAAAGCGCAATGAACCTGCTTTTTGCGTCGATACTGGGCAAGTATTGGCGCAGGTACGCCGTACACCGGTCGAAGTGCTGGCACAGCAGACGACCGAGAATGCCCGCAGGCTCTTTCGACTGCCACAGCAGGAGGTGGGGTTCGGTGAGAGCAGGTGAGGGCGATGGATGAGGCACCTTCTGCATTGACTTCGCCTTCTCGCCTGCGCCCTCTGCTACAACGCTACGGATTGACGCCCAAGCGCCGTTTCAGCCAGAACTTCCTGATCGATCGGCGCGTACGCGATGCCATCGTGGCAAAAGCACTGCCCCAGCCCACCGACGTCCTCGAAATCGGGCCCGGAGTGGGGACACTGACCGAGGCCCTGGCGGGGCGTGCACACCACGTGCGGGCGATCGAGATCGACGAACGGCTGTTGCCGGCCTTGGCTGAGACAGTGGGGACCCTGCCCAATGTCGAAGTGATTCACGGAGATGTGCTGGCGCTTCCTGCCCAACAGCTGTTTGCCGGACTTCAACAGCCAGCTGTGGTGGGCAACCTGCCGTATGGCATCACAGCGCCGCTGTTGCTTCGCTTGGTGCAGTGGGCACCTTGCTTTGATCATGCGGTCATCATGGTGCAACGCGAGGTGGCTGAGCGGCTGGTTGCGACACCCAAGCGCAAAGCGTACGGGCGCCTTTCGGTCTTGATCCAACTGCACATGCAGGTCGAATGGGTTCTCACGGTCCCAAAAGGCGCCTTTTATCCCGCGCCTCAGGTTGCTTCCGCTGTACTCGTCCTCTACCCTCAAGATCCCTGGCGCTTTGGCGTCGATCCTCAGCGGATCGAGTGGCTCGCAAAGGTTGCCTTCGGTCAGCGGCGCAAAATGCTGCGGCACAATCTGGCTGCTGCTTTCGCAGGGACAACGGAAACGCTGGGTGACCTTTTTGCCGCATGTGGGATTGACTTGAACGCACGAGGAGAGGATTTGGACCTGGAAACGCTGGCTCGCCTCGCCGCAAGACTCGACAGGGCAGCCCAAAATGTTTGACAGAACGTAGATCGACTGCTATAATCCGCATACTTGCTTGAAGCCTTCCGATGTGGTAGACTCTCTATTGAGGTGACCCGGATGGCCTCGAAGAGTGCCCTTGACGCGATCAAGCAAAGCGTTGAGGACTGCATCGGCGAACGGGTGCGGGTGCGTGCCAATGGCGGAAGGAATAAAGTGGTCGAGCGCAAAGGGGTACTCGAGCGGACCTATCCCTCTGTTTTCGTCATCCGCCTGGACCCTTCTGTTCACTCGTTTGCACATGTTTCTTACTCGTACACGGATATTTTAACCTCTACTGTCGAAGTCGAGATCTATCGGGAAGGCGACTACGTGCAGTTAGTCTATCAAACGCAGTAAGTTTTCAAGGGCTGCTTTGAAGGCAGGCCTTTTTACGTATGTCGCAGGGAGGCCCTACGGGCCTTTTTCTTTTGCGCGTTTCATGGATGCCGACTCATGGCCATAGATATGGAAGGAGCCCGGTCTTTCAGAACACCCATCGAAGGAGGTTGCCATGGCAGACGAGGCGCTCCAACTGGATCGCGCAACCCCCCTGCTGAGACGCTTTGTTGGAACGGCTGAACGGCTTTTTACCGTCAGCGGTGAAGTTCCCTTGCCCGAAGCGGTCAAAGACATTCAGGCGGTGCATGCGCAGGTCGTCCATCTTCGTGCGGTACCGCGGGATGGCGAGGTCACGTTTGAAGGATGGTTGATGCTCACTTTTCGCTACCTGCCCTCCACTGCGGAGGGGATCAATGAACACCGGCATTTTCTCAGCTTTACCACCAGCATCGATTTGCCTGCTGCAAAAGAGGGAGACAGCCTTACGCCCGTGATTGCTGTGCGCAGTTGCCAGGCCACCCGTGTTCCCGACAGCTCCGCCCGCTTTACAGTGACAGTCGACCTGTGGGCGAGTGCTGAAGCGTTTCGCTCCGAGCCGGCCCATCTGCTGCTTAACGTCTCCGGAAGCGGTGTAGAGGTCGCGCGGGAGCGCCTCTCCACCGAAGAATGCGTCAGCCAGGCCACCGCTTTCCAGGAAATCAATACGATCTTTGTACCGGCCATCGCCGCGGCTCAGGTGGAACGGGTCTTGGTGCAGATAGAAGATCTGCAGGAGACGCTGTCGGCAGACCGGGTGGTGGTCCGTGGTGTCGAACACCTGTGGATCCTCTACCGCTCCCCGGAAAATGCCACCCATGTCGAGTCGGTCGATCAACGTTTCACACTGCCGATGGAGGTGGAAGGAGCGGCACCAGGCATGCGCATCTACACCACTGCCCTTCCGGGGGAGGTGCAGGTGGATATGGAACAACCCGATCGGCTGATCCTGCGCACGCCCCTCTCTATCCATGTCGAAGTGACCCAGCTGCGTGATTTTGACGTCGTCACCGATGTCTTCGGCCCGGTGGATTTGGCACGGGCGCCTCTCTCTTACGATGGATACGTCGGAGAAGGGCAAGCGAGTACCATGCTGGAGAACAGCTATGCCGTCGAGTACCCGGTGGGACAGGTGACCCGGGAGAGCAGCACGGCGACGGTGGGGCCCAATGGCTTGTCCGTTGAAGAGGACCGCGTGGTGGTCGAGGGCATCGTCTACAGCCGACTGACCTATGTCGACGTGGAAGGGGTAGAGCGAGAACGCCAATTGCAAGAGCCGTTCTCGCTGACGGTGCAAGTGGGTGGTGCCCGCCAAGGTATGGTCGCACGTGCACAGACCAGCGTGATCGCGATCAGCCAAGAGATCGACCCCGACAACCGCAATCAAATTACCCTCCATCGCGAAATCCAGACGCGTGTCACCGTACTCGATCCGCAGCGGATTCAGATCGTCCGGGATGTCATCGCGGTCCACGAGCCTACCCAGCAAGCCCTGCACATCTACCGGTACTATTTCGTCCAGCCGGGTGAATCGCTTTTTGATGTCGCCAAACGCTATGGGCTACCACAGGTGGCAATCGAGGCGATCAACGAACTGGCCCCAAACGAACCGCTGCGCTTTGGACAACGTTTGAAAATCCCGGTCCCCGACGACCAGGCCTCGTAGCGCAGCAACAAAAGCACGCAAGCGATGCCCGCCTGAAGCACATGCTATCCTTGCGCGGTGTGGAAGGGGAGAGCCATGAGTCGGCACGCTAGCCTCATGTCTGACGAGCTGAAGCTCTATCTGGCCGATCAGTTGGGCGTAGGCGAAGTAGCACGAGAGCAGGGCTTTGGGGAGCTGAGCGCGAGAAATTGTGGAAACCTCGTCAAACAGGCCATTCTTCTCGCGCAACAGCAGATGGCTGCTCAGGCAGCCCACCCGCCGACAGATGCACAATAATCTACCGCGCAGCCAGGGGAGACATGCTTCCCCTGGCTTCTCTTTTGCCTGCGATCTGCTTCTGCTACAATGACACTCGCGTAGACGCACGAATGCAGATGTAGCGTCGGTTCGGAGTGCAAAGTGGAAGTTGTCAGCGCACAGGCATACGCCAAAGTGAATTTCGTCCTCGATATCGTCGGGCGCCGTCGTGACGACTATCACGAAATCGACACGGTTTTTCACCAGTTGGAGTGGTCTGAGCCAATTCGCATCCATCCGGCACGCCGTTGGCGTGCCCGCCTCTGCCCACAACGGATTGCACCTGCCGGCAATACATTGGAACGGGCGCAGCGTTGCTACGAGCGCTGGGTGGGTCCTGCCTTGCCGGTCCATGTGGCCGTCAAGAAGGGGCTGCCAGCAGGCAGTGGCTTGGGCGGTGGTTCTGCCGATGCAGGGACTTGGCTGACCTGGCAGGCCAAGCAAGCCGGGATCGACGTGGGGGATCCGCGCCTACAGCAGGCTGCAGTTGCGACTGGCGCCGATGTCCCTTTCTTTTTGTCTGGAGCGATCTGCGCACGGGCAGGAGGCATCGGCGAAAAGATCGAGCCGCTGCCTGGCGTCGAGGCAGCGCTTTTGGTAGCAGTGCCGGGCTTGCGGCTTTCGTCGGCCGCCGTCTACCAGCGGTATGATGCCATTGGTGGGGATCGAATCGACGTATCGGCCTGGCTCGCTGGGCAAAAAAGCGGCGATCTCTGTCAGATGGGTCGGTCGATGGGCAACGCGCTCCAGCGGGCAGCGCTTTCCTTGGCCCCTGTGTTGGCTGAGGTGGAAAAGGCACTGTGGGCGCTCCATCCGCTGGGGGTCACCATGACCGGATCAGGTTCCGCTTTCTTTGCCCTTTTTGCGGATCGACAGTGTGCGCTCGCAGCAGCCGAAAAATGGCAGCTGCCGACCGTGCCCATCCATGTGGTTTCACTGCGGACGGTCTAGGGCCAACGGGAGGTGAGGAGCCTGGCGAAAATACGACGGAGCGAGCGTGTCGTGCGCCTTGCCAGTTGGTTTTTGGAGCATCCCCACCAAATTATTTCGCTCTCCGCATTGGGCAGCGATTTGGGAGCGGCCAAAGCTTCGCTCTCGGAAGATATCGCGATCATCGATACGGCCCTGCGTGCTTCCGGCACAGGTTGGCTGGAGACGGTCGCCGGTCAGACCGGTGGGGTCCGCTTTCATGTGCTGCAGGAAGCTGCCCAGGTGCACGCGTTTATCCAGCGCTTATGCACTTTGTTGGCCGATCCGCAGCGGTTGCTGCCAGGAGGATACCTTTACCTCTCGGATCTACTGGGCGATCCTGCCTTTGTGCGTCAGGCGAGCCGCATCTTCGCCGCCCGTTTCGATCAGGCCGGGGCGCAGGCGGTGGTCACGATGGAGACCAAGGGCATTCCCCTGGCCATGTCGGTCGGCTTTTTCTTGGGGATACCGGTCGTGATCGTTCGGCACGAGGATCGGGTCAGTGAAGGGACGACCGTTTCGGTCAACTACGTTTCGGGATCGACCGGTCGGCTGCAGACGATGCGCTTGGCGCGGCGGCTGCTGCCCAGCGGCACAGCGGTACTGCTCATCGACGATTTTTTGCGTGGCGGGGGAACCATGCGAGGTTTGCTCGATCTGTTGCGCGAGTTTGATGCCGACGTCCGGGGGCTGGGCGTGCTGGTCGAGACGCAGCAGCCCGAACAAAAACTGGTCTCGGATTATGTCTCGTTGGCACGCATCACTACGGTGGACGGCACTGCTCTTTCGGCCCAACCGGGCAGGGATTACCTTGCATCGGTCCCTGCCCCCGCCCTCAGCTTGTCTTCGTTGAAAGAGCAGATTTAAGCGGAGTATTCTGGCCTCACAGAGATGGAGGGTTGCAGCATGCAGGGCGTCGTCTTGGCAGCTGGCCAAGGAGTGCGCATGAAAAGTGAGCTGCCGAAGGTACTTTTCTCACTGTGCGGGCAACCGATGGTGCGTTACGCTGTAGCAGCACTGCGGGATGCAGGTGTCGCCGAACCGGTCGTGGTCGTTGGAGAACACGCGGCATCCATTGAAGCTGTCCTGGGGGCACACGTCCGTTATGCCCAGCAACCCGTGCCCCGGGGGACCGGGGATGCCTTGCGGGCCGCATTGCCCCTCTTGCCGCAGCAGGGGGATCTCTTGGTGACTTGTGCAGATATGCCGTTGCTTACCGGTGCTACCTTGACCGCGTTGGCCCAATGGCACCAACACAGCGGTGCGGCGATAACGGTGCTGACAGCCCAGCTTCCCAATCCACAAGGGTACGGTCGCCTGGTTCGTGATGAGGGACAGGTGATCGCAATCGTCGAGGAACGGGATGCGGATCCAGCACAAAAGCAGATCCACGAGGTGAATACCGGGGTTTACTGCTTGCGCCTGCAAGATGTCCGACCTCTGTTGAGGCAGTTGACGGCAGAGAATGCCCAAGGAGAGTATTACCTCACCGATCTGGTCGCCGCCGTTGTCGCGCAGGGTGGCAAAGTCGAGACTCTGCCTGTTGAGGACTTCGACGAGGCAATGGGGGTCAATGATCGCTGGCAACTGGCCCAAGCGCAGCAGCGTATGCAGCAGCGCATTCTGCGTGCATGGGCGTTGCAAGGGGTTAGCCTGCTCGATCCTGCCTCGACGTACATCGATGTCACCGTGCAGCTTGCGCCTGATGTCACCTTGCTTCCCGGTGTCGTTTTGGAAGGGGAGACGACCGTCGCAAGCGGGTGTGTCTTGGGACCCAACCTTCGTGCCACCGATTCCCACTTCGAAGAGGGCGTTCAGGCACAGTATGCCGTTTTGAATCAAGCCAGTGTCGGCAGCAGGGCACAGCTGGGTCCGTTTTGTTACCTGCGACCAGGCAGCGTCATCGGTGCAGATGTCAAGATCGGGGATTTCGTAGAGATCAAAAACAGTACCATCGGTGCGCAGAGCAAGGTGCCTCATTTGAGCTATGTCGGGGATGCGCGTTTGGGTGAAAGAGTGAACATGGGATGTGGCAGCATCACGGTCAACTTTGACGGGGTAAGCAAGCATGAGACGATCATTGGCAACGACGTCTTCGTTGGGTGTAATGTAAACTTGGTTGCACCTGTCCAAGTGCAGGAGGGGGCCTACCTGGCGGCCGGCTCGACGATTACCGATGACGTCCACAAGCAGGCACTTGCCATCGCTCGCCACCGCCAGATCAACAAGGAAGGTTATGCTGCGGTGCTTCAAAAGAAGCATGGTGAGCAAGCAGTCGGTGGGAAGGAGTCACAGCGTGGCAACGTACCGTGACCCGATGCTGAAGCTCTTCTCTGCCAGCGGGAACCTGCCTCTGGCAGAGGCGATCGCCGATCATATCGGTTGTTCATTGGGTGCTTGCGAAGTGAGCACCTTTTCTGACGGAGAGATTTGGGTACGCATCGACGAGAGCGTGCGCGGTTGCGATGTTTTTGTCATCCAGCCTACCTCAGCCCCGGTCAATGACAATCTCATGCAGTTGCTGATCATGGAAGATGCACTCAAGCGGGCTTCCGCTGCTCGTATCAACGTCGTCATGCCCTATTATGGTTATGCGCGCCAAGATCGGAAAGCCCGGGCACGGGATCCGATTACGGCCAAGTTGACCGCAAATCTGATTGAAACGGCAGGTGCCGATCGGATGATTGCCATGGATCTGCATGCAGGGCAGATCCAAGGCTTTTTCAATATCCCGGTGGACCATCTGATGGCGGCACCGATTCTGGCAGAGTACTTTTTGAGCAAACATTTGCCCAACCCCGTCGTCGTTTCTCCAGATATGGGCGGTGTGGCGCGCGCCCGCGATCTGGCCGAGCGGCTGGGTGCGCCGATTGCCATTGTGGACAAGCGTCGTCCGGCGCCCAATGTCGCGGAAGTGATGCACGTGGTCGGTGAGATCGAGGGGCGCACCGCCATCATGGTCGACGACATCATCGATACGGCAGGGACGATCTGCGAAGGTGCCAAAGCGCTGATCGAAAATGGAGCGCGCAAGGTCTACGCCTGCTGTACCCATCCGGTTCTCTCAGGACCGGCCATTCGGCGCCTGCAGGAAGCGCCGATCGAAGAGGTCGTTGTGACCGACACGATCTTTCTGCCGCCGCAACGGCGGATCGACAAGATACAGGTACTCTCGGTGGCTGCACTGATTGGAGACGCGATCGTGCGCGTCCACGAAAATGCGTCGGTCAGCCATCTGTTTGAGGGATAGGGGAGGAAAAAATGGCAGAAGAAACGACGTTTGTGGCGTACCTGCGACCACAGGGTCAGCGCAAGGGAGAGCGCAACGCGATTCGACAGCAAGGAGGAGTGTTGGCTGGCCTTTCAAAGAAAGATGCGACTGGGGCCGGTTTATGGTTGGATGAAACCTTGGCCGAAAAATGGCTCTCCGACCCCAAGGCCCGTTCCAGTATTGTGACCCTGCAAGTGGAAGGACAGGCCATCCCCGCAGTTGTCAAAGAGGTACAGATCGATCCGGTTACTCGGAAAGTGCGTTACATCGATTTTGAAGAGGTTGCCTTCGATCGCCCGGTCGAAGTCGAGGTACCAGTCGCCGCCACCGGTCGGCCTCGGGGAGAAGTAGCTGGAGGCACGCTGCAAGTACAGACACGGGCCGTTCGGGTGCGTGCACTGCCCCAGAACATCCCGGCGGAGTTGACCATTGACATCTCTCCCATGGAAATTGGGGATACCTTGCACAGTGGCGATATCCCGTTGCCCACTGCTGTTGAGCTGGTCTCCGATCCAGGGGAAGTGCTGGTCACGATCCTCGCTCCACGACGTGGTGCGGCTGAAGGCGAGGCAGAGGCCGAGGAGGCGGAGCAGCAAGCCTGAGGAAGATGGGAAAAGAGGCCGAGGTAGCGTCACCCTGGTATGCTGTGGTTGGGTTGGGCAATCCAGGACCCGCTTATGCGCAGACCCGTCACAATGTCGGGTTTTGTGTGGTCGATCAGCTGGCACAGCAGTTTCATCTGCGTTTGGCCAAACGGCGTTGGGAAGCTTTGGTTGCAACGACGTTCATCGACGACAAACGTTTGCTCCTGGTACAACCACAGACGTTCATGAACGAGAGCGGAAGGGCGGTTGCAGCCCTCACGCAATGGTACAGGCTTCCGGAAAGCCACCTGCTGGTCGTCTATGACGACCTGGACTTGCCGCCCGGAAGCCTGCGCTTGCGCGCAAAGGGCCAAGCAGGGGGCCACCGCGGCATGGCTTCGATCATCGCAGCCTTGGGAACCCAGGCTTTTCCGCGCTTGCGCGTTGGCATTGGGCATCCGGGAGATCGTGACGCGGTGATTTCGTATGTATTGGGTGTACCGACCGGGCCGGAGCGCGAACGGCTCCAACAAGCCATCGCCGTAGCTGCCGAAGCGGTGCTATGCTGGTTGCGTGAGGGCATCGATCAGGCGATGACCCGGTACAATCAGGCGCGGTAGAGGCATAGGATAACCGTACAAGAGATCGGGCAACCTAAACAGAGTTCTTATGGTTTGGGCGGTCCGATTCCATTGAGGGGGCTCGCAGCGGGTCTTGCACGAAATCGTATCTCTGTTGAAAAGCGATCAACGCGTCCAAGAGATGATCCGGACGCTTACGCATCCCGGTGTCGAAGCAGAGGTGCTCGGTGTCAGTGGCGCAGAACGCGCAGCCTTGGTCGCAGCCTTAGGCGAAGAGCAGACCCATCTGATCGTGACGGAAAGTGAAGAATCGGCACAGCGCTGGGCGGAGGATCTCCAAACCCTTTGCGCCCAGCCTGTCTATACGCTCTTGCCGGATCGCCGTCTGCCCTCCGAGGTGGTGGCCAAAAGTCCTGAAGTCGCACGGTTGCGGATGCAGGCATTGACGCCCCTCTATCGGGGGGAAGCGGCGATTCTGGTGGCACCGTTGGAAGCGCTTTTGCCGCGCGTGACACCTTTGGAGGTGGTGGCCAAAGCCGGTGTACGGCTTGTCGAAGGGGATGCCTTCGATTTGGAGGCGTTCGTGCGGCATTTGGAACAGCTAGGATATGTCGCTTCTGAACGTGTTGAGCAAGTGGGGACGTTTGCGCGGCGCGGGGGCATCATCGACTGTTTTCCGCCCGATCAGAAGATGCCCGTGCGCATCGATACTTTCGGTGATGCAATCGATACGTTGCGCTTCTTCGAGCCGCAGGGCCAGCGCTCCATCCAGCGCGTCGATCAGCTATGGGTTGGTCCAGCGCAGGAAGTCATCGCCTCTTCCCAGACGATGGCTGAAGCTGCCGAACGATTGCGACAACTGCTCCCACAAGTCGAAGGTCCTGCAGCCGAGCGACTTTCTGCAGCTGTGGAGCGCCTGGAAGAAGGATTGCGCGAAGGGCTGGAAACCTTCGTCGATCTGCTCTACCCACAAGCACCGACTCCGGTCGAACTGTTGCCGAAAGATGCGCTCATCTGGGTCGACGAACCCCAGCGACTCCGTCAGATGGCGCGGAGGCTCGATCAGCAGGTAGCCGAACAGAAAGTGACCCAGCAGGGCGAGGATCCGCTGTTGGAGGTGCAGTGGCGGCGTTTTGCGCCACCGAGTCAAGTGCTGCGAAACGGGGGCCGCAGGCGTCTCTTTCTTTCTGCATTGGCCCACCATATTGAGGGCTTTTCGCCTCAGGTACGCTTCCAGCTTTCGATCACACCTGTCCAGTCTTTTTATGGCCATGCCGATCTGGTTGCAGAGGAGTTACGACGGCTGCAGCATGCAGGCTACCGCATCTTTCTCGTCCTCTCCAGCAAGGAGCGGGGACAGAGCCTGCTCGAGGCGCTGGAGGACGCGGGATTGCCTGTGGATACCTCCGGGGAGAAACGACCTACCGATGGAAAGCTTCCAAAGCTCGTCTACGGCACGCTCTCTCGCGGTTTTCTGCTTCCTCAAGACCATGTGGCCGTGATTACCGAACATGAGCTTTTCGTCCGGCGGAGACATCGGCGGGTCCATCGGGAGACGGAGAGCGAGCGCATTCACTCACTGGAAGAGCTCAAACCGGGGGATTACGTCGTTCACCGTGCCCATGGAATCGGGCGTTATGTCGGCATTGCAACCTTAGATGTCGGCGGGATTCACCGCGACTACCTGGAACTGCGCTATGCGGGCAAGGATCGTCTCTTTGTTCCGACGGATCAAATCCACCTCATCCAGAAGTATGTCGCAATCTCCGATCAAAAGCCCAAACTGTACGCGTTGGGCGGCTCAGAGTGGGCACGGGTGACGCGCCGCGCACAGGAGTCTGTCCGTCAATTGGCAGAAGGGCTGTTGCGCCTGTATGCGGAACGGGAAGCGATGCCTGGCTACGCTTTTTCGCCCGACAAGCCTTGGCAAGCCGAGTTTGAAGCGACCTTTCCCTATGAAGAGACGCCCGATCAGCTCAAGTCGATCGCCGAGGTAAAGCACGACATGGAGCAGCCCCATCCGATGGATAGGCTGATCTGCGGTGACGTGGGTTATGGCAAGACCGAAGTGGCGATCCGGGCCGCGTTTAAGGCGGTGATGGACAGCAAACAAGTTGCCGTGCTGGTTCCGACGACCATTTTGGCAGATCAGCATTTTCACACGTTTCAGGAACGCTTCGAAGGCTATCCGGTGCACATCGCCCTTCTCTCCCGCTTTGTCTCTGAGGCGCAGCAACGCCAGGTTGTGGCTGGACTTGCCTCAGGGGCGGTCGACATCGTCATCGGAACACACCGTCTGCTGGCAGACGATGTGCACTTTCACGACTTGGGACTTCTGATTGTCGATGAGGAGCAACGCTTTGGGGTCGTCCACAAAGAGAAGATCAAGCAGATGCGCAAAAACGTCGATCTCCTGACGCTGTCGGCAACGCCGATTCCCCGCACGCTCAATCAGGCGCTGTTGGGGATTCGCGATCTGTCGGTGATCCAGACCCCTCCTAAGGACCGTTACCCGGTGGAAACCTACGTCACCGCCTACAACGAAGAGGTGGTCCGTCAAGCCATCGATCGGGAGTTGCAGCGCGGCGGCCAAGTTTTCTACCTGTACAACCGCGTCCGCACGATTCAGCAGGAGGCAGAGCGGCTGCGTCGGCTCTTTCCGCAGGCGCGCATTGCCGTGGCGCACGGGCAGATGAACGAGACGCAGTTGGAACGCGTCATGCTCGATTTTTTGAACCGCCGTTACGATATCTTGGTGACGACGACGATCATCGAAAATGGCATCGATCTGCCAAATGTCAACACGATGGTCGTGACGGATGCCGATCGCCTCGGCTTGGCACAGCTGTACCAGCTGCGTGGACGTGTCGGGCGTAGCAACCGCATCGCCTACGTGTACTTCACCTACGATCCGGACAAAGAGTTGACGCCCCAGGCAGAAGAGCGCCTGGCTGCGATCAAAGAGTTCACCGAACAAGGTGCGGGCTTTCGCCTGGCCATGCGCGACCTGAGCATTCGGGGTGCTGGCAATCTGTTGGGCCCCGAACAGCATGGGTTCATTGCCGCCATTGGCTTCGATCTCTACCAGCAACTGCTGATGCAAGCGGTTGCTGAATTGCGAGGGGAGCAAAAGCCTGCGTTGGTGGAGGCAATCAAGCAGGAGCAGATCAGCATCCAATTGCCTGTCGAGGCCTACCTGCCTACCGAATACGTGGGTGGTGAAAGTGAGAAAATTGCCCTCTATCAGGAGATTGCGAACGTGAACGAACTCGAACAGGTGGATCGCCTGTTGGACGATCTGACCGATCGCTTTGGCGAGCCTCCGCAGGCCGTCCTTCACCTGCTCAAAATTGCCCAGCTGAAGGTGCTTGCAGCAGCTGCCCATGTCGTGGCGATTGAACGCAAGGGTGACGTCGTCCAGTTCCATCTGGGCACCGATGCGACGGGCAAGGCACAGGTCTCCGGCATCACGCTGGTGCGAGTGTTGGAGCGCTTTGCTCCGCGGTTGAAAGCGCATCCCAAAGAGCCCACGCTGCTGCTCTCTGTTCGGAACATGACCACGACCGATATGCTCGAGGCGATTGCGGATGTGCTACAGGAGATGGCGCCGCAAGAAGAGGAGGGGGCCGACATTGCAACGTCGATGGCGAACCAGGTTTAGTCTGCCCGTAGTCGGGGTGATCGCTGGATTGCTTTTGGTTGGCTGTAGCACGTCCGGTGGAAAGAATCAACCCGTCACACAGCAGCAGGGCAGTCCTGCCCAACAAGGCAGTGCTTCCCAGAGCACGGCACTGCCAGCGGTCGTCTTCACCTACGATGGCAAGCAGGTCAGTCGGACCGATTTCGAAAAAGAGATCAAGCTCGAAGTGCAGCTCGGTTATCCGCAGGACATTCCCATGAGTGTCCAAGATCAGGCCAATTTCGCCGCGCAGTATGCGCAGTTGCTCGTCATCAACGATCAGGCCCCAAAATTGAAGATCAATCCGACCAGCCAACAGATCGACCAGACCTATCAGGGACTGAACAACTTATTGGTGCAGCAGGTCTATGGCGGGGATCAGCAGCAGTTTCAAAATCGGATGAAGCAGCTCGGCTTGACGACCAATGATCTGAAGCGGTTGGCCAAGCAGTACACGGTGTTCAACACCTACATCCAGCAGCAGGCCCAAGCCTATCATCCGAGTGAAAAGGAGCTGCAGGATTACTATAACCAGCACAAGGAGAATCTGACGACGGTCGATGTCGCCCATATCTTGGTGACCAGCCAGCAGCAAGCCGAGCAGGTAAAGCAACAGCTGGATCAGGGCAAGGACTTTGCTGCATTGGCCAAACAGTATTCGACGGATACGGCCACCAAAGATCAGGGGGGTGTCATGACCGGTGTCCCGCTCAATCAGCTGGTAAAGCCCTTCGCTGACGCCGCCTTTACCGCTCCGCTGGGCAAAGTCGTCGGGCCTGTGCAAAGTCAGTACGGCTACCATCTCATCCGGGTGGACAAGCGTACTACGCCCAATTTTGACAGTGCCAAAGCACAGATCACCCAAACCCTGCAGCAACAGCATGCGGCACAGCAAGCCGACAAGCTGGTTGCCCAGGCCAATGTCCACTACAACCTTGCGCAGCAGCCTCAGACCCAATCACAGGGGTAAGGACTGGCCCCACAAAGCAATCGCTGTCAGCGCATGAAATTTGCGGTGCGCTGCAGACTAGCTGTTGCCGGACGCTTGTGGGCGTAGAGGCGAAGGGGGTAGTGATGAAGGCGACAGGCATCGTGCGCCGAATCGACGACCTTGGGCGCGTGGTCATTCCCAAAGAGATTCGGCGCACACTGCGCATCCACGAGGGAGATCCACTGGAGATCTTTGTCGATCATGAAGGCGACGTGATCCTCAAAAAATATTCGCCGATTGGCCAGTTGGCCGATTTTGCTCAAGAGTGTGCGGACTCGCTCTTTGAGAATAGCGGGCACATCGCCATGATCACCGACCGCGACACGATCATTTCCGTGGCGGGCATTTCTAAGAAAGAGTACCTTGAAAAAGAGATTGGCCCCGATGTCGAGGCGGCCATGGAAGAGCGCAACGTCGTCATCCGCCATAACCCTAAGGAGAATGGACTGCTCAAGCATCCTTTGGAGCGAGAGGGAGAGCCCACGTTTATGGCCTACCTGGTGACACCGATCATCTCCGGAGGGGATCCCATTGGGGCGGTGATCCTCGCTTCCAAGCAGGCCGGCACACAGATGGGGGCGCTGGAGCAAAAACTGGCTGAGACGACGGCTTCGGTGTTGGGCAAGCAGATGGAAGCGTAATCGCGACCCTTCCATGAGAGCGACAGGCTTGGAGAGCGACAGGCTTGCTGGAGTGTGACGGTGGTGCAAGCCAAGAGACAGGTGCAGGCGCCTGTTTTTCTTTTGCCCCGCTGCTTGCGGTACAATGACGCCGATTCGAGGCGGTGGGTGGTTGGCGTCATCGTTGCTACGGGGTGCGGCTATTCTCGCAATAGCCAACCTCGTGACCCGTTTGATCGGCGTTTTTTTCCGCATTCCCTTGCAAAATATCGTCGGGGCAGAGGGCCTAGCCTATTACCAGACAGCCTATCCGCTCTACACGCTGCTGTTGGGTCTGTCCACAGCTGGCATTCCTTTGGCTGTCGCGCATTTCGTGGCTGAGTGCGAGGCGCGGCACGATTCGCAGAGCGCAGATGCGGTCTTTCTGATCGGTTTGTACGTCATGGCGGCCCTGGGCATCTTCTTTTCTGTCCTGCTCTACGTACTGGCGCCGCTCTACGTCCGCGCGAGTGACATGGACGGCGCACTGCGCGCTGTGCGCGCACTGACGCCTGCCTTGGCCTTGGTGCCCATGATGGCGGCGTTCCGCGGCTATTTCGAGGGGCATCAGGAGATGGGGACACCGGCCATCTCGCAAATCGCAGAACAGCTGGTGCGTGTCGCCATTGGGTTGGCCGGGGCAGCTGTCTTGCTGCACGTCGCAGGGGTGGCGCGCGCGTCCGCTGCGGCGACTTTCGGTGCCGGGGCCGGGGCGGTGGCCAGCCTGGGTTGGCTGCTCTATGCCTTTTTACGCGATCGGCAGCAGCGCGGGCCGCTCCTCCTTCGATGGGAAGGGGGGGTGGCCTGGGCGAAACGGCTGCTTTTCTATGCGATCCCCATCAGCCTTGCTTCTTTGATCGAGTCGTTGATGAACAATGTCGACACACTGACGGTAAAGCGCCTGCTGGAGTTGCGGGGAAGCAGTGATGCACTCGCAACAGCCTCATTCGCCGCTCTGACAGGCGAAGCTTGGCCGCTGGTCTCCGTCGTCATTACATTGGCGAGCGGCATGGCGGTGGCACTGCTGCCGGCGGTGAGCGCCGCACATGCGGTAGACGACAAAGAAGCGTTGGGCATGCAGCTGCAGACAGCGACTCAAGTGACGCTGGCCATCTCCATTCCGGCCGCCTGTGGGCTGGCTGTGCTGGCTGGACCCCTGAGTACGGCTTTCTATGGGGTAGATGGGCTGCTGGCTGCAAAGGCCTTGCGATTGCTCGCCTTTGCCGGTATCCTAGCCGGTTTGGAGGTGACGACCAGCGCCGCATTACAGGGAATGAATCTGCCCAGGTTGCCAGTGCGCAATTTGGCTGTTGCCTTTGGGGTCAAGGCCATCGGCAATCTTTTGCTGCTGCCCACGCTGGGCCTCAGCGGTGCGGCACTGGCCACCCTTTTCGCGTATGGCGCGGGTGCCGTGCTCAACCTGCGCAGCCTTCGGCAACGGACCGGTTTTCCTTTTCCCCTGCGACAGGGGGTCTTGCTTCCTGTCGCGGCGAGTCTCGTCATGGTGGCAGCGGTTGGGGGGGTGCTCTACGCAACAATGCCCCTCTCGGGACGTTTCGGGGCACTGATCAAAGGCTTGCTGGGTGTGTTGGTCGGCGGTGCGCTCTACTTGGTGCTCGGATTGTGGTGGCGTTTCCTTCCCGAGCCTTTGCGACGTCGGCTGTTGCGACGGCGGGGGGCTCCTGGTTCTGCACAATCCTCTTAAAAAAGTGGATCCGTTGGGTTGCGCGGGGAGGAGCTTGCCAAATGGCCGCGAATAAGCAATGATAGCAAGCATCCAGTATTTAAGGAGGTTGCATGTGAACAAGAGCGAGTTGATCAACGCTGTGGCAGAAAAGGCCAACCTGACGAAGCGGGAAGCCGAAGCGGTCGTCAATGGTGTCTTTGATAGCATTGCAGAAGCACTCGCCAAAGGGGAGAAGGTCCAGGTGGTAGGCTTCGGTACCTTCGAGACCCATACGCGGGCAGCGCGCCCTGGCCGTAATCCGCAAAATGGAGAGCAGATCACCATTCCAGAGACACGTGTCCCTGCCTTTAAAGCGGGCAAGGCACTCAAAGATCTCGTGCGCTCCTAAACAGGCCTCTCTTCTCGTAACGGGGACGGAGGGATTTGTCCGCAGAAGTGTTTTTGGTTCTACGTTGGGCACTTGACCCATACGGTGGTGTAGAGTGAGCTTCCACAGTGGGAAGGTGCATGATGGCGGACGAAACACTTCCTCGCGCAGGAGAGCGGTATCCTGCGGCAGAACCCCAGCGCCCCCATGTCGTCACACTCAACGAACGGCGCGAGTTGACGGTGACCGGCGTGCGCAATGTCGATTCATTTGACAGCGAAGCTTTTTTGATGGAGACCGAGCAAGGCTATCTGGCGATCAAAGGGAGTGGCCTTTCGGTCAAGGAACTGAGCCTTGACCAAGGAAAGGTCGTCATTGAAGGGCTCGTCCAGGAGATGGGCTACTTGGAACGCCAGCAATCCGAGCCGTCGCGCGGCAAGGGGGTGCGGGCCAAGCTCTTTCGCTGAGCGGTAAGCGTTCG
This sequence comes from Bacillota bacterium, assembly GCA_014896485.1. Classification (GTDB taxonomy): domain Bacteria; phylum Bacillota; class Bacilli; order Bu12; family Bu12; genus Bu12. Next base: position 35,885 of record JADBKH010000010.1, on the reverse strand, counting down.
CCAGGGAAGGCAGGGCTGCAGCCGAAACACTGCCCCTGATGTACCGCCGCGGTTCCGCTTTGGTGGACAGAAGGGATCGGGAAGCCGTGAGTACAGGCTCTTTTCCCGCCCAGCGAAAAAAGGCTGCTGTACGCCCGGCAGTTCGAACGCATCGCTGGGCAACGGGCATCATTGCAGGAATGGGTGGCTTGGGGCTGATCGCCCTCTTGATCAGTGCGGTGCAGGCGCATGCTGCGCTGCAAGCAGCGGAGTGGCAAAAACAACAGGCACAACGTGCGTTCGTGGTCGCACAGCAGCAACACCAGCAGCTGAAAGAGAGTCAGGCGGCTTGGCAAGATGCCAGTTACGCTGCGGAAGTTGCACGGGATCAGTTTCTGATGATCAAGCCTGGAGAACGTATTTTTGTCTTTCCTGCCAACCAGGGGGATGGTACACGTTGACAAATACGTAAAGACGCATAGAATAAGGCTGACTTCATCCTTGTGAACGAAGGGAGCCGTTCCTTTTTTATGGCCCTTGCAGTGGGCGATCTTTTACAGGGCACCGTTACAGGCATTACCCGGTTTGGGCTTTTTGTCGAATTGCCCGGTGGTGCCACCGGGATGGTGCACATTTCAGAAGTCGCTGACGAATATGTAAAGGATATTCATGATTACTTTAAGGTAGGCGACTCGGTCGAGGTCATGGTAATCCGGATCGGTGAAGACGGCAAGATCGGTCTCTCGATTCGTCAAGCCAAGCCCCACAGCGAGGACAACCGAGAATCGACCATGCGTCGACCCCCCTCTTCCCCACGAAAGGAAAGAACGACCGGCGAAGGCCGTCGTCCTGGCGGTCGCAGTGGCTACTCATTCGAAGACAAGCTGGCCCGGTTTCTCAAAGACAGTGAGGATCGCTTGGGCGATCTGAAGCGGAATACCGACAGCAAACGCGGTGGACGTGGTGCACGTCACGGTTGAACCTGCCTCGTATCTCGAGCGTTGCCTTTGGGTATAACTTTCCTATGTAGAAAATTTGTCGCAGATGCGCGGGCGCGGAGGATGCATTCCTCCGCGCTTTTGTGTGGATGCTGGAGGAAAACGGGCGATCTTTGTCGTAGGTGGACAGAAGATTTCCTGAGCATGTTGACGCAAACCGACAGAAACTGGAAACCGAAAGGCGTATCCTGATGCCTACCAGAGGAATGGAGGTTGAGATTGCATGCAAAGAGGTAGGCAGAAACGTGACTTGGCACTGGTCTCTGCACAGGGGGTCGTCTTGCGGCAAGCGCCCCGGCTTCGCGGGCACCAAACGGTCATTGCACAGACGATCGCCGGTTTGATCGCCTGTCTGATCCTCGCACTCCTGTTGGGACGAGCCCATCTGGTCGGCGCCCTTTCCCCTTTTGCCTTGCCATTTGTCGTCTTGCTGCAGCAAACCCGGCCCAAGTGGGCCCCTTTTGCAATGCTGGCCTGCGTCGTAGGTGCGGCAACAGAGACGGCGGCACAGGCTTTCATGGTGGCTGCTTCGATTCTCTTTTATCTCTCGCTTTCTTGGTTGCTCTTTGGGCGCAGCAGTGCCCCTTTGCGACGTGCCGTCCTTTTGGTCGTGCCCGCGATCGCCCTGGCATCCGCGTTGGTGGGTGTCTGGGAAGGCGCCGGGCTGTGGGTGATCCTGCTCTTTGCGGCCATCGGGGCGCTTTCCAGCCTGGCCGTTCACTACCTGTTTATGGAAACCCTGCCGATCTTCGGACCGCGCAACCGCAGGGCGCTGCGGGACGAGGAGATTATCTGCCTCAGTATCTTGGCTGCCACAGCCTGTAGCGGTTTGGCAGGGGTCACCCTTCACGGGGTGCGACTGGCATTGGTGGCTGCTGGCGCGTTGACGGTCCTCTTTGCCCGGGCCGGAGGTGCTGCTGCAGCGGCGCCGGTCGGTGCGATCAGCGGCGTGCTTTTGGTGGTCGTCGGAGGCGCTTCACCGGGCGATATTGCCCTCTTGGCATTTGGCGGGGTGCTTGGCGGGTTGTTGGCGCCCCTCAAACGGGTGGGTCCTGCCCTCGGCTTTGCACTGGGGGGTGGTCTGCTCGCACTCTTTGCAGTATATCCCCAGAATCCGTCTGCGGTCTTATGGGAAGTAGGGGTGGCGGCGGCTGCCTCCATTGCGCTGCCACGCGCTTTGGTAGAGGCATTGGGTCAGCTACTGCCGCAGACCCAGGCACATGCCCATCTGGAGCAAGATCACCTGACCCGCATGCGGATGGCGACAGCCCTGCAGATTCGGGAAGCAGCCACGCTCTTTCGCGAGCTCGCCGAGGCGCTGCGCGGTGGCGTTGCAGCCGCGGTGGAACCGCAGACACAGGTTGCGGAATGGGTGGGGATGGCCTCCGACCGTGTCTGTAGCCATTGTCGGTTCTACCACCGGTGCTGGGAAGAGCATTATGCCAGGACGTATCATGACTTCCAAGAGGCCGTCGCTGCCGTAGAACAGGGGGGCAGGGAGGCCCCACTGCCTGAAGCGTTGCGGCGCTACTGCATCGCACCTGAACAGGTGCGTCAAGCCATTGCCGAAAACGTCACGGTGGGCGTTCAGCAGCTTGCCTTAAACGAGCAGCTGCAAGAGGCACGCCAGTTGGTTGCGACTCAGTTGGGTGGGGCAGCGGACGTCGTCGAAGAGATCAGTCGCCAGCTCGATCGCCCCGAGAGTGCCTGGGCATCACGGGAGGAACAGCTGCGCACCCGTCTCGATGCGATCGGGATGGCTGTCTACGATATCACCCTTCACAGCATTACCCCCGCGCGGGTCGACCTGACCGTGACGGTCCCTGCCTACCCCGGCTATGAACGGGATGGGCGCCTGATTGGCGAAGTTTGCAGCGCGTTCTTCGGCGAGCCCATGCACGCCACCCTGCAGCATACCCCTTCGTCGTTGGTGGCGCGTTTTCGGGTGCGTTCTGCCGAATCCTTGCGTCTGGAGACCGCCGTTGCCAGCGCGGGAGCGCGGGGGGCCTCTGTCAGCGGTGACAGCCATGCGATTGTCGATGTGGGGGATGGCCGGATTGTCCTGGCACTTTCCGACGGGATGGGACATGGCGAAAAGGCCCATGCCGAAAGCCGATCCGCTTTGGCGTTGCTGCAACGCCTGCTCTCTCTTGGATTTGACGTAAACCATTGTGTGGCGACGATCAACAGCATTCTCTCCTTACAGGGACATGCGGAGATGTACACCACCCTCGACCTGGCTACGGTGGACTTGCAGAGCGGCATGGCCACGCTCCTCAAAGTAGGCGCGGCGCCCAGCTTGGTCAAACGTGGGCGGGAGGTGATCCTGCTTTCGGGGGAAGGATTGCCAGTGGGGATTCTGCCGCAAGTGATACCGCACCCGACGACGTTTCAACTTCAAGAAGATGATTGGCTCATCCTCTTTTCTGACGGATTGCTGCAACAGCGGGAAAGAGAGCAAGATCCTCTCCAATGGGCGGCGTCGTTGGTGGCCCATGCCGAAGCAAAAACCCCGCAACAGTTGGTCGATTATCTGCTGCAACGGGCGCTACGAGTCCATGGGCGACGCCCTGCAGACGATATCACCGTACTGGTTGCCCATGTGCTGTGCGCACAGACGACACATGCCCGCGCCTCCTAGGCCCAGAACCGGTATAATCTCCTCTCGGGAGGTTCTGGTCGGGTGGAGTTGGAACGGCTCACGCGGCTGACGCTTGAGGTAGGGCGAACCTTGATGTCCGCTGGGGCAGAGACGTACCGGGCGGAACAGACGATGGAGCACGTCGCCCGGGCCTTGGGCGGTCAACAGATCGAAATTTTTGCAGTGCCTACCGGAGTTTTTCTGTCGGTGCGGGTGGGAGAGGACGTGCAGACTGGACTGGCCCAGGTGCGTGCCCGTGAGACCGACTTGCGCAAAATCGCGTTGATCAACAATCTTTCCCGGGCGTTGGAATCGGGCCAGATTACTGCCGAGGAGCTGGAACAGCGTCTGCAGGGGTTGGCGCACCTTCCCCAGATTCGCTGGCGCCGGCGATTGGGTACGGCCATCGGCTGCGCTGCTTCAGCCCTCTTGCTGGGTGGGACGCTGGTCGATTCCGCGATGGCCATGCTGTTGGGCTGGGCGGTCTTCGAAATTTCCGAAGCACTTATCCGCCTGGAGGTGGGCGGATGGTTTTTGTCATACGCCTTCGGATCTTTTGCGGGCGGTGGGTTGGCTGTCACGGTGGCGCATTTGCCCGGCACTTCGTTGCAGGGGTTGTTGGTGGCTTCTGTCTTGCCTCTCGTCCCAGGGGTTGCATTGACCAATGGAGTGCGTGATCTCATCGGTGCCCATCTGCTATCGGGAAGTGCACGGGCCATTGAAGCCGCGACGATCGGGGCCATCCTGGCAGCTGGGGCAACGACCGGCGTGGCTGTGGCAGGAAGTTTGTGGCCATGAACATCGGGTACCTCCTCTCTTTTTTGCTCAGCTGGGCAGCTGGGACCGGCTTTGCCCTCGCGTTTCGCATTGGGATCCGGGATGCGCTGTGGGCAGGGGTTGCTGCAGGATGTGGCTGGACGATTTTTCATGGGTTGGACGCCTTGGGGGTCGGCAACGGGTTTGCCACGTTTGGCGGCGCTTTTGGCATTGCCGCTGCGGCAGAAGTGTTGGCACGTTTGCGGCGTGAGCCGGTCACCCTCTTTTTCATCGGTGGAATCATCCCCTTGGTTCCTGGGGTGACCACCTATCGCGCCATGCAAGCTTTTGCCCAGGGGCAGGTGACGCAGGGCCTCGGTGGGATCTTCACGGCCTTTGTCGACGCGGGTGCCATTGCAGCAGCATTGGCCATGGCCGATGGGATCGCGCAAGGCGTAAGCGGTGCGCTGCGGAGAAGGCGTCACCCATGAGCGAGCCGTTGATCGAGCAGGTCTGGCGGACGATTCAAGCCGGTCAGCTTTTGCAGGAGGGAAATACGGTACTGGTCGGCTTTTCAGGTGGGCCGGATTCGACTGCACTCCTGTGGATTTTGCGCGCCTTGCAAAAACGGGGGCATTGGCAGATCGTCGCTGCACACGTCGATCACCGTCTGCGCCCCGAGTCAACCCAAGAGGCAGAGCGCGCCGCTCAACTCGCCGACCGTCTGGGCATCGCCTTTGAAGGGCTTACGGTGCCAGAAGAGATCGCCCGCAAAGGCAGCTCTTTGGAGGCGGAGGCCCGGAAATGGCGTTACCACCTGCTGTATTCCTATGGTCAGCAGATCGGTGCCCAGGCGTTGGCCCTGGGACATCACCTCGATGATCAGGTAGAGACGGTGCTGGAACGGCTCTTCACTGGCAGTGCCCTCCGGGGTCTAGGGGGAATGCGATTGAAACGCCCCGGGCCCGGCTTGTGGGTGATTCGCCCTTTGTTGGAAGTGCGCCGGGCCCAATTGCAAGCCCTGGTCGAAGCAGAGGGGCTGCCCACGATCACCGATGCCTCCAATGCCGATCTGCGGTTTCTCCGCAACCGTCTGCGTCACCAGCTGTTGCCCGCCATCGAGGCTGCCTTTCCCAATGCTGTGGCTGCGATGGGCCGAACGGCAGCCCTTTTGCGCGACGAAGAAGCTGCGCTGCAAGCACAATTGGTCGCCTGGGAAGGACGGCTCTATCGCCTGATGCCAGACGGAGGGGTCCTCTTTGATCCCCCCTTTCGCCAACTGCCGCTTGCTTTACAACGGCGGGCGATTCAATTAGTATGGGGGCAGTTTGCAACGGATCGTCCTCTTTCTGCTGCTGCAATGGACGAGGTACGTGCGCTCTTTGAAAGTCATCCGTCCGCACGTTTGGCGCTGCCGGAAGGGATCGAAGCGGTCCGCAACTACGATGAGCTCTGGTTGCGCCATCGGCAACAATCGCCTCAGGTGGTTGTGCATCCTTTGCCGGAAAACGGTGAGTGGATCGAACCGGTCTCCAAGGTGCGATTTCGCATCACGCATCTCAATGGGCCGCCCCACGAAAGAGAGGATGCCATTTTTGTCAGCGATCGGTGGCGGCAAAACCGGCCACTGGTCGTACGGGGATGGCAACGTGGCGATCGGATCCATCTGACGGGCGGGTGGCGCAAACTCTCCGACCTCTTTGTCGATCGCAAGATCCCCCGTGAGCAGCGCGATCGTCTGCCGCTGCTGTGTTTGGGAGAAGATCTACTGTGGGTCGTCCCCTTCGCAAAAGATATCCGGCTTTCTCACCAAGAAGGTCCGGGGCTGTGGATACAAGCGAGCGAAGGGCAAATGAGAAAAAGGGATGAGGCACATCTGCCCTGAGGAACAGATAGGGAGCGATGGTAGGGTGGAGGTGAGACCATTTCCGGCATAGCCGCAGATCTGGGTGTCTATCCGGCCCCTGACGAAATCGAAGAAGTGCTGCTCACGCAAGAAGAGATTGCTGCCCGCGTCCAGGAACTCGGCGCAACGCTGGCAGAGACCTATGCGGGCCGGCTGCCGTTGTTCGTCTGTGTGCTCAAAGGAGCCACGGTCTTTTTGTCGGATCTGATGCGGGCGATGCGCATTCCGGTCGAGATCGATTTTATGGCCACCTCTAGTTACGGCTTGTCGACCGACTCTTCCGGGGTGGTGCGCATTCTCAAGGATTTGGATCACGCCATCATCGACCGGGATGTGCTGATCGTCGAAGATGTCATCGACAGCGGTTTGACGTTGCATTACCTTTATGAGCATCTGCGGGCGCGACATCCGGCTTCCCTGCGGATGGTCACGTTGCTCGACAAGCCGGATCGTCGCACCGTCTCCCTGACACCAGACTGGTGTGGTTTTCATATTCCGGATCGCTTCGTAGTCGGCTACGGTCTCGACGTGGCGGAGCACTATCGCAATGTTCCTTTTATCTTTGTACCCACCCCACTGGCCATACACCGTGCCACCCATACAGCCGAATAGTCCTTTTCGGCGAAACCCTGCGGACCCATAGGAGCGTATGCTACAATAGCGACGTAGGAGCGGGCGCGGGGGAGGATTTTCGTATGAACAACCGTCTTTGGCGGCACTCGGGTTTATGGGTGATCACTATCCTGATCATCATTGTGGTGGTCACCGCACTCACCCGCCCTGGCGAACATGTTCAAGAGATCAGTTGGACACAGTTCAAACAGCTTGTTCAAAATAACCAAGTCAACGGACCCGTGACGGCGTCGGCCGGCACAGCGGTTTACCATATCACCGGTACGTATAGCGACGACAGGGGGCGCCATACCTTTGTCGTCAATGCGCCGGGGGATAATACAACGACCAGTTTTTTGGACCAGAAAAATGTCAACGTCACCTATAAAGAGAACTCGAACAACGGCATCTGGATTACCTTACTCAGCTGGATCATTCCCATGCTGCTCTTCGGCGTACTGCTCTTCTTTATGTTCAATCAGTCGCAAGGCGGCGGCAATCGCGTCATGAACTTCGGTCGCAGCCGGGCGCGCATGTACAACGAGGAGAAGAAACGCGTCACCTTTGACGATGTCGCCGGCGCAGATGAAGAGAAGACTGAGTTGATCGAGATTGTGCAGTTTCTCAAGGATCCCCGCAAGTTTTCGGCATTGGGCGCGCGCATTCCCAAAGGCGTCTTGCTCGTCGGTCCTCCGGGAACCGGGAAAACGTTGCTGGCGCGGGCTGTGGCTGGGGAAGCCGGGGTGCCCTTCTTCTCGATCAGCGGCTCGGATTTCGTGGAGATGTTCGTCGGCGTTGGCGCGGCACGTGTCCGTGATCTTTTCGACCAGGCCAAAAAGAACGCGCCCTGCATCATCTTCATCGATGAGATCGATGCCGTCGGTCGGCAGCGGGGTGCCGGCCTCGGGGGTGGCCATGACGAACGGGAGCAGACCCTCAACCAGTTGCTGGTCGAGATGGATGGGTTCGAAGGCAATGAGGGCATCATTGTGATGGCCGCGACCAACCGTCCGGATATTCTCGATCCTGCACTGTTGCGTCCCGGGCGTTTCGATCGGCGGATCACAGTCAACCGTCCTGACTTGAAGGGGCGGGAAGATATCTTGCGCGTCCACGCCCGGGGCAAGCCTCTTGCGCCCGATGTCGACCTGCGGACCATTGCGAAACTGACCCCCGGCTTTGCCGGCGCTGATTTGGAAAATGTGCTCAACGAGGCAGCACTTTTGGCGGCGCGCAGAAACCAGCGGAGCATCTCCATGCACGACATCGAGGAAGCGATCGATCGGGTGATCGCCGGACCAGAGAAGCGCAGCAAGGTGATGAGCCCCAAGGAGAAGCGCCTGGTGGCTTACCATGAGTCTGGACACACGTTGGTCGGATGGTATCTCTCCAATGCGGACACCGTGCACAAGGTGACGATTATCCCTCGGGGGCAGGCTGGGGGCTACACGATCAGCTTGCCGAAAGAAGACCGGGATATCCTTACAGAGAACGACCTTTTGGAGCGGGTTGCTGGGCTGATGGGCGGCCGTGCCGCCGAGCAGGTGGCACTTGGCGAAATTTCGACAGGGGCCTCCAACGACTTCGAGCAGGCGACGCAGATCGTCCGCAATATGGTGACGCGGTGGGGCATGAGCAAGCGCCTGGGACCCATTGTATTGGGAAACCCCCACCAGGAGGTCTTCCTGGGACGCGATTTGGGCAACGAACGCAACTACAGCGAAGAGGTCGCCAAAGAGATCGACGAAGAGATTCGCCGCATTCTGGATGCGGCCTACAAACGGGCAATGGAGACGTTGACCGAGCACCGCGATCAGCTCGACTTGTTGGCCAATACACTGATCGAGAAAGAGACGCTTACAGAAGAGGAGATTCAGTCGCTGTTGACGACGGGCCAGCTGCCGCCTGTCACAGCGGAGGAACCTTCCAAGACAGCGGGGAGCAGTTCCGCCAGCGAATCGAAAGAGAAAGGCACCGAGCACAAGCGCGAGGAGGAACCTCGGCCCAAGGCGATCGGATGGCAGACGGTGATCCGTTCGTCGGAAGCAGTGATGCCTCTCCGGCCTCCCCAAGATCCGCCTCCTACGCCGGAAAGCACAGAGTAGGTCGGACCAGCCCCTTTGCGGGGGCTTTTTTCTCCTTGGCGGTGCCTGGATAAACGGAGGCGGAAGGATGCTGCTGGCACTCGACATCGGCAATAGCAATCTCGTGGTCGGCTTGTTCGATGGATCCCAGTTGCAGCGCTGCTGGCGTCTGGCGGCTCGCAGCGACAGCACGGTCGATGAGCTGCGCTTTGCGCTGGGAGCCATGCTCGCTGAAGTGCGGGGCGCTGCCATCGATGCCGTCGCCGGATCCTGTGTGGTTCCGGCCCTACGTCCACGGGTTGATGCGGCCGTCCAGGCGTTGCTCGGCGGTCCGCCCTTTTGGATAGGCCCCGGCAGCAGGACCGGCTTGCGCATCCGCTATGAACAACCCAAAGAGGCCGGCTCCGATCTGATTGCCGACGCGGTGGCTGCCGTTGCACGTTACGGTGCGCCGGCTGTGGTGGTCGACTTTGGGACAGCGACCGCTTTTGTCGCTGTCGATCGCAATGCGACCTATTTGGGCAGCGTCCTTGCGCCGGGGGTCGAGACGGCTGCCGAGGGACTCTTTGCCAAGGCGGCAAAGCTTCCCAAAGTGGAGGTCGCCGTGCCTTCTTCGGTGATTGGGCACCATACAGTCGCCGCGCTGCAGTCGGGGCTCTCTTATGGGGCAGCTGCCTTGGCCGATGGGGTGGTCGAACGCATTTGGACCGAGATGGGCGAAGTGACACCGGTGATTGCGACGGGCGGCCTGGCGCACATCATCGCGCCGCTGTGCCGGCATCTCTCCCATATCGATGAAGGACTGACGCTTTCGGGCATCGCCCTCATCTATGAACGCAGTGTCAAACGACAGATGGAAACGACGGAGGGACCCCATGATTGATCAGATCCTTTCGGCAACAACGCCCGATGGCAATGTCCGCGCATTTGCTGCTTCGACGCGGACGCTAACAGAAGAACTGCGCAGGCGGCACGATGCCTCGCGGGTAGCCAGTGCAGCTTTGGGGAGATTGGCTTGTGGCGCCCTGCTTTTGGCTACGCGGGAAAAAGAGCAGGCGCGGGTCACCGTCCAGGTTCACGGGGGTGGACCTTTGGGAGAGCTGGTGGCGGATGCGGATAGCGCCGGAAACGTGCGTGCCTATGCGCAAGATCCGCAGGTCGAATTGCCTGCTCGTACGACCGATGGAAAGCTCGACGTGGGACGAGCGGTTGGGCAAGAGGGCTATCTCAATGTCGTGATGCAGGTGGCCGAAGACCCTCCTTATCAGGGAATGGTTCCCTTGGTTTCAGGAGAGCTGGGGGATGACTTTACCTACTACCTAGCACAATCGCAGCAATTGACCGCAGCGGTTGGTTTGGGAGTGTTGGTTGGGCCAGAGGGTGTGCGCCGTGCCGGTGGCTTTCTGGTCGAAGTGCTGCCCTTCACCCCTCCAGCGCAGGTGCAAGCGTTGCAACGGCGCATTGAAGGACTGAAATCGGTCACCGAGTTGCTGATGCAGCACGACTCTCCCCTGTTCTTACTGGAGCAGGTGTTGGGCGTCTCGCCGACGCATACGGTGGCTCATGCCGTCCGCTTCTCCTGTCCGTGCTCCAAAGAACGCTTTGGACGCGGACTGATCGCATTGGGCCCGGATGAACTGCAGGCACTCGCCGATCGGGGCGAAGAGGCGGAACTCGTCTGCCATTTCTGCGGCGAAAAATACTACTACTCCGTTGAAGATCTGCGTGCATTGCGCCAGCAGGCGCTGGGAGAAGGACGCTGAGACGGTTCGGGGCAAGCTTGTCACCCCAAGGGAGTCGTGTATAATGGGGGAGGATTTCCATTAAATCCGATATAGCTACTTAGAATTAAGGGGGTGGATGGATGCGTGTCGGCAATACCGTGCTGGATTTGATCGGGGCAACCCCCATCGTGCGTCTTCAGCGGTTGCCCGAGGCAGGTTCCGCCGAGGTCTACGTCAAGTTGGAATTTTTCAATCCGGCCTCGAGTGTCAAAGATCGCATCGCCAAAGCGATGATCGAGGACGCAGAAGCCCATGGTGTCCTCAAGCCGAGTATGACCATCGTGGAACCGACCAGCGGGAACACCGGTATCGGTTTGGCCATGGTGGCAGCTGTAAAGGGTTACCAGGCCCTGTTGGTGATGCCAGAGACGATGTCCGTAGAGCGTCGCAACCTGCTGCGTGCCTTTGGTGCGCAACTGGAGCTAACGCCTGGGTCTGAAGGCATGAAAGGCGCCATCGCTCGTGCCAACCAATTGATCCAGGAGCACCCGGATCAGTACTTCATGCCACAACAGTTCGAAAATGGTGCCAACCCGAAGATCCATCGGGAGACCACTGGGCGGGAGATCCTCTTTCAGATGGGTAGCTTCCTGCATGCTTTCGTTGCGGGTATCGGCACCGGCGGGACCATCACAGGTGCAGGGGGACTGCTCAAGGAGCAGATTCCGGGCATCCAGATTGTCGCGGTCGAGCCGGCCAACTCGCCGGTGTTGAGCGAAGGGCATGGGGGCCCGCACAAGATTCAGGGCATCGGCCCAGGCTTCGTACCTGGTGTGCTCAACCGCGAGGTGTACGACGAGGTGATCACGGTCACCGATGAGGATGCCATCCAAACCGGCCGCCGACTGGTGAAGGAAGAAGGCATCTTGGGGGGCATCTCTTCCGGCGCCAATGTCTGGGCTGCACTGCAGGTCGCCAAACGGCTTGGTGCTGGCAAACGGGTTTTGACGGTCGCGCCGGATACAGGAGAGCGGTACCTAAGCACAGCACTCTTTCAGTTCGAATGAGCGGCAAAGCAGGGTATCCATTCTAAAAAGGCTGGGCAATCACCGCCTTTTTTGTTGCTTGCGAGAGATCGGGGATCTCGGCTATCCTAAGGGCGATGGGGGGCGGCGGGGTGCGCCTGTTGGTGATCGACAATTACGATTCTTTCACCTACAACTTGGTTCAATATCTCGGTGAACTCGGCATGACGCCGTTGGTTTACCGCAATGACACGTTGCGTGTCCCGCAGTTTTTGGAACTGGAACCAGACGCCATCTTGCTCTCTCCCGGGCCAAAGACGCCGTACGAAGCCGGCGTCTCGCTGCCGCTGATCGAGGAGGCCGCCAAGCTGCGGCTGCCTGTCTTTGGCGTCTGCCTGGGCATGCAGAGCATTGCCTGCGCCTTTGGGGCCAAGCTGATGCGCGCGCCCGAGTTGGTCCATGGTAAGGCATCGCCGATCTGGCATGATGAGAGCACACTCTTTCGCGGCTTGCCCAATCCCTTCTGGGCGGGGCGTTATCATTCTCTCGTGGTCGATCCTGCGACATTGCCCGACGAGCTTGTGGTGAGCGCCTGGACCCAAGACGGGCTGGTGATGGCCCTACGCCATCGTTTCCTGCCGATCGAAGGGGTACAGTTTCACCCTGAGTCTCGCTTGAGCCCCCAGGGAAAGCAGCTGCTGCGCAATTTTTTGGATCAGCTGCAGATGCTCTCGCAAGGAGCTGCCTCATGAGTACAACGAGCGTTGGAAGACACCTGCCCTTTGGCATTCAAAGCTTACCGAACCTCTCTGAGAGCAACGGATGGGTCTGGTGCCATGCCGCAGGCGCGATCTCCCTGCATCAGGTCGTAGTGATGGGCATCCTAAACGTGACGCCCGATTCCTTCTCCGATGGAGGGAATTTTGTCGATGTCGATGCCGCAGTTACCCGGGCACTGGAGATGGACGCGGAGGGCGCAGCCATCATCGACATCGGCGGAGAATCGACGCGCCCCGGCTATCAACCCGTCTCGGCGGAAGAGGAGCTGCGCCGGGTTCTGCCTGTCTTGGAAGCGCTGCAGGGGCGGGTACAGGCCGCCCTTTCGATCGATACGTCGAAAGCGGAAGTCGCCCGCGAGGCATTGCGTCGCGGGGCGGTGATTGTCAACGATCAGTGGGGACTCAAGCGCGATCCAAAGATGGCACGGCTCATCGGCGGGCATGGGGCCGGTGTGGTGCTGATGCACAATCGTACAGACCGGCATTATCGGGACTTCTGGCCAAATCTTTTGGCGGATCTCGAAGCGAGCCTCTTTCTGGCCCGACAAGCAGGGATCGATGAGACGCAAATCGTGCTCGATCCTGGCATCGGTTTTGCCAAGAGCCTGCAGCAAAACCTGGCGGTGGCGGCACGTGTCGACCGGGTGGCCGCGCTGGGATATCCGGTTTTGGTTGGTCCATCCCGGAAATCCTTTATCGGGCGGACCCTCGATTTGCCGGTGCAAGAGCGTGAAGAGGGAACCGCCGCAGCAGTCGCCTGTGCGGTGCTCTACGGTGCGCGTATTGTCCGGGTGCACGACGTAAAGGCGATGGTGCGCGTGGCGCGCATGGCGGAAGCGCTACGGGAAGCGGCGTCCGTCGAGCAACCGCAGGCCTAGCCGGGTTCCTTTGGGGGAGAGGAGTAAAAAAGACGCAGGCATTTGCCACATTTGAACCGCAGACCCGTCACGATGCACTGCAAATCGAGGGATTGACCCTCTATGGCTATCACGGTGCCCTGCCTGAGGAGAACAAGCTGGGTCAGCGCTTTGTGGTTGATCTTACACTCTTCGCGGATCTGCATGAGGCGGGTGAACAGGATGATCTTCGCCTAACGGTCGATTACGCAAAGATCGTCGCACTTGCCCAGGAGATTGTTGGCGGACCTCCCAAAAAACTGCTGGAAAGCGTCGCAGAAACGCTGTGTGCTGCCATCTTCGAGCGTTTCTCCAGAATCGATGGGGTGTGTGTGCGCCTTGCCAAGACCGATCCGCCGATTCCCGGCACGTACAAGGATGTCGCCGTCGTCTTGACCCGATGGCGTTCGCGATAAGCGGGATCGCCCTGGGGGCGAACCTCGGCGATCCCGTGGATCAGCTGGTACATGCAGTCGAGTCGATGGCACGTCTTCCAGGCGTTCAGCCGGTCGCGCTTTCGCCGCTCTATCGCACGGCACCGTGGGGGTTTGTGCAACAGCCGGACTTTTACAACGCGGTCCTGCTCCTTACCAGTATCTGGTCTCCTGCTGCGCTGCTGGGAGCCTGTCTGGGCATGGAGGCAGCGTATGGGCGAAAGCGGGATTTGCCCAATGGCCCCCGTACCCTCGATCTCGATCTCCTCTTTTGTGGTGAGCAGGTTTCTGCCACCCCTTGGTTGACCCTTCCCCATCCTCGGATGACCGAACGTGCCTTTGTCATGATTCCCCTGGCTGCCGTTTGGCCCCGCTGGCGGCATCCCACACTGGGCCGCACAGCGCACGAATGGGCTGCAACACTGGGCTGTGTGGGCGTGCACCGCCTTTCTTCCTTGCCTGCTTGGGAGTCTTTGCGCGCGCAATGGGGCACCCGCTTTCAAGACGTCACCGCCTAAACCAAGGAATGTCTTCCCGCGAATGCCCTTATCGTTTTGCTTCGGTTATACTGATAGGGCAAAACCGCTTTTTGAAAGGAAGAACGTGCGTACGATGGTGCAGGTAGAAGGGCCCATGGAACGCCTCGAGACGATGGGATGGGAGGGGAGGCCACTCCGCTTTCGACCCTGGAAGATCGGCGATGTCGAGATTCCCAACCCGACCGTCTTGGCACCGATGTCTGGTGTGGACAGCCTCCCGTTTCGCGTGCTCTGCCGTGCGTATGGGGTAGGGCTGGTGACTGCGGAGTTCATCAGCGCTGCAGGGTTGGTACACCGTAGCGCACAGAGCCTGCAGATGCTTCGCTTTGTAGAGGTGGAACGGCCCATTTCCATTCAGATTTTCGGCAGCGATCCGGACGTGATGGCCGAAGCGGCACAGATCGTCGAAGCCAGCGGGGCCGATCTGATCGATATCAACATGGGGTGCCCCGTCAAGAAAGTGGTCAAAACCGGAGCGGGTGCCGCACTGATGTGCGAACCACAACGGGCAGAAGCCATCGTCCAGACGATGGTCAAGGCCGTACACCGTCCGGTGACGGTGAAGCTGCGCAAAGGTTGGGATGCACACTCTGTCAATGTCGTCGAGCTGGCCAAGCGACTGGAGCAGGCCGGTGCCCAGGCCATTGCGATCCATGGGCGAACCCGTGAAGAAGGCTATACAGGAGAAGCGGACTGGGGGGTCATTGCCGCAGTCAAGCAAGCGGTCCAGGTGCCGGTGATAGGAAATGGCGATGTGCGCACTCCCCAGGATGCGCAACGCATGTTTGAACAGACCCGTGTGGATGCGGTGATGGTCGGCAGGGGAGCGCAAGGGACACCCTGGGTCTTCCAACGCATCGTCTCGATGCTGCAGTCAGGCGAAGTACCACCAGAACCGCCAATCTCCGAACGCATCGCCTGCGCACTGCGGCACCTGCAGCTGATGGTCGAATTCCGTGGAGAGTCGATCGGCGTCCGCGAGATGCGCAAACACCTCAGCTGGTATCTCAAAGGGTTGCCTCGCGCAGCGGAAGTGCGGGCGCAAATCAATGCTGCAGAGAGCCAAGCAGAGATGAAGCGCGCCCTGCATCAGCTGATGGCCGGCTGACCGTCTACGCGTCCGCTGCCTCCCGATCCCAGCGTTCCACGTGTGGTGTAATCCCCAAACGCAGGATCCACTCCTCGTAGGTTTGGGGATCGATCGTTTCCGGTCGCTGTCCGACAGAGGCGACCAGCAGCGCTTCCAGCACGTTCGTCCCAAAGCTGCGACCTTCCCACTGCGGCGTCGTGGTGATCAGGCAAGCTGCCCCACGTTCACGCAAGAGGGCCACGTCGCGTGATGTTGTGGTGTTGGTCAAAATGGTCTTTCCATCGATGCGCGCCGGCAAATATTTGCGAATGTAGTGAAAATCTCCCGCAATGATCTCGGCTTCCTCGTAGAAACGCTGAAAACGTGGGACACTTTCTTGCTCTTGGGCGGTGCCGGTCGGGTAGACCAGCGTAAAGGGCAGTTGTGTCACGATAGGCAACGCGATCCGGGAGAGCAACCCCAAGGTCTTGAGGCTGTGCAGGCCCATCGGTACGTCGATGGCGAAGGGCAAGTCGCCAAACGTGCAGTGCGCCCCGGCGGCGACCATCGCTTCGGCCATACCGAAGCGATCCATGGCCGAAACGATCAGCACCCGCTTCCCCTTCGGAGAAAGTTTGGGATCTTCCGCCATCTGGGCCACCACGTGGCGCTCCAGCGTATTCTTCAGCCCCGATCCGTCCACGATCGGTGTCTTTTGGGCAGCCGAAGCGATTCGCCGGGCGTCGCGAAAGGTGTAGCGGTGGTCGCCATTGACGATGTACAGATCGATACCGCCCATCCCAAAGGCATCGACTTTACCGTCCATGTCGCGGATCAGCGCGATGGCGTCGTCGATCTTCCCATCGGTGCCGATGCGTTCGATCAGGAAGCTTTCGCCAAAAAAACGTTCTGTGACCCGATGGTTGCGTGTCGAAGAACCGATGCTGACACTGACGACGTGCTTCATGTTACGGCTCCTTCTTCGCGGACCATCTGCAAAACGCCGCGCAGCTCTTGTGGATCGACGAAACAATCTGTCGTCAGGGGAGACTCGCCCAAGACGATGCCGACCACCTGGCGGTCCAGCAGCCGTTCGATCGAGCGCAGCCGCTGATCCGAAGCCAGCACTACGACGACGTCGTACATGCGCACTTCCCCGGTAAGGCGAAGCACCTCATTGGTCAGGGTGGCAGGGTCCCGGTCGCGCACGAAAGACCAGCGCTCGGCTTCGGTCCACAGCAGGGTGAACTCGACCCCCTCTTGCTCGGCGACGCGCGCCAATGCCTCCTTGTTGCCGACCGGAAAGCCGACCAACGCGATATGTTTTCCCCGGTGGATCTCTCCCAGTGACTCCAGCCGGGAGACAAAAGAGCGATCTACCTTGAACCGCGCGGCAACCTCCTGTTGGCTCGCTCCGGCGCTCCGCAGGTGGAGCATCTCGTCGACGGCGCGCTGTACCTGACTGGGACTGATCAGTTTTTCTCCGATGCGCAGGAGTGACATCCTTCTCCTCCGTGTGCACAATGCTTGCACATCTTTTCTTCAGTATAGTCCCCCGTTGGGGGACAGGCAAGCAGGATGTCTAGCCCCCACGAATCGACTACAATACCCCTGGCTCTGCCTGGGCCTTTGGAAAGGAGAGCGATCGTCCGTATGAAGATTGCCTATCACGTCGCCATTGCTCAACCGCAGCGCCACCTGCTGCAGGTGGTCATGCAGATTGAAGATCCACCCACCAAAGAGGGCCGACTTCTCCTGGAGATGCCTGTCTGGACACCGGGTGCCTACGAAATCCTCGATTTTGCCCAAGATGTCCCCTGGATGACCGCCCAAGCTTCGGGGACCGAGCTTGCGGTCGAAAAGACAGCCAAAAACCGTTGGGAGGTGCAGGTCGGACAGGTGTCCTCGGTGACCGTGCGCTATGCCGTCTACGCCCACGCATTGGAGACACATGCCAGCCATGTCGATGATCGCCATGCCTATTGGAACGGCGCGACGGTCTTTCTCTATCTGGTGGGTCATCGTGACGAGCCGGTGACGCTCGACGTAGAGATTCCGCAGGGTGGGCACATTTCGACCGGCCTTCGGGAGCGGTCGGGAGAAGGTCCTGGCCACTATCAGGCAGACGACTACGATGAACTGATCGATGCACCGGTCGAAGTCGGTACCCACGCATCCTATTTCTTCGAAGTGCGTGGCATTCCCCACGAATTGGCGGTTTGCGGCAAGGGCAATCTCGATCCTGGTCGGTTGATCGACGACCTTACCAAAGTGATCGAAGCGGCTGCCCAGATGATGGGGGGACTGCCCTATACGCGCTATCTGTTCTTGCTGCATCTCAGCGACCGGCGCGGTGGGGGGCTGGAGCATCGCAATTCCACTTCCATCATCGTCGAACGGTGGCAGTTTGGGGAAGAGAACTCGTATCGGCAAATGTTGCGCCTCTTTACCCACGAGTATTTTCACCTGTGGAATGTCAAGCGCATCCGGCCCCAGACGTTTTGGGCTTTCGACTATACCCGGGAGCAGTACACCCATCTGCTTTGGCTGCACGAAGGCGTCACCGATTACTACGCGGAGCTGTTGCCCTACCGGGCCGGGATAGAGGACGACGAGCACTTCTTGGACGGGATGGCCGAACTGATTCGTAGGCTCGAACAGACGCCGGGGCGCCGCTACGAGCCTGTCACCCGGTCTTCCTTCGACACCTGGATCAAGGAGTACCGGCGCACGGAAAATCGCGTCAACGATCACATTTCCTACTATCTCAAAGGATGTCTGGTCGGGTGGCTCCTCGATCTGACTTTGCAGCGTGAGAGCGGAGGCGGCTGCGCTTTAGACGATGTGATGCGCACGCTGTACACCGATTTTTACGAACATGGCCAGGGAGTGCCCGAAGATGGGGTGGAACGCAGCGTCGAGAAGCTGTTGGGCCGACCATTGGACGACTTTTTCTCCAAATACGTTTATGGCACCCAAGAACTGCCGTGGGACACGGTGCTGCCAACTGTTGGACTGCAGTTGGAGCGTCGTTACAAACAGGAAGAGAAGACCCATTCCTACTTGGGCGTCCGTGTGCGCAACGATCATGGGCACCTGATCGTTGCATCGGTTTTGGAAGAGACGCCAGCCATGGCAGTGGGGATTGCACCAGGGGATGAGCTGTTGACCATCGACGGGTTTCGACTGCATCCAGAGAACTGGCAGAAGCGTTTGGCCGATCACAAGCCGGGTGAGCAGGTTCGGATCGGGTTGTTCCGCCAGGAGGAGCTGCTCTTTTACGAGGTCACCTTGGCCCAGCGTCCCCCGGATCAGTACAAGCTGATCCCTGTCGCGGATGTTTCTGAGGAACAGCGTGCGGCCTATCGGCGTTGGACGCACCGCCGTTTGAGCGAAACCCAGACTCAAAGCGCTGCTGACCAAGCAGAGACAGCCAAGGCGGACCAGGCGGAGGGGAGAGAGGTAGAAAACAGTTAGATCTGTTGGATTGACATGTTGCAGGTAGCTTCCTATAATGCTCCCATGATTTTGAGCGTGGGCACTGCCAAAGCATGGGTGGGCAGTGCCTCCTTCATTCCTTGTTGGCCGGTCGCTCCTGTTTAGGCCGTCGAAAACGGAAACTTCAGGAAGAAAGCAGCATACCACTGGATAACGATTGGGTGGACTGCTGTGTAGGGGGGAGAGCGGGCCGATGGCACAAAAAGAGCTTGTCGTGACGCAGTCCGGACTCAAGAAGCTGGAAGAGGAATTGCAGTATCTCAAGTCGGTCAAGCGTTCCGAGATCGCCGAGCGCATCAAGGTCGCGATCTCTTATGGGGATCTGAGCGAGAACTCGGAGTACGAAGATGCCAAAAATGAACAAGCCTTTATTGAAGGCCGTATCAATACGATTGAAAACCTGTTGCGCAACGTCAAGGTGGTCCAAGACAGTGAGGTTGGGACCGATGTCGTGACGGTTGGCTCCAAGGTACGGGTCGTCGATTTGGAGTATGGGGATGAAGAGGAGTATGAGATCGTCGGTGCCGCAGAATCTGATCCTGCCGAAGGCCGTATCTCTAACGAATCTCCTATCGGGGAAGCCCTTTTGGGCAAGCATGTGGGAGACGAGGTAGTGGCCCAGGTGCCCAGCGGCACGGTGCGGTTGAAGGTGCTGGGGATCCACGCGTAAGGGATGCCTGTGGGCCGGGTCTGTTGAGTGTGGAGGCAGGCATTCCTGCCTCTTTTCTGTGGTTGCCTGATGGGATTGTCGCGCGTATGCTCGGGGTTGGATGAGGAGTGGATGGATGGACGAGAACGATCTGATTCGTGGACGCAAGAAAAAGCTGCAGCGATTGATCGACGCCGGGCAGGATCCGTATCAGGTGACCAGCTACCCTGTCGATGCACAGGCAGCGGAGATCCATCGTGAGATGGATCCGCTTTCAGCCGAAGAGATCGAGGCACGTCATTGGGAAGTGCACGTTGCCGGCCGCTTGATCGCTTTACGGTTGCTGAAGACTGCAACGTTTGCCGTACTGCAGGATCAGAGCGGGCGGTTGCAACTCTTCGTGCAGGAAGCGCAGCTGGGAGAAGAGGCGTATGCGGCCTTTCGGCGACTCGATTTGGGCGATATTGTCGGCGCTTGCGGGAACGTGGTGCGCACGGCCCGGGGAGAAGTTTCGGTGCGTATCACCAGCTTCGTGCTGCTCGCCAAGGCGTTACGGCCCTTGCCGGAGAAATGGCATGGCCTGCAGGATGTCGATGAGCGGTATCGCCGCCGTTACCTCGATTTGATCGTCAATCCATCGGTGCGGGCCACCTTTGTGGCACGCAGTCAGATCGTCAGTGCCATCCGCCGCTTTTTGGACGGCGAAGGTTTTTTGGAAGTCGAGACCCCCACCATGCACCTACAGCCGGGAGGAGCCGCCGCCCAGCCGTTTCAGACCCATCACAACGCGCTGGATCTCGACTTGTACCTGCGCATCGCCGAAGAACTCCACCTCAAACGGCTGTTGGTGGGCGGCTTTGAACGGGTCTACGAGATCGGGCGAGTCTACCGCAACGAGGGCATCGACACCCGGCATAATCCAGAGTTTACCATGCTCGAGTTGTACTGGGCGTACGTCGATTACCATGCGATCATGGAAATCACCGAAGGCATTTTCGTCGAAGCGGCCAAGGCGATCGGGCGCACGCAGCGGATAGTCTACCAGGGGCAGGAGATCGATCTGACTCCCCCGTGGCGCCGCGTGCGCATGGTCGATGCGGTTCAACAGGTCACCGGGATCGATTTCGACCGGGAAGTTGCGGATACGCAAGCGGCCATAGAGCTTGCGCAGCAACTTCAGGTTCCCTTGCCGCAAGCGGCGAGCCGTGGCACTATCCTCAATGCCATCTTTGAAGAGAAGGTGGAGCCTACCCTCGTCCAGCCGACCTTTGTCTACCGCTATCCCATCGAAATTTCTCCCTTGGCCAAAAAAACCGCCGACGATCCGCGCTACGTCGATCGCTTTGAACTGTTCATTGCCGGGCGAGAGCACGCCAACGCCTTCTCCGAGCTCAACGATCCGATCGACCAGCGGAACCGGTTCGTCGAGCAAGCGCGTCTGGCTGCCCGTGGTTACGAAGAGGCCCAGGTGATCGACGAGGATTTCCTGCAGGCGCTGGAGTTCGGGATGCCGCCGACAGGGGGATTGGGAATCGGGATCGACCGCTTGGTCATGCTGTTGACGGACCAACCCTCGATCCGCGATGTCCTGCTCTTTCCCTTGATGCGCCCGAAAGAAAGGTGAGTGCGTGCTTTGGAAGAGAGGCAGCTTCGTCCACGCATTGCGATCGTCTGTGGGCAGAACAGTGCCCTTGCCACGGAACACCTATGGCTCAAGCGTGCCTATCAGGAGCCGATCGTGCGCGCCGGGGGCCTGCCCCTGCTGATCGGCTACTTGCCCGATGCACTCTGTCAACAGGCCGTCACCCAAAGCGATGCCGTCTTGCTTACGGGCGGAGAAGATGTCGATCCGCTGCGCTATGGCGCTTATCCCCAACGGGGGTTGGGCAGCGTCGACCCGAAACGGGACGCCACCGAACTGGCCGTCGTCCGGGCTGCGTTGGCGCAAGGCAAACCACTGCTTGCCATCTGTCGGGGGATCCAGGTGCTCAACGTCGCCTTGGGGGGAACGCTTTACCAGGATCTTCCTCGGGAGCGGCCAGGTACCCTGCTACACAGCCAAACGGCACCACGGTGGGCGGCTTCCCACCCCGTCAGCATCGCGCCGGAGAGCCTACTGGCTCGTCTGATCGGGGCAGATCCCTATCCGGTCAATTCGTTTCACCACCAGTCTTGCCGCTCGTTGGGAGAGGGTCTTGTCGTCACCGCCACGGCACCGGATGGCGTCGTCGAAGCCATCGAACTGCCAGGCCGGCCGGTTTTGGGTGTCCAATGGCATCCGGAGGATATGGCTGCCGATGATCCGCGTGCCCAGGCCCTCTTTGATGGGTGGGTTGCTGGATTTTCCAGATGACCTCTTGCACTGCCAGCATCTGTCCGCTATAATGGCAATCGAAGGTCAAAGATAGTCAAAAGGGACCAGATCTTTGTTTGAAAGCAAAAGGTCAAAGAAAGACAAAGTCGAGTGCGCCATTGGAGGCAGCGCAAGGGAGGACATAAGGAGCAGGACGGCCGATGAAAAACATGGCGGAACTGATTGCACAACAGCTTGAGACCATGTTGGAGCAAAGTCCCGACGGTGTCATCGAAATTCAGCGTGGGGCGTTGGCTTCGCAGTTTGCCTGTGTGCCTTCCCAAGTGACCTACGTACTTGCGACGCGGTTTACGCAGGAGCGGGGTTATCTGGTGGAAAGCAAACGCGGGGGTGGCGGCTACATTCGGGTTGTCAAGTTGCCGTTGGATCCGCGCAATGCGTTGCCGAAAATCATCCATGCGATTGCGGCGGATCCATTGACCCAAGCACAGGCAGAGGGGTAC
This sequence comes from Bacillota bacterium, assembly GCA_014896485.1. Taxonomy (GTDB): domain Bacteria; phylum Bacillota; class Bacilli; order Bu12; family Bu12; genus Bu12. Next base: position 13,479 of record JADBKH010000010.1, on the reverse strand, counting down.
ATTCAATGGCTCTATCGCGAACATCTGCTCACCCGGCGCGAGGCCATGATGCTCTTGGCGGCCGTCGATCGCAACGTGCTCGAACTGCCTGTCGACTTGCGGGATACCATGCGTTCCAGACTGCTATCGGCCATGCTCATGGCCTTGATGCGGGCAAACTAGAAGGGGAGGCAGCGCGATGACCTGTCAAAACTGTGGGCAACGGCCTGCCACAGTTCACGTTACCAAGATCGTCAACGGACAAAAGAGCGAATACCATTTGTGTGAGGCATGTGCCCGTGAAAATCCAGAGATTGCCGGTGCCTTTCAATCCCCGTTTAGCGGGTGGATGCAGCCGTTCTCATTCAATAACTTTTTGACCGGCATGCTCCATCATGGCTACAACGGCAACCCAATGCCGCAACAGGGAGAGCCGGCTTCCAATGGCAACGTGGCCCGTTGCCCGACCTGTGGGCGTACGCTGGCGGAATTTCAAGAGACGGGTTTCCTGGGATGTGCACAGTGCTACCACCACTTTGCATCACAGATTGAGCCGATGCTGCGGCGGATCCACGGGCATGTGGTGCATACGGGCAAAGTCCCGGTTCGCCGTGGTGGCCATCTGAAAGTGGAGCGTGACTTGCAACGGCTGCAACAGCGCTTGCAGGAAGCCGTCTCGCAGGAAAATTTTGAGGAAGCGGCGAAACTGCGCGATGAGATCCGTCGGTTGCAGGGGAAGGAAGGGAGCGAGGCATCATGAGCGTAGAGCCACTCTTTGCAACGCCCTTGGGAAAGTCGATGAAAAACGGCGCCACGGATCCGGTCGTGTTAACCAGCCGTATCCGCCTGGCGCGCAATATCGCCGATCTTCCTTTCCCCACTACCGCTTCTGCGGCGCAATCCGAAGAAGTGATCCGGCGGGCTACGCAGGCGTTTCACTCTTCCAAAGTGGCGCAACTGGGACGCTTTCAGTTGCTGCGGTTGCGCGACCTGACACCGCTGCAGCGGCAGGTGCTGGTGGAAAAGCACTTGGAGAGTCCCCAGCATATCCAGCAACAGGTCGAAGAGGGCGCCATCGCCGTCCGTGAAGACGAGGCCATCTCCGTCTTGATCAACGAGGAAGATCACCTGCGCATTCAGGTGATTCGGCCCAGCCTCTCTTTGCGCGAGGCATGGACGTTGGCCGACCAGATGGACAATGCTTTGGAAGCGACCATCGACTACGCCTACGACGAGCGCCTCGGTTACTTGACGACTTGTCCGACCAACCTGGGGACGGCCATGCGTGCTTCGGTGATGGTCCATCTCCCTGCGCTGGTGTTCACCCAGCAGATCCGGCGGGTATTGACCGCGCTGCAGCAGGTAGGGCTTGTCGCCAGGGGATTGTACGGGGAAGGTACCGAAGCGGTGGGGAACCTGTTCCAAATCAGCAACCAGGTCACCCTGGGCCGCCCCGAAGAGGACATGATCGATAACCTGACTGCAGTGGTACAGCAATTGACTCACCAGGAGCAGCAAGCCCGGGAAGCGCTGTTGCACCAACAGCGTATCGAGATGGAAGATCGGGTGCATCGCGCCTACGGGGTCTTGGCCCACTGCCGCAAGATCTCCTCGCAAGAAGCGATGGAGATGCTCTCGCTGGTCCGTTTTGGCATCGATACGGGACTGCTCAAAGGTTCGCCCAAGGTCTTTGATGAAGGCATCGTCTTGTGTCAGCCTGGCTTCGTGCAGCTGACAGCAGGGCGTGAATTGGACAGCAATGAAAGGGATATTCGCCGCGCCGAGCTCTTGCGGGCCCGTGTGACTGCCCGCGAGGGCTAAAGCACACCAGGTTGCGCAAAAGGCGCGTGAAAGGAAGGATATGCTGATGGGCCAGTTTATGTGGAGCCGGTTTACGGAGCGCGCCCAGCGCGTCATTCAGTTGGCACAGGAAGAAGCCGTACGCATGGGCCATCCCAATGTCGGAACGGAACACATTCTGCTCGGCTTGGTCCGGGAAGGGGAAGGCATTGCCGCGCGTGCGCTGCAAAACCTCGGTGTCACGCCGGAGAAAGTGCGCCGTGAGGTGGAAAACCTGGTTGGGGTCGGTCATGAGCAACCGGCGATGATCGGCTTTACGCCGCGGATGAAAAAGGCGATCGAGCTCGCCATCGACGAGGCACGCCGACTGGGCCACAACTACATCGGTACCGAGCACCTGCTTTTGGGGCTGCTGCGCGAGGAAGAAGGGGTCGCTGCACAAGTCCTCACCAATCTGGGCGTCAGCCTTCCGGCGGCCCGGCAGCAGGTCCTGCAGCTGTTGGGGCAAGCCGCAGAAGGCGGTGCCCAGGGAGGACAGGGTAGTGGCACCCCGACGTTGGATAACTTTGCCCGGGATATGACCGAGTTGGCCCGAGAGGGCAAGCTCGATCCGGTCATCGGTCGGGAAAAAGAGATCGAGCGGGTGATTCAGGTCCTCTCTCGGCGCACCAAGAACAACCCGGTGCTCATCGGCGAGCCCGGCGTCGGCAAGACCGCCATCGCTGAGGGGCTGGCCGAGCGGATCGTCAGCAACGAGGTGCCCGAGACCCTGCGGGACAAGCGTGTCATGGCGTTGGACATGGCGACCGTCGTGGCCGGGACCAAATATCGGGGTGAGTTCGAAGACCGCCTCAAGAAGATCATCGATGAGATCCGGCAGAACCAAAACGTCATCCTGTTTATCGATGAGTTGCACACGGTGATCGGAGCCGGCGGGGCAGAAGGGGCGATCGACGCCAGCAACATCCTCAAGCCGGCGTTGGCACGGGGCGAGCTGCAGTGCATCGGCGCGACTACCCTCGATGAGTACCGCAAGTACATCGAGCGCGACCCGGCACTGGAGCGTCGCTTCCAACCGATCACGGTGGGCGAGCCGACGATCGAAGAATCGATTCAGATCCTGCGTGGCCTGCGTGATCGCTACGAAGCCCACCACGGCGTCAAGATTACCGATGAGGCCTTAGAGGCTGCGGTGAAACTCTCGGCCCGCTACATCACCGATCGTTACCTGCCTGACAAGGCGATCGACCTGATTGACGAGGCCGGCAGCCGCGTTCGGTTGCGCTCCTATACAGCGCCACCGGATCTCAAGAAAGCCGAAGAACAGCTGGAGAAACTGCGCCAAGAGAAGGAAGCGGCGGTACAGGCACAGGAGTTTGAAAAGGCAGCGGAACTGCGCGACCAGGAGCGTCGCCTGCGCCGTGAGCTGGAAGAGAAGAAGCAACATTGGCAGCAGGAGCACCGCAGCGATGAACTGCAGGTGACCGCCGACGATATCGCGGACATCGTCAGCCAGTGGACCGGCGTGCCCGTACGGCGGCTGGAGGAAGAAGAATCGGAGCGCCTGCTGCATCTGGAAGAGGTATTGCACAAGCGCGTGATCGGGCAAGAAGAGGCGATCTCTGCCTTGGCACGGGCGATCCGCCGTGCACGGGCCGGACTGAAAGATCCCAAGCGGCCGATCGGTTCGTTCATCTTCCTCGGACCGACAGGTGTCGGCAAGACGGAGTTGGCCAAAGCGTTGGCAGAAGCGCTCTTTGGCGATGAGCAGGCGATGGTGCGCATCGATATGTCCGAGTACGAGGAGAAGTTCTCGGAGTCCCGCCTCATCGGGGCACCTCCTGGCTACGTCGGCTACGAGGAGGGGGGCCAGCTCACCGAATCGGTGCGGCGTAAGCCTTATTCCGTAGTGCTCTTCGATGAGATCGAGAAGGCGCATCCGGACATCTTCAATGTACTGTTGCAGGTGCTCGAAGATGGCCGCTTGACCGATGGGAAAGGGCGCACGGTCGACTTTCGCAACACCGTGATCATTATGACCTCCAACGCTGGGGCAGAGACGATCAAAAAGCAACAGACCCTCGGCTTTACCACCGGTGACGAGGCAGAGAGCAACTATGAGGCGATGAAGTCAAAGCTGATGGAAGAGCTGCGCCATCAGTTTCGTCCGGAGTTTCTCAACCGGGTTGACGATATCATCGTCTTCCACGAGCTCAGCCAGGATGATATCAAGGCAGTGGTCCGCCTGATGGTCGCCGATGTGCGCAAGCGCCTGCGCGAGTTTGAGCTCGACATCACCCTGACCGACGCGGCCATCGACAAGCTCGCCGAAGAGGGCTTTGATCCCGTCTACGGTGCACGTCCGCTGCGCCGTGCCATCCAAAAGCAGATCGAGGATCAGCTCTCCGAAGAGATTTTGCGAGGAACGATACACAAGGGTGACTTGGTGAAAGTCGACGTCGAAAATGGCAAGCTCACCTTTACCCGCGTCGGACAGATGGAGCCGCAAACCGAGCAGGCCGGTGTCGACGCCTAACCCAACCGACGATTTGCAAAGTCTATCGATGGCCCCGAAGCCGCTCGCTTCGGGGCCATTCTATGGAATCATTTGGAGAACACTTCCACAACGAGTAGACTGAAAAACCAACAGCCTATCTCTTGCAGAAGAAAGGAGCATCTCGATGGCACATTTCAGCGAAGCAACCGTTTCCTTTTTGGAGCATCCGTTTCTGGCGGGGTTGACCACCCTCAATCCCGATGGGAGTCCACAGTTTACCTACGTCTGGTTTGAATTGGATCCCCAGAAGGAACAGTTGCTCATCTCCACCACCACCGACCGTGTCAAATACCGCAATGTCTGCCGGGATCCGCGGGTCAGTGTCGGGCTCGTCCATCCGCAAAACCCGTGGCAATGGGTGATTCTCTCTGGACGGGTACAGGTCGACGAAGAGCCTTCGTCTGCCCATGCGTTGATCGAACGTCTGGCTCTCAAGTATCGTGGTCCCGAAGACGGAGCAGCGTACGCACAGCAGACGAAGACAGAACCGCGTGTCATTCTGCGGGTGACGCCGACGCGGGTGCGCACCATGGGCCTGTAAAGGCAGGAGGAAGCGATCGTGGAAGCGCTTTTTGAGGATGTCTACCTTTTTACCAAATCCGATGGGACGCACAGCTATCTGGTCGAGACACCACAGGGAGGGTTGCTCATCGATCCGCCCCCCGCAGAGGCGTCGCAATGGGAAGAGATCGTCGCGTTGGGCGGTGCCCGTTTCTTGCTCATCACCCATCGCGATGATATCGAGGGGGCCGATTTCTTCCGGGAAAAGGGGGTTGCCCTCGTCATGCATCCCGCAGATGCACAATCCACTGCGTTGTCAGTGGAACTACCTGTAGAGGGGGGAGAGGAGCTGCTTCCCGACCTTTTTGTCTTGGCCATGCCGGGCCATACGCCTGGCTCGATCGGGGTGCTGTTCTCCAAGGGAGCAGGGGCCCTCTTTGTCGGCGACGCGCTGATAACGACCGCCAAGGGGAGGGTAGCGCTGCCGCCGGCGATCTACTCCGATGACCTCAAGCAGGCCGAGCGCACGGCAGAAGCCCTGCTCGCGCTGGCGTTTGATGCACTCTGTCCGGCACACGGACCGGTGCTGTTGACAGGTGGTCACTTTGCCCTGGAACAATTGGTTGACGAGCTGGGCGGCCAACAGCCGTAAGGAGGGTTACACCCTTCGCGCGACTTCGACAGCAGGATCGCGTTATCCTAACGACAACGCCCCCAAACGAGGCCTCCAAAAGGAGATGCAAGGGATGGCAAAGGGCGCGCAGACCCATTTTGTCTGCAGCAGTTGTGGCTATCAAAGCGTGCGGTACTTTGGACGCTGTCCGGGCTGTGGCACGTGGAATAGCCTGGTGGAAGAGCGGGAAGAAGCAGCGGACAAGCTTCCCAACCACCGTGTCAAGGCCGTCCGGGCACAACCCATTACCCTGGTCGGCGGCGCAGAGGCACGCCGGTTTGGCAGTGGATTCGTGGAGATGGACCGCGTGTTGGGGGGCGGCATCGTAGAAGGTTCACTTGTCCTGTTGGGGGGCGATCCGGGTATCGGCAAATCGACGTTGCTCCTGCAGGTCGCAGATGCGATCACCACCAGAGGCGGATCGGTGCTTTACGTGACCGGAGAGGAGTCGGCGGCGCAGGTACAGCTGCGTGCGCAGCGGTTGGGCGTAGGCAACGAGCGGCTCTATCTGCTGGCGGAGACCGAAATCGAGGCCGCCCTAACAGAGGTACAGCGCTTGCAGCCTACCTTGGTGGTCGCCGATTCCGTCCAGACGCTTTACGATCCCCAGCTGGCCTCTGCCCCCGGATCGGTCTCGCAGTTGCGCGCCGTGACCGCTCGCCTGATGCAGCTCGCCAAGCAGCAAGGGGTCGCCGTCTTTATCGTCGGCCATGTGACCAAAGAAGGACAGATCGCAGGTCCGCGTCTGCTCGAGCACATGGTCGATACCGTGTTATACTTAGAAGGAGAGCGTCGTCAAGAATTTCGCATCCTCCGTGCCGTCAAGAACCGCTTCGGTGCAACCAACGAGCTGGCCGTCTTCGAGATGGTCGGCGAAGGGTTGACCGAAGTGGAAAACCCGTCTTCTTTTTTCCTTTCCGAAAGAACGACACAGATGCCCGGTTCGGTTGTCTCTGCAGGATACGAAGGGACACGGCCGCTGCTTTTAGAAGTGCAGGCCTTGGTGGCGCCGAGCGCCTTGCCGGTACCTCGACGGATGGCCCAAGGGATCGATTTGAATCGGTTGATCTTGCTGTTGGCGGTACTTGAGCGACGGGCAGGGCTGCCTTTGGCCAGTCAAGACGTCTACGTCAACGTAGCCGGAGGCGTGCACTGGAACGAGCCGGCTGCGGATCTGGCCGTGGCTGTTGCTGTCGCTTCCAGTTTGCGTGATGTCGTTGTCGATCCGGCATTGGTCGTCTTTGGGGAGGTGGGCCTCGCCGGGGAAATTCGGACAGTGGTCAAGGCAGGTCAGCGCCTGCGTGAAGCACAACGGCTTGGCTTTCATCGGGCGTTGGTCCCTTCTCGGATACCTGTCGTGGAGGGTATTGCCGTAGAAAGCTGTGCCTCGGTGCGCGAAGCCGTCCGAAAAGCACTGGCAGCTGGCGCTTCCTGAGCACGGCCAGGAGCCAGAAAAAGAGAACGAAAAGGGGGGCGAAAAGATGGATCCGCTTCTTGCCATGTTGAGCAAAGTAGCGCCCGGTACCGTGCTGCGGGAGGCGCTGGACAATGTCTTGCGTGCGCATACGGGAGCGCTGTTGGTGCTGGGAGACAGTCCGGAAGTGCTGGCCATCTGCGAAGGCGGATTTCGCATTGATGTCGATCTGACAACGAACAATCTCTACGAACTGGCCAAGATGGATGGGGCGATCATCCTCACTGAGGACAGCCGGCGCATCCTCTATGCCAATACGCAGTTGGTGCCGGACAGCACCATTCTTTCCCAAGAAACCGGTATTCGGCACCGCACGGCCGAGCGGGTGGCCCGCCAGACGGGCAAGCTGGTCGTTGCCATCTCCCAGCGCCGCTCGGTGATCACGCTGTTTGCCGGAAGCATCCGCTATGCCTTGCGGGATAGTTCGGTCACGCTCAACAAGGCCAACCAGGCACTGGCAACGTTGGAGAAGTACAAGGCGGTTTTTGATGCAGCCCTCGCCGATCTCTCTGCGCTGGAGTTGGAAAACCGCGCCGAACTGGGTGCTGTGGCCGTCGTCCTGCAGCGGGCGGCCCGCATTCGCACCATTTTGCGGGAACTGTATCGCTATACCACCGAATTGGGGACCGACGGGCGATTGGTAACCATGCAGCTGCAGGAGCTGACGGCCAACTTTGACAGCGAGCTGGATCGGCTGATCCGGGATTACCGGCAGCGGGAAGTTCCTACCGAAACCGTCTTGCACGATTTGGATGTTCTCTCTTCCGATCAACTGCTCGATCCTGTCAATGTCCTGCGGATTTTGGGCTATACCGGAGGCCGAAACCTGGTAGAGACCGTCGTGCAGCCCCGCGGTTACCGCTTGCTCGCCAAGATCGCGCGGTTGCCCAGCAATGTCGTCGATCGGCTCGTCGATCACTTTGGTTCGCTCAGCGAAGTGGAGAGTGCCTCGGTAGAATCCCTCGACGAAGTGGAGGGCATCGGCGAAGTGCGGGCACGTGCCATCCGTGAAGGGCTGGGGCGGTTGCGGGAGCGCATTTTCTTCGAACAGCGTATGTGATGCTGGCATCATATTGTGCAATCGATACGTAGATCCAAGCAAATGGCGGGGCGACCGCAAACGGACTTATTCGCGGCTAGAATTGGAGATTCTTGGCTATGCTGTGGAACAGGAGGTGAACCATGTTGCGAGGACTCATTACCGCCTTTTTCGTCGTGCTTGGCGCGATTGCAGGCTATTATCTGGAACCGGCCATCCTCATCGCCATAGGAGGAACGGCATCGGCCATCCTACAGACACCGTGGACAGGCGCTGCCATCGGGGGCGTCATTTTCTTCATCGCCGGCTTTTTTGCTTCAGCAAGTCTTTCCCGCCAAATCCATCGTTCCGAAGAGCATTTGGTCAAGCTTCCGGTGGGCGAAGTCATCGGCGGCGTGATCGGCATGGTTGCCGGTCTGGTGATTGGTGCGTTGGTGACCCTGCCGCTGCTGCAGATCCCCGTTGTCGGGAAGTTCCTGCCTGTCTTCGTGGCCATCCTTCTGGCATACATCGGATTTCGCATCGGCACGACTCGTCGGGAAGAAGTGGTCGCGTTCTTCCGGCAGTTGCGCCAAGAGCGCAAATCCTCCGATGAGCGACCGGAACATGAACCGGAGCATCGGGAGAAGGAGCGCGAGCGCAGGAAAACGCGGGAGGCAGACAAGCTGCAGGGCGTGGCACAGCCGAAGGTCCTGGATACTTCGGTCATCATCGATGGGCGTATTGCCGACGTTTGGGCGACGGGCTTCCTGGAAGGGCCTCTGGTCATCCCGACCTTCGTCCTGCAGGAGTTGCAGCACATTGCAGATTCTTCCGATGCGCTCAAGCGCAACCGGGGTCGGCGGGGGCTGGATATTCTCAACAAGATTCGCACCGACAGCAAAGACAATGTCCATGTCATCGAGATCGATTACGATGATGTAGCGGAAGTCGACAGCAAGCTGGTGCGTTTGGCCCAGCAGCTCAATGGTTGTGTGGTAACCAACGACTTTAATCTGAACAAGGTCTGCGAGCTGCAGGGAGTTCCGGTGCTCAATGTCAACGATCTGGCCAATGCGGTAAAACCGATTCTGTTGCCCGGCGAAGAGATCACCGTCTCGGTCATCAAGGAAGGCAAAGAGTACGGCCAAGGTGTGGCCTATTTGGATGACGGCACGATGATCGTGATCGAAGGGGGTCATGACTTCATCGGCAGCGCACTCGAAGTGATGGTGACCAGTGTCTTGCAGACCTCTGCGGGTCGGATGATCTTTGCCAAGCCGAAACTGCTTGAAAAGGCATTGTAAGGAATGGAGTATAGCGTCGTCGTCGTGGCGGCCGGCAGCGGTACGCGGATGGGGGCAGCCCAAAACAAGCTCTTTCTGCCTGTAGCCCACCACCCATTGGCTTACTGGACCCTGGCCACCGTGGCCCATTTACGGGAGTGCACGCAGGTCGTCTTGGTGACGACCCTAGCCGAGCGGTCCCGTTTTTTGGAGCTGGCGCAGCAGGCGGGGCTGCATGCACTCCTTTGGGCGCAAGGCGGTGCCACGCGTTTTGAGTCGGTTTTGGCGGGATTGGCTGCGCTGCCTGCAGGGCAAGCCCTTGTCTTGGTCCATGATGCAGCGCGTCCGCTGGCTTCTCCAGCGCTTTTTGACCGCGTTGCGGCACAGGCCGCCGCAAGTGGTGCTGCCCTGCCGGTCATCGACGTACGGGATACGGTCAAGCAGGTCGAAAACGGCCATGTGAAGCAGACCCTTGACCGGACGCAGCTGGCGCTTGCACAGACGCCGCAGGGCTTTCGTACCTCCCTGCTGATCGCTGCCATGCGTCAGGCGCAGCAGCGGGGAGGGACATGCACTGACGAGGCCCAGGCCGTCGAGGCGTTTGGAGGCGAAGTGACGGTGGTCGAAGGGGAACGTCAGAACCTCAAGGTGACCTATCCGGAAGATCTGCGGTTGGCCGAAGCGTTGCTCGGCGGTGGATCGCTGCAGCTACCGCGTGTCGGGCATGGTATGGATGTCCACCGTTTTGTGGCGGGCCGGCCGCTGTGGCTTGGGGGCGTCCTGGTGCCGTACGAGCGGGGCCTGCAGGGTCACTCCGATGGCGACGCCGTCTTACACGCAGCCATCGACGCTTGCTTTGGAGCGGCCGGTTTGCCGGATATCGGCCGTCATTTTCCCCCCGAAGATCCCCACAGCGCCGGCATTTCCAGCCGCACGTTGGCGGATGCCGCTGTAGCCGAACTGTGGGAGCGGGGATGGCGCGTGGCACAAGTGGACATCACCGTGATCACGGAGGCGCCGGCCATCGCCCCCTATGCCGCACAAATCCGTGACTCGGTGGCGCAGGTTTTCCGCCTTCATGTCGATGATGTTTCGATTAAGGCCAAGACGGCGGAGCATCTGGGGGCAGTCGGCCGTGGCGAGGCGCTGGTCGCACTGGCGATTGCCGTGCTGGTCCCCTTTAGCGATTGAGCGTATCCTAGCGAGGGAGCATCAACAGGAGCAGGAGGGCGACTCAGGTGGCATTGCAGTTGTACGATACGTTGACCCGGCGTATGCAACCTTTGGTTCCGCAGCATGCGGGAAAGGTAGGGATCTACGTCTGCGGGCCGACGGTCTACAATTGGATCCATGTGGGCAACGCCCGGCAGCTGGTCGTCTTTGACACGCTGCGGCGCTGGCTCGCCCGGACGGGCTACACGCTCACCTATGTTCAAAACATCACCGACGTCGACGACAAGATCATTGCCCGTGCGCAAGAGGAGAATCTGCCGGCCGAGGAGGTCGCGGAGCGCTTTCTCGCCGCATTTCTGGAAGACGCTGCCCATCTCGGTGTCCGCCCTCCCGATGCTATGCCGCGGGCAACCCAATATATTCCCCAGATGATCGCCTTGATCGCTACCCTGATCGAAAAGGGGTATGCCTATGCGGCAGGGGGCGACGTTTATTATCGGGTGCGTCGTTTCCCTGAATACGGCAAACTTTCAGGAACACGTATCGAAGCCCTGGCTTCGGGGGCGCGTATCTTGCCGGGCGAGGCAAAAGAAAATCCCCTCGATTTCGCCCTTTGGAAGGGGGCCAAGCCTGGGGAGCCTTCCTGGGAGAGTCCATGGGGAGCAGGACGGCCCGGTTGGCATATCGAGTGCTCGACGATGTCCACCGCGCTGTTGGGTCCTACCCTGGACATCCATGGCGGCGGTATGGATCTGATTTTTCCCCATCATGAGAACGAGATCGCCCAGTCGGAAGCGGCCTTCGGGGCGCCTTTCGCCCGCTTGTGGATGCACAACGGCATGGTGACCCTCTCGGGGGAGAAGATGGCCAAATCGTTGGGCAATGTGCGCACCGTACATGAGCTGCTGCAGCGTTTCAGCGGCGATGCGTTGCGGCTCTTCCTCTTGTCTGCCCATTACCGCACGCCACTGGACTTCGACGAGCATAGCTTAGAGCAGAGTCAAGCAGCGGTTCGCCGTCTGAAGACAACTGTGCAAAACCTCTCTTTTGCTGCGTCCCATGCGGTGCAGGGAGAGCCTGCAGTCGCCGAGGCGGCCAAGCGGTGCATCCGTCGACTTGAGACGGCGGTCTCTGCTGCCCTCGACGAAGATCTGCATACCGCACGGGCGATCGCAGCCCTGTTTGATGCCGTCCACGAAGCCAACCAGCTGCTGCAGGAAGGTTGCGGGGCGGAAGCAGCGGCCCAGCTGGTTACGGCATTGGAAGATACGGCGGCGCTGCTGGGATTAGAAGGCTGGGCAGGACAGACTGAGGCGTTGCCGGCCGAAGTCGATGCCCTCGTGCGCGAACGGGCGCAGGCCCGGATGAAGCGCGAGTGGTCGAAGGCCGATGCCCTGCGCAGTCGGCTCAGCGAACTGGGTTGGACGGTCGAAGATACGCCGTTGGGGCCACGGGTGCGGCGCCGCGCGTGATGGGAACGATAAAAAGGAGCAAAGAGAGGGAGGTGGAGGCAGATGTCAGAAAAATCGGGCGATACGGAGGTGGTGGCTGGGCGTAACGCGGTTCGTGAGTTGCTCAAGGCGAAACAGCCGATTGTGCGGCTCTACCTTGCCGAGGGCGCGCATGGTGGCAGTATCGGTGAGATCCTGGCGTTGGCCAAAAGCCAGGGCGTTCCGTGGTCGACGGTACCCCGGGCCGCGTTGCAGGAAATGACCGCAGGGGGAACGCACCAGGGGGTCGCGGCGCGGATTGCCGCCGTACCGACACAGCCGTTGGAGCGGTTTTTGGAGCGTGCCCAGCAAGATCCTCCAGCGCTTTTTGTCGCCTTGGACGCGGTGCAAGATCCCCACAATGTCGGAGCCATCGCCCGCAGCGCAGAAGCGGCGGGTGCCGATGGCCTGCTTTTGACGGCGCATGGCGGGGCCGGCTTGACCAACGAGGTGGCCCGCGCAGCTGCCGGTGCATTGGCGTGGTTGCCTGTGGCGCGCCCCTCCAGTCTGGCACAGGCAATCCTCCGTTTTAAGGAGGCTGGCTTATGGGTGGTTGGAGCAGACGCCTCGGCTGCGTTGACCTATGACCAAGTGGACTGGAAGCAGCCCACCCTGTTGGTGTTGGGTTCCGAAGGCAGTGGATTGAGCCGCCTGGTGAAAGAGCGCTGTGATCTGTTGGCCCGCATCCCGCTGTATGGTCAGATCGCGTCGCTCAATGTCTCGGTGGCCGCGGCACTTTTCCTCTTTGCGGCAGCGCGTCAGCGGGAGGAGGCGGGTTACCGTGCGCCACATCCTGCTGGTTGACGGCTACAACGTGATCGGCACATGGCCTTCGTTGCGGGAAATCCGGGATACCATCAGCCTACAGGAGGCACGGGATCGGCTCATCGCCCTGCTAGACGAGTATGCAGCGATGACGTCGGAAGAGGTAGTGCTCGTCTTTGATGCGATCTACCAGCAGCCAGGCCTGCGCAAGCCCCAGTCGTCGGGCAAGGTGGTGGTGCTTTTCAGCCAGGCAGGGGAGACGGCCGATCAGGTGATCGAACGCGTGGCCACGCGTCTGGTACGATCCGGCTGTGCCGTGCGCGTCGCAACTTCCGATGCAGCAGAGCAGTCGTACATTTTCGGCATCGGCGCGCTGCGTTGCTCCACGCGGGAGCTTTGGGGCGAGGTGGAAGCAAGCCAGCAGGCGATCGCCCAGCGACTTCGGGAACAGCGGGAACAGAAGATGCGCTTGGGTGAACGGATCGATCCCAAGCTCTACGAAAAGCTGGGACAGCTTCCGCCACCACCACCTCTGCCGCAGGCACGCAACAAGCATCATGCGCGCTGATGCGTACCATTGCGGCGGTTGATGGCTTTTGGACAAGTCTGTATAATGATTTCCCGATGCGATTGCTGCGGGAGCGAGGAGAGAGATGAGTGCCCGTCTGGAAGAGATCGCCGATGCCGATTTACATAACTCGTCCGAAGAATCGCTGATTGCTGCGGCCCGCTGCGGGGATGAAGCTGCCTTTCGTGAGATGAT
>JADBKH010000001.1 GCA_014896485.1 Bacillota bacterium | reverse complement strand
CACTGGCAATATAGACCGCACTGTCAATTGCTGTAAGACATCGCGGGGGCAGGAAGCCATCGATTAGCCGTCGCCATGCGTCCCAAATAGTAAGCGCTGGGACGTGGTGTACGTCGTTGTGTGGCGTAGTCGACCGCTACCAAGCCAAAGCGAGGGCGAAATCCCTCTGCCCATTCAAAATTGTCCAGAAGCGACCAATGAAAATAGCCGCGTATATCGACGCCTTCATGAATCGCCTGAGCAAGTTGAGCCAAGTGTGCCTCGATATAAGCGATGCGCCAGCGATCATCTGTGGTAGCAATTCCATTTTCGGTCACATAGAGCGGTTTGCCATAACGCATAGCTACTTCATGCAGCGCTGCACGTATCCCCGGTGGGTAAACCGACCAGCCCATCATCGTCGTACGTTCCCCGTCACGGGCAGGCAAGGGCATAAAACACTGCCTTGGGTGGACAACGGAGCAGCGGCTCCAATTACGACTGTAGTAATTGATACCGATCCAATCACAAGAGGCGGCCGTCTGGTTAAGGAAAGCGTGATCAAAGGCAGCACGGTGCACTGCACAGATCAAACGATCACCAAGATGCCTGGAACGCAACGGCTCGAAATGAATCCAATTTTGAATCACCCCAAGTCGCGCTTGTGGTCGAATTTGACGTATCGCCTGAACAGCTTTTTGATGGGCCTCCACCATCGCGCGAAAGGCAGCGAAGGCATGAATCAGCGAGCGATCTCCGGGCGGCCAGCTTCCCTCCAGATAACCCCGGACGAGCAAGACTTCCGGCTCGTTGATCGTCGCCCAGTATGTCACCTCCAGTGCCGCAACCACCTGCGCCACATAGGCGGCAAACCGATCGGCTACGCCATCTGCAAGCCATCCCCCTTGCCGGGCCAGCCATTGAGGCAACGTAAAGTGATGCAACGTCACCAAGGGTTCCAACCCATTGGATCGACACGTTGCCACCACATTTCGGTAATGATCGAGTTCAGCTTGGGCATAAACGCCAGGCCGAGGTTCAATTCGTGACCACTCTACCGAGAAACGATAGGCGTTTAGCCCCAATGAAGCGGCCAAGCGAAGGTCGTCGGCATAGCGGTGATAATGATCACAGGCAAGTCCAGAACGCTGGGAAACGCGCCCCTCCTGCTCCCATGCCCACCAATCATTGTTGATGTTGTTTCCTTCGACTTGATGGGCAGAAGTCCCCGCTCCCCACAGAAATCCGTTCGGAAAAAACATCTCAGACCCATTCAGGGGCATCTTCTTCTCCGCGGGCGACAACGCGTATGCTCCCTTTGATTTACGTGTTGATACAATACTCGCCAACGGCGCCTAAATAGATCACACTGTATCTGCAAATGTGTCATACTTTTGGAGGTGGAACTCATGAGCCTGCTGGTCTGTGACCGTTGCAACCAAATCGTCGACACGTTGGCGAGCCGGAAAGTGGAAGTCTTGTGGACAAGATGTGCGACGTGTAGCGATGCGCCACCACAAGAGATCCTCAACGATGATTGAGCTGACCGGCCGCCTAAGGCGGCCTTCTTTATGCCTGCTGTGGGCGAGCCGGAAAGATCATATAGAGGGCCTCTCCATGGGCCACTTGTTCTCCTGTCTGCTCGTTAAACAGCTCACAGGTCGAAAAAGCCGTCGTTCGACCCCGATAGAGTACGGTTGCTTCGGCAACGACATCACCTGAGCGAACAGGACGCAGGTAATTTACTTTTAAGTCTGCAGTCGACGTCCCTTCCCCTTCTGCGAGGGTGGTCATCGTCGCAATGGCAATCGCTGAATCGACCAGAGTTGCCAGAAAGCCCCCATGGATCACACCCGCCGCTTGCACCAAGTCCTTGCGAAAAGGCAAGCGCAATTTGGCCCATTTGGGCGCTGCTGCAACCACTTGAAGTCCAACCAGGCGAAAAGGATCCTGCGTTTCAAGTCCCTTCAACTTTTCCATCCAAGATGCGTCTGCTTCTGATGCCATCCTCTCGCCCTCTCCAAGACTTTTCTTACTACGCTTCGCCTTACCCCAGCACACTCCAACGCTTGGATCGCAGATCCACGCCTTCTTTAAAGGCATGAGAAACTGCAACCATCATAAGGGTAACGAATGACCGGAGTCGGGGAAACCCTTACCCTTTGTGATTTCCAGATCGCCACGCCCAAGCCAATAAAAACGTCAAAACGATGACAATCACACCCAAAAGAATGGCATAGTAGCGCATCTCTTTCACCATCCGCATCGCCAATACATACGCTGTACGCAGCATTCTGACTCTTTGTCTGATCCGCATTTCTCCCCGCAGAAGGAGGTGCAAAGATGGTCATTGTACTCGATCCTGGCCATGGCGGTATCGACACGGGCGCAGTCGGCAACGGCTTGCAAGAAAAAAATCTGACACTGGCCATCGCGCAACGCGCGGCCGGAGCCCTCTCTGCCTATGTTGCAGACATCTACTTGACGCGAAACAGCGATAGATATGTCAGTCTGTCACAACGTGCGACTCTTGCCAACCAAAAACAGGCAGATGCTTTTCTTTCGATCCACATCAATGCCGGCGGGGGCAGCGGATTTGAATCCTATCGTTACAGTGGCCAAGGTGTCTCTCCTGAAACCGTCGCATTTCAAAGTGCCTTTCATCAGGAGATGGCCACTTTTTATGCCCAATATACCTTTCCTGACCGTGGCATGAAAACAGCTGACTTCGCTGTCCTGAGAGAAACGAAGATGAAAGCAGTGTTAAGTGAAAATCTCTTCATAGATCAGCCGACCGATGCCCAGTTCCTACAAGCACATCTTCAGCTGATTGGAGATGCCACAGCACGGGCTCTGGCAACGGCTTTACACCTTTCCCCGGTTTCCTCACCCCCTCCTGCACCTACGGCGCTCTACCGTGTGCTTGTAGACGGTGAACAAATCGGCGCCTATGCACAGATTGAAAACATTCTTCGCGCTGTTTCGGAATACCTGGGCAGCGCCCGTGAGATTCGGATACAACGCATCTCTACGTAAAGGAGTGAACGTTCCATGGCTTCCTGGATACAGCCATTGATCGACAATGTGGTCTATGAGCTGGTCTCTCTCTTTGTCGCAGCGATCTTGGGAGTCGCAGTTCCCTGGCTGCGTCAGTTGGTCAACAGTCACTTAAGCCAGTCGGCGCAATCGCTGATCAACGAGATTGCCGATGAAGCTTATGCTTTCGCAGAACAAGTTTACGGGGACCTCAATGGTTCGGAGAAGCTCTCCCATGCAATGAACTATGCCATCGGTAAATTGAATCGCCTGGGATTATCCATCACCCCAGAGGAACTACGGGCAGCCATCGAACGGGCTTGGCTTGCCCACAATCGTACTTCGGAAGTGTCGTAACCGAACCATTTCTTTGTACGAAAGTTCGTTGTACGAAAGGCGACCTGCAGCCCGCAAGGAGAGGCGAACCGATCGGCGGTGTGCCTCTCCTTTGTTTCCTGCTCACACAGGCAAGGTCAATCGCATGACGACAATCGAGACGAGCAAGCCCAAGAGTGCACCGCCGATGGTCTGTGGAAGGGTATGCCGACCCAGCTCGTACCGGCTCCAGCCGATGACAGCAGTTCCGATCAACCCGAGCAACGCCCATGGACCTACCAAGAGAGTTAAAAGGCCGGTCATTCCTGCAGCCGCAGAAGAGTGCATGCTGATTTTCCAGTAAAAATTGATGATCCAAATCATAAGAAGGTAGACCAGCATCGTTGTCAAGATGGCCGGAAGTGCCGTCCCTGCTGCGACGTGCCCAGCGATCATACGTCCTGCAAAGATACCGACACAGACAGAGGGTAAAAAGATGTAGCGCTCGCGGCGATCAATCAAGTCCGGATGTGCCCACCAACCACGCATCCAGCCCACCAAGACTGCAATTCCGGGGAAAACGATGGTCAAAAGCAACGTCCACAAGGCCCCAAGGCGAATGGCTGGATGCTGGATGGCGTACACCACCAAAAAGGTCCCCATGATGGAGAACGGATTGAATACGGAAGAAATCACCTGGGCGCTGCGATGACGGAACCCCACAGAACGGAAAGGATTAGCCTCAGGCGCGGTCGGATCCACCATTGCATTCATGACGTCCTGCACCTTCATTTCTCCTTCTGCGTTCATCGCAACCCCCTGTTTCTAGAATACGCCTCTCTGTTCCCTTACAGTATACTGCGGTTGAACACATTTCTCCTAGCTCGAATCGCCGTCACACCTCACCATTACCAAATTTTTACCTTCTTTTTCGCTTCTCATCCTCTTGGGCGAACTTCGGCAGTACTGCCGGGCAGTATGCTATACTGGCAGCGCGAAAGGAGAAGGCGCTGCCTTGGCTAATGCCACTCAACGTTCAACGCAGAGTGGGGAAGGAATGCTTTACGAACTAGACGATCGCCCCCCACTCTCTGTTACGTCCTTTGCCGCATTGCAATGGTTCATCTTTGCTGTCGTCCAACTGATCGTCGCTCCGGTTGCTGTCGGACATGCGCTCGGTCTCAATCAGCAAGGCATTGCGGATTTCGTGCAACGAACTTTCTTTTTTTGTGGTCTTTTTTCTCTCCTCCAGCTTGTATTGGGTCATCGTCTACCTCTCTTTGAAGGTCCGGCCGGCATGTGGTGGGGGGTGCTGGCACTCCTCGGTTCGACGAGTGCCGCGTTGGGGCACTCTCTGCCCAACCTTCGGATGCAGCTGGAATGGGGACTCTTTTTGACCGGCATCGCCGTCACTGTCATCGGCGCTTTTCATTTGCTACGGCGTCTGCTGTGGCTCTTTAGTCCGGCAGTCACAGGAACTTTTCTCGTCCTCTTACCCGTGCAGATGGCGCTGATCTTTCTTCCTGCCATGCTGGGAATCGCGGGAACCTCCACCAGCATCGATTCTACTACAGCTTTTTTGAGCATCGGCTTGGTTGCCTTGGTCATCGGTCTTTCCCTCTTTGGCCCCGGGCCGTTGAAAAGTTTCGGCACATTGATTGGACTACTCGTCGGTTGGATCGTTTGGAGCGTCTTCCATGCATCCGACACCGTAGTCGAAAATGCAGCGCACGGTTGGATCCGTCTTCCCCAAGTCTTTCCCTGGGGGATGCCCCAGCCCAACCTCTCCGCTACCATTGCTTGTCTGTTATGTGGATTGTTGCTTTTTTCGAATTATGTGGCCACGATGGCAGCCTTGGAGGAAACGATCCAGCGCCGTTTTGATACGTCTACCTACGACCGCGGGGTAACGGTTACCGGGATAGCCGACATGGCTGCAGGGGCTTTTGGTCTGATCGGTTTCATTCCTTTCACGGCCGGTGTCGCCATCATCGGCCTCTCTCGCATTGCTTCCCGTCTGCCCTTTTTCATCGGAATGGCCGTCACATTGGTGCTGGGGCTTTTCCCTGGCATCAGCGCATTTTTTGGACGGCTGCCGGTCTCTGTGGCCGACGCCGTCCTCTTTGCCTCTTTCGCCCAGATGATGAGCAGCGGTTTTAGCCTCTATCGACAGTTGCACTGGGATCTGCGTCAGGCATTTGTCGTTTGCCTTCCCTTGCTCTTCGCGATAGGGCTTTCTGGGATCCCTCCAAAAGCGTTGGAGGGTCTGCCGGTCATCGCACAATACCTGCTCGGCACGCCCCTGCTCTTTGGTGTGCTCCTCTCCTTGCTGATGGATCACCTCTTTTTGCCGCAGCGGCGCCGGCACTCGGCCCCTCGTGCCGCGTCCCTGACGGAACACCGTTGACAATGCCACAGGCCCGCATCACCCGCATTGTGGCAGGTGCTTTGTTGGCGATCTTTGTCGGTGCAATGAACGGATCGATCATTGACACGGTCGCACCGACGATCGTAGGCGAATTGGGCGGCTTCTCCCTTTACGCATGGATTTATACTGCTTCGCTGATCGCCGGAGCTGCGGTTACCTTGGTCGCTGGCCGTCTAGCGGATCTGTACGGACGACGTGCCCTTTTGCTAGGTGGACTACTCTGCTTCGCCTTGGGAAGTATCTTGTGCGCCTCGGCCCATCAGCTTCCTGTCCTGATCGCCGGGCGCGGATTACAGGGAGTGGGGGCAGGGACGCTGCTGCCGCTAGCAAGTACGCTGATCGGCGATCTTTTCTCGGGTGCGCAGCGTGCACGGATGCAGGGGGTTGCTACGATCGTCTGGGCCATCGCCGCTTGCGCCGCACCTGTCATCGGTGGGAGTTTCGTACAGTGGCTTCACTGGCGGGACGTCTTTTGGATGAACCTCCCCCTTGCTGCGGCAACCGCCATCCTGTTGTGGCCGCTCCCACAGCCACCCCGCCGTCTCCCCTCCTTCGATCTCGCAGGCACATTGACCCTCCTTGCCACTATCACCACGTTGATGTTGGCCATCAGCCTGGCACCGGCCTCCCTCTCTCTCTGGTTGGCCGGTGCCACCGTGGTGCTGGCGCTGATCTGGTGGCAGACTGCACGGCACGCAGAAGAACCTATTCTGCCCATCGGGCTGCTGCGTCTGCCTACCATCGCGACGTCGATGATCGCAGCCGTATGTGTCAATCTCCCGCTAACGGGCACCACCGCCTACTTACCTTTGGTCCTCCAAGGAGTCGGTGGACTCTCCCCTACCGCTTCGGGTGCAGTACTTCTCTTGCTTTCGCTGGGCTGGAGCCTCGGTGCCAATTTCGTCACGCCGCTTGCACGGCGACTCGGCATACGTTCCAGTGCAGCATGCGGTTTTACGGGTGTCGCTATCGGTACCGGCTTGCTGACACAGCTGCCCCGCTTTCCCCTCCTTCCGCTCTCCATTGCTGCCATGGCCATGCTGGGGATCGGCATGGGGATCACTGCCACGCTGCTGACACTGCTGGCACAGCACAACACCCGTTACGAGATACGCGGCGGTGCCACCAGTGCCCTTACCTTCGCGGAAAATACAGCCGGCGCTGCCGGAACAGCACTCGCAGGAACACTCCTGCACCATTTCCTGCAACACCACAACGCCGCGACACTCTTGGATGAGCTGGCCAGCAGACTCGCACTCCACCCACCCAGCACAGATCCTGCCCTGCAGGCTGCCCGTCAAACGCTGCTGGTGGCTTACACTCCACTTGCCGCGGTCATGCTGATCCCAGCGTGCGCTGTCTTCGCTGTTCTCTTGTGGCTGCCCAAGATCGACTTGTTCGCTTCCGAGGAAAATGAGACATCTCCAAATGCCTTATCCCCTTGAATACGATGCATCCATTCAACAATCGTGTTATACTTTTTTGCGGCACACCGTCGAACGTGCAGGAGGTGATCCCGTGGGACGTGTACGTGTCGCTATCAACGGCTTTGGGCGGATCGGCCGCGTCTTTTTTCGCCAGGCCCTAGAAGATCCGCGACTACAAATCGTTGCCATCAATGCAACAGCTCCCGCTGAGCAGGTACCTCATTTGATTCGCTACGATACCGTTTACGGACGTTGGGATGGCGAGGTCAGCGTGGAAAAGGACGGGTTGCGGGTAAGAAAGGGCACCCATTCCGAATGGATCCGTCTGTTTTCGGATCGCAACCCCGCACACTTACCCTGGGAAAGTCTTGGCATTGATGTGGTGGTCGAGGCAACCGGGGCTTTCCGCAAGGCCGAGCAGGCCGCGATACACCTCCAGCAGGGTGCCCAGCGTGTCGTCATCACGGCACCAGCCAGCGGCGAGGATCTGACCATCGTGATGGGCGTCAACGAAGAGGCCTTCAATCCAGAAACGGACCGGATTCTCTCAGCTGCTTCCTGTACCACGAACTGTCTGGCTCCCATCATCAAAGTGTTGCACGAGCGATTTGGAGTCACTTGGGGCTTTCTGAGCACCGTTCATGCGCTAACCAACGATCAGCGGCTCGTCGATAGTCACCACAAGGATCTGCGCCGTGCACGGGCAGCCATGCAGTCGATCATTCCCACAACAACCGGTGCCGCCAGAGCCGTCGCAAAAGTAATTCCCGATCTGGCCGGGCGCCTCGACGGCCAAGCGTTGCGCGTGCCGGTCCAAGATGTCTCCGTGGCGGAGGTGGTCTGTCAACTGCAACAGTCGGTCTCTGTCGATGCCATCAATCAGGCCATGCGCGAAGCATCTGAAAAGAGGCTGAGAGGGATCCTGGACTATTGCGACGAACCTTTGGTCAGTGCTGATTTTGTCGGTTGTCCGGCCTCGGCTACCGTCGATGCCCTCTCTACCATGGTCCTACCCAGTGGGGCTGTTCGGCTGCTCGCATGGTACGACAACGAATGGGGCTATTGCCGCCAAGTTCGGGACGTCACTGCCTATGTTGGCGACGCCAACAGGGCCCTGCAACAAAACACGATCAGCCGTTTCGTCTTTACCTCCGAACCTTAAGCGCATCTTACGTTGTCCGTTCGGGGATCCTCCTGGTGTGTCACCGCGCAATGCATTCTTGTGCACGAGACACCCAAGGAGGCGATCGGATGCCCTTTGAATTGCAGCGCTTGCAGCACAAACCGATCCTCGTTCCACGCAAAGGCCATCCCTGGGAAGCAGCAGCGGTCTTCAATCCTGCGGCCATCCGGCGCGATGGGCGCATTGTTTTGCTCTACCGGGCGAGCAACCGTCCATTTCATGCAGAGCAAGAACCCTATCTCTCTGCGATCGGCTATGCCGAAAGCGAGGATGGCATTCACTTTCGAAGGTATCCACAACCCGTCATGGTCGGCGTAGGAGAACAAGAGAAACGAGGGGTTCAGGATCCGCGCGTCAGTTGGATCGACGGTAGTTACCGCATGGTCTATACAGCATTTGGGGGTCATGACGGAAACGATTATCGCATTGCGACGGCAGTCTCCGATGACCTCATCCATTGGCGCGAACATCGGGTATTGCTCGATGAGCCGAACAAAGACGGCGCTTTACTACCTGACAAATGGCAGGGCCACTACATCCTCTACCATCGCCGTCCGCCTCATATCTGGGCCTGTTGGTCAGACGATCTCTTCCATTGGCAGGATCACCGTATCGTCTTACGCACCCGCGAAAACAGCTGGGAGTCGAGCCGAATCGGCATCGGCCCCCCTCCCCTCCGCATTCCCCAAGGGTGGTTGCTCATCTACCACGGTGTCGATGCGTTCAATACGTACCGACTTGGTGCAGCGTTGCTTGCGGCCGACGATCCTTTTCGCGTCATCGCTCGGCAGGAGCAGCCCATCCTAGAACCCAAACTGCCTTGGGAGCAGAATGGATTGATCGATCAAGTCGTCTTTTCCTGCGGTGCAGTTGACGACGGGCAACGCTGGCTGATTTACTACGGTGCTGCAGACACGGTCATTGGCGTCGCTGCCGTCCAGAAAAGTGCCGTACGTTTTGAAAGGGAAACAATCGCCCTTTCCTCTCCATAGGTGTGCCATCCGAAGAGGTGGTAGGATAGGAAACGCAGAGGAGGGAGAAGATGACAGGACCGTTGGAAGCTCGCAGCGTCGAACCCACGGGTGCATCACCCCGTGGGACACTCTTGTTGCTGCATGGATACGGGTCAAACCGGGATGATCTGTTGGGTTTGGCCCCCCATTTGTCCTTTATGCGACTGGTTGCCGCAAATGGGCCGATCGACCTCGATCCGCCCTCTCCAGAAAAGCCCTTGCGCATGAAGTCTTACGCGTGGTTCGATTTTGAAGGGGAGAAGTTGCGCCCCATCGTAGACAGTGTCGCCACATCGGTGAACGCCGTGCTCGACCTGGCCTACAGTCTCAAGGAACGCTTTCCTGGTCCTTTTTTCTTGGGTGGCTTCAGTCAAGGAGGCTTGATGACCTATGCTTGCGGGCTAAAAGAGCCCCGGCTCTTCAACGGATTGATCGTGATGAGCGGGTGGTGGCCCCCTGCCGATCCAGATTGGCCTGCAGCCGAAGATGCCCTGCAGGGCTTGCCAATCTTGGCCGTCCACGGCACCCATGACGATCGCGTTCCTTTCGCCCTGGGTCAGGCTGCTGCTGAAGAAGCCAAAAAACTTGGGGCAGACGTCACCTTCCTAAGTTTCTCGATGATGCACGAAGTGACTGCAGAGAGCATCGCTGCGGTAGCGGGTTGGTTGGATGAGCACTGTCCTCCAAAGTCTACTTAGACTTCACTCGTCCGATGGAGTCTTGTGGGAAGGAAGTTGCATTGCCGCTTGAAGCGAGCTAAGCGCTCCAAGCAGGGCAGAGGATTCATACGGAACGACGATCTTCGTTGCCTCACCCTCCGCCATCCTGCCCAGCGTTTCTAAATAGCGCACCGCCAGCAGTTCCGGGGTCGGATCCCCTTCGTGGATGGCGGCAAAGACCATCCGAATCGCGTCGGCCTGGGCTTGCTGCGTGGTGCGCAATGCGTTGGCTTGCCCTTCTGCACGCAAAATGGCACTCTGTTTTTCTCCTTCCGCACTCCGAATGGCCGCCTCTCGTTCGCCTTCGGCGCGCAAGATGGCTGCCTGCTTCTCTCCTTCTGCGGTCAGAATTGCGGCACGCTTGTCGCGCTCGGCCCGCATCTGTTTTTCCATTGCTTGCTGGATATCCTCTGGTGGCTCGATGTTTTTGAGTTCCACGCGGTTGACCTTGACTCCCCAACTGTCGGTCGCCTCGTCCAAGACGACGCGCAGCCGACTGTTGATCTGTTCCCGGGAGTAGAGGGACTGATCGAGCTCCATCTCTCCAATCAAGCTGCGTAGGGTGGTGACGGTCAATTGCTCGATCGCCAGACGCAGGTTGGCGATCTCATAGGTGACCTTAATCGGATCGGTAATCTGATAATAGAGCACCGTATCGATGTTGACAGTAACATTGTCCTTTGTAATCACCGGATTGGGCGGTAGGTCGATGACCTGTTCGCGCAAATCGATCACCCGACGCACCTGATCGATGAAAGGAAGGATGAGCGTCAAACCCGGTTCTGCTACCCGCTGGAAACGGCCGAGTCGCTCGATCACAGCCGCAGTCGCCTGATGGACGACTTTCACGCTGCTGATCACCACGACAACTGCAAAGACAACAATGATGCCGACCACGATCCAAACCCATGTCATCCCATACCCACCCCTTTGACACACCTATCCGAGATCGTCGGAAATCACGACCAGATGTGCCCCTTTGACTTCAGCAATGCGCACCACTGTACCGACCGGCAAATGCCCTGATGGGGTGGTCGCCGCCCAATCCACATCCCCCACCTTGACCCGCCCGGGGTGATCGGCATCGATCGCTGCGATCACCACCGCCTTCTTGCCGACCAAAGCCTCGCTGTTGCTGCGCAGCGCCTGGGCGTTACCTCCAAAACGACGGAGCAGCAGGGGGCGCATCTGCCACAAGAGCAACAATGCTGCCCCTGCAAAACCGATCGCCTGTACTGAAAGCGAGCCTGTAAAAAGGGCGATCAGGGTGGCAACAAAGGCGGCGGCACCCAAAATCAAAAAGTAGAATGTTGTCGTAAAGACTTCGACAATGACACAGAGAAAGCCGATGACGAGCCAGACCCACGCGCTCATGGACAAGGCCCCCCATTTTCAGCTTAACCCACTTCGTGCTGACCGCAAAGCAAAATTTTGTCCTTTTTCCACACGGATCAGACCAAGCTCCCGCATCCTTTGCTACCTCACCCTATTCGGAAAGCTCGCTTCTCCCAGTGCGCGGGTATATGCTGAACGATAGATCAAATCGAAGGAAGATTTGAAACAAGGGGGTCTGGATGTGAAGGGCATTTGGAAAGGGAGCCTCGTCGGTTTGACCGCGGCAGGGGTGCTTGCTGCGGTCCTCGTCATGCAACCGGTCCGCTCTGCCGCGCAAGGCTTTCTGGACCACTTTCACGTGCACCAGTTGACGCCTGTCGCGATCGATCCCACCACCTTGCAACACCTGCCGACTCCACCGCCCCCTCACAATTGGGATCGTTTTCATATCAACCGGCCCGAGTAAAACAAGGAATAACGCTTTCTGAAGCGAAGAAAGTGTTGCCCAAAGGCGGAATTTTTCAATTACAAGCAGCAGGATGGCAGCTCATACGCGCTGACTTGCGCACCGATGCGAGGGCGACTTTGATTTTGGATCGCGCCAAGGTAGAAAACTACCTACAGTCCGCCGGTTGGCCCAATGCGACCTTACCCGCTTCCTTCGACGGCGCCCGCGTACAAGTCGTCGAACCTGCCCTGCTGACGACTGTCTGGCAAGACAAAGAGCAGCAGAAACTCTTCCTGGTGCAAGGCAGCCAGCCCGATTTGCAATTGCCTTCTGGTGTCGATCCTTCCTTCCTGAAGGCATTGCTGACCCAGACCCCCGGACTTCCTCAAGACCTTCGCCAACAGTTACAGCAGCTGGATTGGATGCATGCCCTGCCAGTACCGATTCCCAAAAGCGCACAAGAGAGGTCGATCGTGCTTCCAGGGGCCGAACAGGCGCTGTTGATCAGCAATCCTCAGCAGGAGAAAGGGACTGGTATCCTCTGGCTGACATCGGATGAAACGCTCGGGGCGCTCTACAGCAATCAACTCACACCGGCACAGCTGCAGTCGTTGGCTGCTCAGGTCGTGCGAAAATAATGGGGGCACAACCGGCCGCTATCGCCCTCTCTGAGGTTGGCAAGCGTTATGGTCCGGCAGTTGCGCTGGAAAACCTCACCCTATCGGTGGCCCCTGGAACCGCTTTCGGCCTATTGGGCCCCAATGGTGCAGGCAAATCGACCGTTATCAAGATATTGACTGGCCTTATCCCCAGCTTTGTGGGGGAGGCAACACTGTTTGGGATCGATGTGCACCGCACGCAGGCACGCCTTAAACTGGGCTACCTTCCCGAACTGTTCCATTATCCACAATGGATGACTGGAGAGGCCTTGTTGCGCTACCACGGACAGTTGATCGGCCTGTCCCCTTCCCACATCGAAGTCCAAGCCAACCAGCTGCTAATGCGCCTTTCCTTATGGGAGGCGCGATACCGGCGGATCGGCAGCTATTCGAAGGGCATGCAGCAACGCTTGGGATTGGCAGTCGCGTTGTTGGGCACACCACGCCTCCTCTTGTTGGACGAGCCCACTTCTGCACTCGATCCCATCGGCCGTGTTCTGGTGCGTGACCTTCTGCTAGAAGAAAAGCAGAAGGGAACGACGATTTTTTTGAATTCTCACTTGCTTGGCGAAGTAGAGCACCTCTGCGATGCAGTGGCCATTTTGGATCACGGACGGCTGCTCCGTCAGGGCTCCCTGCAAGCATTGTTGGCCACCCATCTGCAAGTGACCATCGAAGTGGACTCCCTCGACGAAAGTTTACGTCGCGATTTGGCACAACTGGGCACCCTGGTGGCGCAGAACGGCAACCAGCTCGAAATCACCTTCTCCGATCGTGATGCGCTGGCAGCTGTCGCCCCCATCGTTGTCGATCATGGCGCCAAACTCTTTCGCCTGGCACCCCAAAGCGAGGCGCTGGAAGCGTTCTTCGTGCAGCTGCTCGATACCGCCGGGCAGGAGGCAGAAAGCCATGCCTGATCGCCATGGGGTCACGTCCACGCAAGAAATGTTTATCCGAGCTCCTTCAGCCAACCCCTCCATGGGCCCAAGGCATCGCTACGGCGCGCTATGCTCTCCTGGAGGCTTTTCACAATCGCACCTTCCTGATCGGCGGTACCCTTGGAATCGCCTTTCTGGCGCTTTACGGGATCGGGCTCCATCTACTCGATAGTCAATTGCGGCAACGGGGAGCCTCCGCCTTCCTTTTGCACGCCATGGTGATTCGGTCGGTGGTTCCCATGGCACTGTGGATTGCTGCGCTGCTGATCACTGCACTGGGCAGCGTGTTGGGAGCCGGCACACTTGCCGGTGATCTTGAACAGCAGACAGCGCTGGCGACCCTGGCCAGGCCTCTACGCCGCGACACTTGGCTGTACGGCAAGCTCGGAGGGAGTGCAGCGTTGCTCTTCCTGGTCACGAGCGTCCTCGTATGGGGAATCGATGGGCTCACCTACGACTTAATCGGAGAATGGCCCTTGCACCTCTTTCGCCTGTGGGGATTGCTTGTTTTACAAGCAGGTCTGGTCTTTGGCCTGGCTGCCCTGTTGGCGACCCGCCTTTCCGGATTGACTGCGGTCATTGCCACCCTCCTGCTCTACGGCGTCACGCTGATCGGTGGCCTGCTCACGGCCATGGGGAGTAACAGCAGAATAACGACACTAGAAAATATTGGAACGGTGTTGATGCTGCTTTTCCCTGCCAATGGGCTTACGATGCGGGCCACTTACTTTGCCAGTGGAGCCAACCCCCTGATCGGTGCTTCCCCTTTTGCAGCGGCGGGTACGGCCCCGAGCGCTTGGCTGACTGGTTGGGCAGCCGCCTATACGGTTGCCGTCTGGTGGGGTTGTCATTGCTCGTTTCAATCCCGAGAAATTCATTGAGATGCTTCGCAAGGCCACCACAATCGAAGCCTCAATGGCGCCTCTCCTTCGACGCGCAACTCGATCTGCTCCTCTTTCTGCTGGGTTTGCCACGTCCATGAACAGCCCTCCCCGTCAAAGATTACCTGCCAACCTGGCCATTGATGCGGCGAAAAGGCACCTTCCTGGCGATGGGCCCACCGGGCAGAATCAGGGGGATGCCAGGAACCGGGAGCGGGGGTTGTGGCTGCCTTCTCCTGCTGGAGCGCAGATTCCCCTTGAAAGCGACGCCAGCACAGGGTTACTTGTGTCCCCGATTCCAAAGAGAGGTGACAGGTCCCTTGCACAGCGTCAGGCACCAGCATCAGGTCGAACCAGCGCATCGCTTCGATCAGATCGATCAGATCGGCAGGTTCACAGGTGTCTTGTTTGATCAACTCTGTGGCAGTGGACGTCCCCCTGTACGCCTTGCGCAATGTATCGACCCGCCCACCCAAGAGCGGCAAGAGGGAATCGCCTCGCAGAAAGAGCGGTATCTTCTCGAGCGGTGCCGGCACCTCTACCCAGGCCGGCCCTCGGTAAGCCTTCCCTTCGAAGAGCGACCACCAGCTCCCTTCTGGCAAGTAGAGGCGACGCCGTCTCGCACCGCGGGCCAATACAGGTGCAGCCAAGAGTCGATCGCCGATCAAGTAGGTATCCTCGATGCTGCGAGCTACACCATCTTCCCAAAAATGAAGCCACAGCGGACGTAGCACTGGCCAGCCATGGTCGGCGGCTTCATGCCAAAGTTGCATCCACCATGGTGCCAATGCGGTGTGCAGGGCAGCATACCAGCGGTAGACTGCCTGCGTATGGGGTGTTTTGTCCCAGCGCCACGCCTGTCCGACATAAAAGCCGTGGTGATCGCGCATGACGGGACAGAGCGCACCAAAAGCGAGCCAGCGTAGGTAAAGCTCTTCGTCCGCAGGTGGCATGCCAAAATTCATGTAGCCGGCAATGTCGGTCGTCCACAGGGGAAGCCCACTGATTCCCGCTGTGAGCGCTGCACGCACTTGACTGGGCAGGCCATCGTAGCGCTCGAAGCTCATATTGGCATCTCCCCCCCAGATCACCGGCACAAAACGCTGCGACCCCAGCCAGGCAGCACGCATGAAAAAAACGACCCCTTGATCGGGCGGATCGGCCTGCAGCGCGTCACGATTGACCTGTGCCCACCACAGCGGATACTGGTTGTGCGCCTCCCAGCCCCGCTCCCCGTCATGCAATCGGGCATCGGGGGGCACGTATTCTCCAAAGTCAGCCATCCAGCCGTCAAACCCCATCCGGATGCCCTCGGCCAAGATCTCTCGGGAAAAAGCACGGCCTGCCTCCGTCGACAGATCGAGGTTGGCGAAACGATGCCCCATCAGCGAAACGAAGGCAGGTTGTTGCCCTGCTGCATCCAAAACAAGGGCACCGCGGTGGGCAGCTGCTTCGCATAGGGACCTCCCTTCCAAGACAAAGGGCTGATAATACCCCAACAGCGAGAAGCCTTTCCGATGCAGTGAAGCGGCCATTTGGGGGAGGCTTGGGTAGAGGGCCGTATCGGCTTGGGGGTAAAAAGGAGCATTGCGCACACCGCGCGGGGTCTGTTGGATCCCCCGCCAGTCTTCGATCCAAAGTGCCGTAGACGGAATTCCTGCCTCGCGCAACTGCTGGGCTGTCTGCAACACGCGTTGCGTTCCGCCTTCCGTAACATTCCAAGGCCCAAACGTCCAATAGGGCCCGACCATCGTGCGCCCGGTGTGCTGGGTCACACGCTCCAAAAGTTGTAGCGGCGCGCTTCCTACGGCCACGTGCAAAGTCACCTCCCCTGTCCAGGCCGTAAGCGACCAATCCTGCTTGTGGCGCAGATCGAAAACGGACTGCTGGGTGTTGTCGAGCCAAAGGGCATAACCTCGGGAAGAGAGGAAAAAGGGCATCGGCGCATAGGTGGAAAGCGGCCCGTTGGGAAAAACACGTAACTGCGGCCATTTCACCCAGGAAGCCCACCGTTCGGGTAATCCAATGCCGTTCTCCTCCACACAGATCGGCACCCGCTGTCCCCGTTGATCGACGGCATTCATGCGTTCGCCAAATCCGTAAAAGCGCTCTGCAGGGTCGGTTGAAAAGCACAATTGCAGACGAGCCCGTTCTCCTTGAAGCGAAATCCCTGCTGGGGCTGCAAAGTGCAATGTCAGCAGCTCCATCTCCTCCTGTTGCCAGGAAAAACGCGCCCCATCGGTAAACTCGAGCACGTGGTCTTTCCAAAGGGAAAAAGTCTGTGAAGAAACGCGAGCTGGAATCGCCGGCCGCGGCCACCAACGCGTGGGAGAAGCATGAAAGCGGTACCAAGCCGCCATCGGCCAGCGTGACCAAGAGAGACGGTGAACCTCCCCATACCGAAAACCATCTGGAAGCAGCCGTAGCAGCACCTCGCCTGCGTCGTTTTGCAGCTGCCAGCCAAACGGCGAGACAGTCATCTGAATCCTGTACCCTTTTGACACTTCTTCGTGATCAAAGGCATTCCGAGCTGCATCTGAGCGTCGCTGCTTCATGCACCGGTCCTCTGGACCACAGCTGTCACGCCGGACGGTCCTGCCATCTGTTGTATCAACGCAAGTCCTGCAGGCGTCACTTTCTGTTTTTCTCGCATCATCTCCAACAATTGCGCATGCCGATCGGGGGTAATGGGATATTTCGCGGCAAAAAAGAGGGCCAGTGCTAACAAAAGTACCGGCACAATCCCCATCAACAAGCGAATGCTCAACAACGCGCTGGGAGGTTGGGGCTGGTTGGGCACGTAGTGCGCCGCCGACAATGTCCATCCAATGGCAGAGACAGCCAAAGCCCCGGAGATCTTGCGCAAGAAAGTCATCATCCCAGCGAAGATCCCTTCCCGCCGACGGCCCGTGACCAGTTCATCCACCTCGATCACGTCAGGCAATATGGCCCACGGAGCATAGACAACGCCGGCCATGCCGATGCCGATGCCAGCGGCCAACAGGTAGAGCAAAAGACGGGAGCTGCCGGCATGAAAGAGGAGCAGCAGCGGTGCCAACACCAACCAGATGGCTCCGCCTAACAGAAAAGAGGTACGTTTGCCGCGCCATCGTGCGATGTGGATATAGGCAGGTAGCGCAACCACTTGCATGATCGTCGCCGCACCAAGCAAAAGCGAGGAAGGCAACCCCGCCGGGATCTCCATCACATAACGGGCAAAGTAGAGCATCACCGAAGAATTCACGTCCACAGACAAGTAGCCGCAGATATACAGCCCTATCAGCAGCAGAAAGGATCGGTTTTGCAAGGCGACACCGTATCCTTCAAAAAAGCGCAACGGCTGCCGATTGCCCCATTGTGGGCGTTCAAAGCTGGCGAAAAAGACCGCGATCCACGGCAGCGCAAAATAGATCCCGAAGAGTGCCCCCATGGCCGCATAACCGGTTGCAGGAGAGTGAAAATGGGCAATGACAAGGGAAGGCAGCGTTGCGACGAGCAGTGTCGAGAGGGTTGAACAGAACATACGGTAGCCGGAGAGAGAGGCGCGTTCACGGTAATCGCGCGTCATTTCGGGAATGAGTGCCGAATAAGGCACCATCACCATCGTAAAAACCGAGCGAAAGAGCAGCGAAACAGCCAAAAAATAGGCAAACAGCGCTCCAGAGGACCAACCATGCGGCCAGATCCACAAGAGCCAGAAGCTCAGGCCGACAGGCACAATGCCGACAAGGAAATAAATCCGTCGCCGCCCCAATCGGGAGTGTGTGCGATCGCTG
Source organism: Bacillota bacterium (assembly GCA_014896485.1). Taxonomy (GTDB): domain Bacteria; phylum Bacillota; class Bacilli; order Bu12; family Bu12; genus Bu12. The sequence continues at coordinate 95,379 of JADBKH010000001.1, read as the reverse complement.
AGATAACCCATCAGGGGATCGGTGAGGGCATCCCAGATCTTGGCGGCGAACATGATGACAGCTGCCCAAGCTGGGGGTAGGTGTGCAACATCCGTCAGAAAAATGAGATAAAACAAATTGATGAGAGAGAAAGCACCACCACCGTAGAGGTCACCCACGCCGTATGCGAGCTTGCGCCAACGGTTGATTTGCTCGGTGGGATCCACCGGAGGCTCCGGTGTGGTCCGCTCGGACTTTGCCATCTCTTGCACCTCTTTTTGAGAATGCCTCACTTAAATTTTGCATGCTACCTCACTTTTCCTCTCGTGTCCACAAACGCAGCTGTTGCGGAGACAACCAACAAAAGGCGCGATCGGCAGAAGGCCGTATCGTCGTCTGCCAGATGAGCTCGCCACTGGCCTCCGGCACGCGAAGAGAGACCCGCCACAGTGCCTCTTCTCGCAGCAACTCGGCTACCTGTACTGGCACAAGGTTACGTTTTTCTAAAAAGAGCGCTCGATCTGTGGCGAAGTCGACCTCATCATCCAGATTTTCCGCGTAAGGGAGCCTCTGCGGTGAAACCAGCCGGAGCTCTTCAGAACGGATGCCCATCACGACAGGCAGACCATTCGGCCACGCATCGGGTTCGGTCGCCACGAAGAGCCGCGTCCCCAGCGCTTTGCACCAGACCCAGACCCCGTTGGCCGACCGATCTTCGACTTGTCCCTCCCACATATTTTCCATCCCGACAAAACGAGCCACCCAAGGCGTCTTGGGATACTCGAAAAGCTCTGTCAGCGTGCCGAACTGCTCGAGACGTCCCTGCCGCAAGACGCCAACCACATCGCCTAAAGCCTGTGCCTCCGCAAAGTTATGCGTCACATAGAGGGTGGTTACGCCGATACTGCGAAGCAACTTGCGCAATTCACGCCGTAATGGGCGCTGCAAAGCTGCATCCAAGGCACTCATCGGTTCGTCGAACAAGAAGAGCCGGGGTCGAGTCACCAGCGCGCGTGCCAAAGCAACGCGCTGCTTTTCTCCCCCCGATAGGCTGCTCGGCTGTCGTTCCAGCAACGATTCGATGCCTAAAAGCGCTGCAACCGAGGAGAGACGTTCGTAGACCGCACGTCCGCCCCGATAAGGGGCTGAAAAGAGGATATTTTCCCGAACGCTCAGATGTGGAAATAAGGCAAAGTCCTGGAAAACATAGCCAATTTTCCGAGTTTCTACCGGCTGGGCACTCAGCCGTTGATTCCCCAGCCAAATCTCTCCACCGGCTACCGAATGGAAGCCAGCCACGCTCTCCAGCAGCATTGTTTTCCCCGATCCGCTTGGACCCACCAGCACCCCTACCTGGCCGGCTTGTAGGTGCAATTCCACCGGACCCAGGTGAAACAACCCAGCCTGTACTTCCAACGCCTCCAGACGCAAGGGAAGCGCCTCTTGCCAAGCAGGGGGGACAGAAAAGCTTTTAGAGGGCATCTCCATCGTCACATCTCTTCCCCCTCCATCTTTTCGAGACACGCAATGTACGCGGCTGACCCAACCGTGCGATCACCCAACGGCAGAGCAAAAAGAAGAGGAGTACAGCCAAAAGCAAAATCACTGCTTCTGCTCCGGAGACGCGTAAACCACTGGACTGAAACATATCGTAGATATGCACCGGTGCTGTCATCGGATAATAGGCGATCACGGAAACGGCACCCACCTCGGAAACGGCACGCGCCCAAGTGAGCAGCAAGCCGCTAAGCACACCCGAACGGGCAAGGGGAAGGCTAATCCGCCAGAAGACATGTGCGGGAGGGGCTCCCAACGTCCGTGCCGCCTGCTCCAACCGCACCGGCACGCTACCAAACCCCTCGCGTGCCTGATTGAGCATAAATGGAGCACTGACGAAAAGCATTGCGATCAACACGCCCCAGAAGGTGCTGTAAAACGAGAGCCCCACCCGTTCGGCTGCACTTCCGATCAATCCTTCACTGCCAAAGACAAACAAGAGCACGATGCCTGCGACTGTGTGTGGAACGGTAAGCGGCAAGTCCGCAACCGCTTCTACCAGGTTTTTCCCAGGGAAATCGTAGCGTGCCAACAGATACCCCCCTGGGATACACAGCAGGGCCGCCACCAAAGCTGCAGACGTCGCTGCTGCAAAAGAGAGCCCCAGCGCTGTCGCAATGCCACTGGTGCGCCAAACCTCCCACAAATGGGCAGGAGTTTGGCGCAGAATACTGGTCAAAAGCGGTAAAATCACGAAAAGTAGGTAGACGACAAACGGGATGGAGAGCGCAATCAAAAAGCGCCGAAAATGCCCCACACTTCCCCTCCTGCCCAAAGTAGGTATTGGCGGTAATGAAGAAAAAGCCGCCCATCTGGGCGGCAGAAAGCTTTCACTTTAGGAAGCGACAAAAGGACGCAACGTTTCGGGAACTTTGGACGGATCATTGGCAATCGCCGGCTTTAAGATTCCCTGCCCGGCCTGCTGCAGGATCTGCTGCCCCTGTGGCCCCAGCAAAAAGCCTATCCACGCTTCCGCAACTTTCTCATTGGGAGCCCCCTTGGGAATGGTCACCGCATACAGGATAGGAATTCCCTTCTTGACTGTTCCGTTGGACTGAGTCACCGATGCCTGTGCATACCATTGCGCCTGGGACGGATCAGAGAGGTTCAGCTGCGGAGGGAGATCGACGTACTTCAATCCTTCTTGCTTTGCATTCGAGGTATAGATGAACAGGTAATCGATCTGTCCAGCCTCTAAAGCTCCCACCAGGTTTGTTTCCGTATCACGAATATACGTCTTTGGACTGTTCTGGAGGATCTTGTCGTACAGTCCGGGCTGCTTGTAATACTTTTCGGTCAATTGCAGCATTTGTAAGGCCTGGTAGCCAGATGGGTCGGTGTCCGGGTTGGAGCGGCCGATCTTCACGCCGGGCTGACTGAGGATTTGATACCAATTCTGCGGCGTAATCTGATCGGCACCCTTGCTTTTGTCGGTATAAGCGATGCTGATCTGATTGTTGGCGAATTCAATGTACCAGTCCGTGTACGTTGGCATCATCAGCTGCGGGATCACCGAATAATCTGCCACAGCCACCACATCAGCCGGCTGATGCTGTTCTGTCACTTTTTTGACGGTCAGCACACTGCCTGCCGTCTGCAGCTGAATATTCACGTGGGGATGTTCCTTGGAGAATGCAGCATCGATCTGCTTAAACGGCGTACCCAAGCTCCCCGCTGCGAAAATCCGCAACGTACCCGATAGGTTGTCCGCATTTTGCTGGACCGTTTCCGAACCTTGCTGGGCCACAGACGATGCGGGCGTATTTCCCGAACTGTTCTGGCTGCCGGCACTTCCTCCCCCACACCCTGCCAGTAGGACTCCTGTCATACCAACGCCAATGAGAAGCATCCAACGTTTCCGCCACGACCTGTACCTGGACACTTTTCGCCATCCCGAATGAAAGTAAGGAACAGCCCCCTTCCCGGTCCATCAGACTGTTCCTCAAACAAGCGTAAGCCTAGCAAAAAGCGTGCTTCTTCGCAATCAAACACCCTCAAGACGAAAGCACAATCCGCCGTTTGGTCCCTATCGTCAGCAATCGGGCCGAAGCAGCACTGCTATCTCTCAAAAAACTGATGCAGCGGCCAAACCTCGATGGAATCCTGCGGAGCCACGCTTTGACCAAAGGGCAGGTACAGCAGGGCATCGGTTCGCAAAAACGTCGAAAAGATATTCGAAGCCTGCGATCCAGCAGGTTCCGCTACCATGACCGTCCCCTTCTCTTCCTGTACAGCATCGTCTGCAGAAATCTCATGGAGGGCGACACGTAGCATGCGGCTCCGTCCTGAAGCGCTCATCTGCGGACCGCCCCAACGTGCAGAGAACCGCTGCAGTGGCGCAAGCGCACGGCCCCCCAAACGCTGAATCAAGGGCCGCAGCAGGAGGACGGCCCCTAGAAAAGCCGAAGTCGGGTTTCCAGAAAGGGCTGCATAGCGCCGTCGACCGTCACTCCCATACAGAAAGGCGCCACCTGGTTTCAGATCTAACCGTGCGATCGTTTCGGGAAGACCCAATTCGTGCAAGAGTCGCCGACCCAGGTCGTAATCGCCTAGGGAAGCTCCACCCGTCGTCACCAGCAGATCGATTTCCGGCAAGACGTCCTCGACTTGCTGGTAGAGCCGATCAAAATCGTCGGGGATGATGCCCAACACCTGCACTTGCGCCCCAGCGCGCTCTAGCAGGGTGCGCAGCATTACAGTATTGCTCTCATAGATGGCACCCGGTGGAAGCGACGACCCTGGCGCCACCAACTCACTGCCCGTCGCTGCTAAAGCGACCCTGGGACGTCGAAAACAGGAGAGGGAGGCAAGCCCACAATGCCCAATCATCGCAAGTTCCAGCGGTGTCAGGACCCGCCCTGAAGGAAACAGCTGGCTCCCTTTACGCACATCTTCTCCGGCATGACCGACGTGATCCCCGCTGGCTACAGGGTGAGTCAGGTGGATCACCTGTTCCTCCATCCCCCCAGCACCGGTCATTACACGGGCTTCGATCGTCTCTTCCAAAGGGACGACAGCATCACTCCCTGCCGGCAAGAATGCCCCCGTCATGATGCGCAAACAGGATCCCGGTGCGAGGCTCCCCTCCCAGTACTGACCCGCCGCTTCCGAACCGACCACCCGCAACGCCACCGGCACCTGCGGTGTAGCGGCGCGAGTATCGATGGCACGCACCGCATACCCATCCATTGCTGCGCGATCAAAGGGGGGAACATCGAGTGGAGCAACAAAATCGATGGCCGCAACGCGCCCCAAGGCATCGTCCAGGAACACCGACTCTTGCCCAAGGGGGGCCGCATCGCGCAACAACAAACTTCGGGCTTGCATCCAGTCGATGCGTGGAAGTTGATGCAGCGGACGCTCAGCCATGGTTCTCCTCCTGTGGATGCTCTGAAACCCAGAAGGTTCCCGATGGTGTAACTTCTTTTTTCCAAATGGGCGCACGCGACTTGATCGCATCGATCACAAAACGGCAAGCAGCAAAAGCATCTGCCCGATGGGGTGCCCCTGCTGCCACTGCGACGGCGACTTCGCCAACTTCGAGATGTCCCACACGATGCTCTGCCGCAAGCAGGACTTCCGGCCAACGTTGCAGCGCCTCATCGCAGATGCGCTGCATCTCCTCGACCGCCATCGCTTCGTAGGCTGCGTACTCCAGGTATCGCGTCTCTTGTCGTTCCGTAATGCCTCGGACAGTTCCAATGAATAGATCGATCCCGCCGATCTGCGGTCCACTGACCCGCTGGACGAGTCGATCCGCCTCGATCGGCTCCTGGACCACTTTCACCCACGGCAACCTTTCGTTCATCGCCTACCCCCTTCAACCACCCACTGGGCCCGCGCGCGGCGAACATCGCCCCAAGGCGTGATGCCCAGGACTGCTACGGCGCCACTGCGATCCATCGCGGCCAAGACGCTGCCGTCAGCTGCCGAGAGGATTGCCCAGATACGATCCGCTTCGAAAAGCAGATCGGCCAAAGAAACCCCACGAGAACTCGCCCCAAGGGCATGACAAAAGGCACGGACCACCTCGCGGGCTGCCACCTCAACCTGCCCCCGCGCACTGTGGACGGCGAGTATCCGATGGTCGTTGTTCCGTAGCACGGCCGGAGGTTCTTCCGCCAATACCTGAAAGCAACGGCTGGCGGTAAAAGTGGCAACCAATGCTCGCCACTGTTGCTCTTTCGCTTCGTAAGCAGCACGCCGACTCTCCAAGATCCCTGTCGCTGTATCGTACCATTGGCGCAAGCTACGGCGAGAAACCTCGGGCTGCGTAGCCAACAGCACTTCCCGACGCACAGGATAGATCAAGTGGCATTGCTGCCCCAGCAGGATCAGTGCCCGGCTCTCTTCTTCCCAGGCTGCATACAGTGACGGAGCAGCCAGACTTTGCCAGAAAGGCAGCACATCGATCGGCGATTTGGGCGGGCGGAAATCGACCACCAAGGGAACACCGAGGAGGGTTTCCAACTTTTCCGCACACACCTCCCAGGCAGGAGTCTCTTGTAGGCGGTGCACCTCCCCGCAGACAGCACAGGTGAAAACCTGGAGCTTGCCCGACTCGAAAGCTTCCTGTGCCTGCGTCAGGCTTTCAAAAAGTTTCGGTTTTTCGTCGTCAGTATCCGAGACCCGCGCCGAATCCTTTTTTGTAAAGGGCGCTGCATGGGGAAGATAGCCAGCCACCTGCTGCACAATGACCAGTGTACCGACCAACAGCAGTGCGGTTCCGACAATGCCCCACAGCTCTCCCTGTCTTGAAAAGGCGGAAAAGCTGACCATCAAGACACCTGCCAGCCACAGGAAGACACCGCTGAGCGCAGCGATACCCGCAGTGGTCGCCATCCCTACAAGCCGCATCTCAGCTGCCCGGCTGGCGGATCAGGTGAAAAATGCCCGAAGCTTTGGCACAGACGCGACCTGCCTCGTCTAAGGCCTCCGCTTCCGCAAAGACAGTCGATCGGCCACGATGGATCACAGTCGCTTGCCCGAGCACTTCCTTTTCTGCTTGCAACATGCGCAGAAAGGAAATATTGAGGCTTGTGGTGACTTGTGAAACGACACCCTCGTCCCAGGTCGTGGCGATCGCTGCACCCAACACCGTATCAAACAAGTAACAGACAACACCCCCATTGATCGCCGCCGTTCCCCCGCCCCCACGGTGATGATCCGCCACATGCAAGACCGCCTTTGCCTTTCCCTCGTTGGCTTCAAGCAGCGAAACACCTGACCATTGCATCGCTTTCGATAGATTCCATCCGCTCATGTTCCCATCAAACCGTTGTTCCATCGACGATCCTTCCCCCTGCGCGCTTATCCTTCGCGAAAGAGTCGATAAACACCAGAACCTTCTACGCAGAGCATACCATCCTTGTTGTAAATGGCTCCCTCGGTAAAGACGACAGTCCCGCCACGTCGGGTAACACGTCCTTCTGCCTCCACCTGATCGCCACGGATCATATGGAGGTAAGAGAGGTTGAGGCTGATCGTCACGTTGGTGATGGTGCCCGTGGGATCCAGGGAATCGACCGCCAACTCCATCGCCGTATTCATCAAATACGAGAGAATCGACCCATTGAGCGCATCGGTACCGCCGCCACCCTGAAACTCGGGTCGTACGGGCAAAGCGATACGTGCATAGCCCTCATGCATCTTCTGAAGTGAAATGCCAGGCCAACGGATCAGCAGAGAGCGTTGCATGCGCTCTGCCAAGGCTTCATACGCGTTGTCCATCGTCGCTCCTATCGCCCCAGCGTCCTCGTCCATCTTTGACCATGACGCTATTTCAGCTATTTTATCATATCCGTTGTCCAGTGGATCCCCGTGGTATCGACCCTCCCAAGCACCAGTGGCAAGGGCGGAACAGCCTGTGGTGTCAGCTGGAAAGCATCTCGCAGCGCCTGGGCCGATGCCTCATACCCTCCCTGGGTACGCAGATGGAGGGTTGCCAGCGGCTCTCCCACCGCTACCCTATCGCCCACTTTTTTGTTCAAAACGATCCCCACCGCCGGATCGACGGCGTCCTCGGCCTTTGCCCGACCTGCACCCAACGTCATCGCGAGATGGCCGACGGCCAGAGCATCGATTGCGGCTACATGGCCCGACTGTTGTGCAAAAACCTCCCGAACGACCGGTGCAGCCGGCAGAAGCGACGGCTCATCGGCCACCCGGGCATCGCCGCCCTGGGCCGTCACCCAGCGGCGAAACGCCTCCAATGCCTTTCCTTCATCGAGTGCTGCCTGTAGCATGGCATTTGCGGCCTCTGGTGAATGAGCTTGGTGAGTCGCCAGCAACATCTCCTTGCCGAGTGCCAAGGTCAATGCGACCAAATCGCTTGGGCCTTGGCCATGAAGGGCGTCGATCACTTCACGCACTTCGAGCGCATTGCCGACGGCAAAGCCAAGGGGTTGTTCCATTTGGGTCAACAGCGCGACGGCACGGCGATCAAAAGCCTCCGCGACCGCAATACATGAGGCAGCCAAAGCCGCTGCTCGTTGGCGGTCCGGCATAAATGCGCCACGCCCCACCTTGACATCGAGCACAAGCGCATCGGCGTCGACGGCAAGCTTTTTGCTCATAATCGAAGCCGTGATGAGTGGAATCGATTCGACCGTCGCAGTGACATCTCGCAACGCATAGATGCGCCGATCCGCTGGCGCAATCTGCTCGCTCTGCATCGCCACCACACAGCCTGCCTTGGCCGCCACACGTTCAAACGCTGCTACATCCAGCTGCATCTGAAAGCCAGGGATACTTTCCAACTTGTCGGCGGTCCCGCCTGTATGCCCCAACCCACGCCCAGAGAGCTGAACACTGCACAGCCCAACGCTGGCCAACAACGGTGCCAACAGCAGGGTCACTTTGTCCCCGACACCACCGGTGGAGTGTTTGTCCACTTTTGGTTTGCTCAGATTGTGCAAGGGAACCCGATCGCCGGATGCTAACATCGCTTCGGTAAGCGCCAACGTCTCTTGCGCAGTCATCCCTTGAAAATAGACGGCCATCAGAAAAGCAGTGAGCTGGTAATCCGGAACTTCCCCTGCAGTAAAAGCTTCGATCAGCCAGTGTAACTCTGCGTCCGTAAGAGCTGCACCGTCCCGCTTTTTACGGATCAAATCAACCGCGCGCAACCGCTCTCCTTCTCTCTTCTCCGCACCGCCTTGCCTGTGCCGCGAGCCCCAGGCCCGCTGTCTTGAGACGGTGCGGCATTTGCTATTTGCAAGCGCTATACTACTGTGTTGCTTGTCCTTCAGGAAGGATGTATCCAATCACTGTGTCCATCGCATCGGTTACGGCTGTCGTCATCTTTGCCGTCGTCTATGCAGCGATCGTCAGTGAGCGCATTGACCGGGTCGTCGCCGCCTGGTTCGGCGCTGCGGCGCTGCTGATCAGCGGCATCCTGACCTGGCAAGAGGCGCTCTCTGCAATCGACTTCAACACCATCGGCCTGCTTTTGGGCATGATGATCCTCGTCGCAATACTCAAGCCTTCCGGCCTCTTCGAGCAGCTGGCCCTCTGGATGGTTGCGTTATCTCGTGGCCGACCCTTCCTGCTGCTCCCACTGTTGGGGCTGCTGACCGGCATCATCTCAGCCTTTTTGGACAACGTCACCACTGTCCTGCTCATCGCTCCGCTGACCATCCAGGTGGCACGACTGCTCCGTCTGCCCATCTTTCCTTTTCTGTTTACGGAAGTCTTTGCATCCAATATCGGTGGGACCGCAACCTTGATCGGCGATCCTCCCAATATCATGATCGGCAGCAGCGCTTCCTTGAGCTTCAATGCCTTTTTGACAAACAACGGTCCGATCATCTTCTTGATCTTACTTGTGACTTTGGCAATCACCCTCTTCCTGTTCCATGACCAACTCGTTTTGCAAAAAGGCGCAGATACACAGCTCCTACGCAAAAATGCGATCGACGACCGCACCTTGGTCGTAGAAGGCGTGGTCGTCTTGGCCTTGGTCATCACCGGCTTCGTGCTCCATGAAAAGCTGCATCTGATGCCTGCTGTCGTTGCGCTGGCCGGTGCAACGCTGCTGCTCTTGCTCCATCCCCGCTCTGCGGTCAGCGACGTCGTCCACGATGTCGAATGGCCAACCCTGCTTTTCTTTGTCGGTCTCTTTGTCGTCGTCGGTGGCCTGGTGAAAACCGGGACGATCCGCGCATTGGCGCAGGCGCTGCTGGCTTTTACAGGGGGTGCACCTGCATGGACGACGATGGCCGTACTTTTTGTTTCGGGCATTGCCTCGGCTTTCGTCGATAACATTCCTTTTGTCGCCACGATGATTCCCCTTATCCAGGCACTGGGCCAAGGGGAAGGCGCTTCCCCGCAGGCATTGGAGCCCCTGTGGTGGGCGCTCTCGTTGGGTGCCTGTCTGGGCGGCAATGGAACGTTGATCGGCGCTTCCGCCAACGTAGTCACTGCAGGCTTGGCGGCCCGGGAAGGGGAAGTGATCACCTTCATGCGGTTTACCCGATTCGGCTTTCCCCTGATGATGATCACCCTCTTGCTGGCAGCCCTCTACCTGTGGCTGCGCTACCTGTGATCGGACAATGCCGCCAGCGTAAAGCGAGCTTGTGGCAGATAGCGCAGCTGGTCCCCCTGCCACTGTGAAGCCATCAGGATCAAGGTATCAATGTAAAAAGAGGGTACCGCTTGCAGTTGTGGCACAATGTCAGAGAGCAGTTCCCCCAGGTACTCCTGCAGCACATGGCCCGACTGCAGGTGCCGTGCCAACGTAATATGGGGGCGCAACGGCTTGCGATCATACGGAAGTCCCAGTGCCTCAGCAACCGCAGCAGCACAGCGGTGCCCTGCCGTCAGCACCGCCCGTTCAGGGAACTCTTCAACCCCCGCCCACAAAATACCACCGGGTTTACCCAGCCGGAAAGCACCGAGAGTCCCCCAAGCCACTTCTGCTGCAGACACCTCTGCCAGTGCGGTTCGCAGGCCATCGATCAGCGACTCCACCGCTTGGTGCGCAACCTCGCCAAAGAAACAAACAGTGACGTGTAACTTTTCTGTCGGCTGCCACTGTGCTTTTACGCCACTACGGCGCAAGCGCTGACACCCTTCTACCAATGCGGAGCGGGCTTCCACCGGCGGAACAGCCGCTAAAAAAAGACGTGCCATCGCTTATTGCTGCCAAAAGATCTTCCCGGTATCCCGGCAGCTGTATCCCCCCATCGCCTCTACGCGCTGCTGAAACGCCGGTTGGCCGATCACGTCACGCACCGTCTTGCCCATCGGTGAATCGTAGAAACTGCGCGCAAAGCAGAGATCGTAACGCTCTTCGGTGACGGGCAAGAAATCCAGATCCATCGCCTGAGCCGCTGCATAGACACCCAGCCCGCAATCTGCAGAGCTCCCTGCGACAGCCGCCGCGACACCCAGATGGGTGGTCTCCTCTCGGTCATATCCACGTATCTGCGTTTCATCGATCCCTTCTTGCATGAGCAGATAATCCAACAGAATACGTGTGCCCGCACCGCGCTGGCGATTGATGTATGTGACGTCGGGACGCAGCAGATCTCGCACGCTGTGGATCCCTTTTGGATTGCCTTTGGGCACCAAAAACCCCTGGGTGCGGTAGACGAGGTTGACCAGCACAACGGGCGTTTCTGGCAGGTAGCGCTGGAGATAAGGCGTATTGTACTGTCCCGTCGCCGGATCGAAGAGATGCATGCCAGCAAGATGGGTCTCTCCCTTACGCAGCGCCAGGATGCCACCCATCGAACCGACGTTGGCGGACGAGAGGTGCAGATGGGGATCGACATTGTGAATGGCCGAGGCGAGCAAATCGATCGTCATATCGTGGGAGCCTGTGACGACAACGGTGTGCTCCACTTCCTGTAATGGGTGATAGAGCTCGATTTCTACCGATTCCCCTTGCTCGTATCCCTGACGCTCTGGCGGTATGACCAAAAGGCCGTCGGCACGGACCATCGACATGGTCACCCCTGCCTCGCGGGAAAGCGGATTGGCAATCAGTTTCTCTCCCACCTTGCCCAAAGTGACGCGCACAAAATCTTGCGTGCCCATCGGCGAGACGATTCGGCGACCAGCGGTGGCCGTCACTTTGGGACGGGTCGGCCGCGGTTGCCCGTAGTAAGCGGCCAAAAAGGGCTGTGCAAACCACTCCAGCGCCAGATAGGCCGAAACAGGATAACCAGGCAGTCCGATCACCGGCTTGCCAGCCACAATCCCGACCATTACGGGCTTGCCCGGCCGGGTCGCAACGCCGTGGACGAGAAGCTGCCCACACTCCCGCAGCAGATCCTCAGTGAAATCCTCCCGACCAGCGGAAGATCCGGCGTTGATAACGACACAATCGAAGCGGGCCACCGCATCCAAAAGCACCTGTTTCAGTTGATCGTAATCGTCGGGCACGATCGGCAGACGCGTGGGAAAAGCGCCCCATTGGCGCAAATAGGCGCTGAAGACCGCGCTGTTGTACTCGATGATCTCACCGCGCTCCACCGTTGCTTTGGGATCCACCAATTCCGTTCCTGTAGGAATGATGCCGAAAGCGGGCTGTCGCAAGACCGGAACCTCTACAAATCCTCCAGCCAACAGTGCTCCCAAATCGACTGGTCGCAACACGTGGTAATCGGGCACAATCAGCTCATGAGCCACGATATCTTCGCCAATGGGGCGGACGTGTTGCCAGGGACGCGCTGGTGCGAGAATCTCAGCGGTCTGATCGTCGAGGAAATGAACGTCCTCGATCATGATCACAGCGTCGTATCCCTCCGGCAGCGGATCACCGGTATCGACGACGACATAATCTTTTCCCTCCTGCAGCTGCAATGGGTGTGTCTCGTGGGCTGAAACCGTTTTGGCAGCGATCACGGCAATCCCATCCATCGCTGAAGAAGGATAGGCGGGTGAGGAGATCTTGGCAAAGAGGGGCTCTGCTGTGACCCTTCCGCTCGCTTGGGACGTCGGAATGGTTTCGACCTGGCGCGGCAGGGTCACCTGCGACAAAAACCGCTGCTGCGCTTCGGCGAGCGGAATATCTTCCAAATAGATGGTTCGTTGATGTCGGTTAGCCATACCCACCTCCTACTGCAGCGGATAGACCGCTACACCTTCACCTTCACGCAAGCCTTCGCGTTCCGGGGGAATCTCGACCAGTCCGTCGGCTTTGACCAAGGTCGTGATCAGCCCTGACTTTCCGAAAATCGGATCAGCCCACCACCCGTCGCTTCGCGCCAACAAGCGCACACGCAGATAGTCACTCTGTCCTGCGTGGGAAGCGACATTGCGCGTCAAGCGAGCGGGAATCTGGGCCTGCCAAGGAAGGGAAGAATGTCCACTGAGCCGGTCCAGAATGCGCCGCACGAACAAATCGTAGATGAGCAAGGCAGAGACGGGATGACCCGGCAATCCCACCACTGCCTTCTGGCCACAGCGGGCCAGGATGGCCGGTTTGCCTGGATGGAGGGCAATCCCGTGAACGAAAATACCTGGCTCACCCAACGAAGCGATCACCTGCTCCGTATGATCGCGGGTGCCCACTGAACTGCCGCCGGAAAGGAGGAGCAGATCCGCATCGTGGAGCAGTTCACTGCAACGCTGCAACAATGCTGTGGCATCATCTGCCACGATGCCCCCCACAATCGCTTCCGCACCATCCCGCTGCACCGCAGCGGCCAGGGCAGGGGCGTTGACGTCCCGAATCTGTCCTGGCCGCAATTGGGGGGTTGCCGCCGGAACCACCTCATCGCCTGTCGAAAGGATGGCGACACGCAAACGCGGAACAACAGCCACTTGGTCGATACCGACTGCCGCCAGCGCGCCGATCTCTTGCGGGCGCAGCCGTACACCCGCAGGAAGCAACATCTCTCCCTGGTGCACATCTTCTCCCCGAAAGATGACATTTTCGTGAACAGCAACAGGCCGATAGATATTGACCAGATCGTCAACTTCCTCGACCTGTTCAATCATCACCACCGCATCTGCCCCTTGCGGAAGCATGCCCCCCGTCGGTATGTACATCGTCTCACCAGGGTGCAACGCTCGGCTTGGTACCTCCCCCATGCGGACTTCACCTACTCGGGTAAAAAAGGCAGGCAGCGATTCAGACGCCCCGATCGTTTCCTTCGCCCGAACAGCATAACCATCGACCGTGGAGCGATCAAAGCCAGGGACATCCTCTTGCGCCGTCACGGCCTCTGCAAGAACACGTCCTTGCGCCCACTCAAGTGAAACAATCTCTGGCTGGTGAACCAAAGGGGAAAATTGCTGGTCGATCGCGCGAAACACTTGCGCAACCGGTTGTACTTCAAAAAGTCGCACCTCAGCTGCCTCCTGTACGTCCTATCCAGTCACGCACGAATTGCAGGGCCGTACGCGGAGAACGTCCATTTTCTTCCCGCTCCCACTGCAATGCAGCTGCCCGCAATGTTTCCGGGTCGACCGTTACTCCATAAAGGGCAGCGGCTCGCTCGACCAACTGGAGATAGAGGGTTTGATCCGGCGCATCAAAACGGACATGCAGGCCAAACCGATCGGCCAACGAAAGCTGTTCTTCCAATGCATCGCGTCCATGCACCTCGTCTTGGCGCTGCGAAAACCGTTCTGCCAGCAGATGCCGGCGATTGGAGGTCGCGTAGATCAGCACATTTTCCGGCTGTACAGTCAGATTTCCCTGCAGCGCTGCCTTCAGCGCAGCATAGGAGTAGTCGCCCTCCTCAAAGCTCAGGTCATCGACAAAGAGGAGAAAACGTTGGGGCAGTTGCGCCAGCTGGGCCGCAATTGCCGCGAAATCGGCCAGCTGTTCTTTGCGAACTTCCACCAGTCGCAACCCATCCCATGCAAAACGCCCCAGCAACCCCAAGACCGTCGAAGATTTGCCGGTTCCCCGATCGCCAAAGAGCAGGACGTTGTTGGCAGGACGGCCCGCTAAGAACCGCTGGGTATTCTCGATCACTTGGCGCCGAGCCATCTCATAGCCCACAAAATGATCGAGATCAGGGACCATCACTGGGCTGATCCCCTCCAATGGGGGGGTTGCCCCTTGTCCTGCCCAGCGAAAAGCGGCGTAGCGGTTACATGCGCCGGCTCCCGCTTGCCGATGGTATCCAGCAAGCATTCTTGCCAGCTCCCGCCAACTCGCGGCGTCCGGAGATTGTGCATGCATCACTTGATCCAAGCTGCTCCAAAGCGCACCCTCCGCCTCTGAATGGGGCCGGGTCAACCGCAGCCAACCCGGGGGAGGCGGCGGCAGCGATCCCAGTGCGGACGAAAGATCGGTCCATGCAGGAAACGGCACACCATGCTGCAAAAGCGTCTGGTTGATGCTCTCTGGCCGCACGGTCCAAAGAGGCTGTAACAGGCGCAAATCCCGAGCTGCCAGCTCGACCACAGAATGCGGGAGTGCTTCGAAGGAAATCCGTGCGGCCAACAGGGTCCATTCGTTCTCATCGCTGAGCAACAGGGTAAACAGGTGCTGTTGCCACAGCTCTGCCGGTCCTTCTGCCAACCCAACAGCACTCGTCTTGTAAGCTACCTGCAGGAGGGCCCGATAGAAGGTGCGGCAAGCCCGCCGTGCTTCGCTGGTATCCGCATCTCCTTGGCGCAACGCACGCAACGTCTCGACCAAACGGAGAAAGGCACTCACTGCCGGATCTTCCAGGAGGTGCTCGTAAAAGGTGAGCTCACGGGTCGAAAGTGGTTCAAAGGGCCAAAGCTCCAACAGGGAATCTGCTGCATTCGGCGCTCGATTTTGGGCCGCCATTCAGGTGCCCCCTTCTCGCGGCAATACGACCGCACTTGCCCTATCTTCTCCCAAAAGCAGTGTCCTCTGCAACGATTCGCGAGTAATCAAAGCGGGATGCCTCGAGGCATCCCGCGGGTGCTTCACTGTTGCGAAAAAACGGCTACTTGGCGAAGACCATTCCACCCCATTGGGCCAGGATCGGTTTAGACCACAGATAAGCACTCTGTGCCGTGACATCCCAAAAGTAGAGCGCACCCCCCGTCGGATCGACGCCAGACAAGGCTTCATCAGCTGCCTGCTTCGCAGAGGCCGTCGCAGGACGATCGATCCATCCGTTGGCGACTGGCTCGAATTGGTAGTGACCGCTGTCGACCTGGTAGATGACACCAGCGATGGTGTTGGGAAATTGTCCGCTTTTGACACGGTTGAGGATCACAGCGCCTACTGCAAGTTGTGCCTGATAGCTTTCTCCGCCTGCTTCCGCAGTGATCAAGCGGCTCAGCAGATCCCGGTCGGCAGCCGAGACAGCAGGGGTCCTGTTCTGCGCTGGAGCTGCAGATGTGGTTGCCTTCGGTGTACCCGTTGCCTGTTGCGGGATCTGCAGCTGTTCGCCGGGGTAAATCAACCAGCCAGCGCCACGATTGGCTGCCTGCAGCGTCGAAACCGACATCCCCCATGCCTGGGCAATAGACCATAGTGAATCGCCGGTTTGCACAGTGTAGGTAGCCAAGGTAGGTTGAATGGCATGCGCCGACGGGGCAGGTACCGCTCCGGTGCCCACAACCAGTGCTGCAGCACTCATACCAAAAGCGAGACTTCCGATTTTTGTCCATAGATTCACGATGCATGCTCCCTTCCAGGCCTACGAACGCAGGCTGTCGGGTTGGGCCGGAAGGATCGGCCTGTCGCCAAAAGACGACTTCACCCCAAGGCATACAAATCCTGCCGTCTTGCTGCCTGCTATCCGCTCCTGCGCAAAGCACGGGATGCGGCCCACGCCACTTCGGCCTGCTCATGAGGCAGATTGGCTTGTCATGCGCGAGTATACGGAAGGTTGCATCTTTGCGGAATGGAAATTTCTTAATTACTTTCCTGCAGATCTCTTTCGTTATGTTTTGGTAAACTTTCAGCACTGCTCAAAACCCCACAGCAGATTTTGTACGCTTCTTCCAGTAGAATAGGGGTGAAGCGGAGGTCGTCTGGATGCGTGTCCTGCTCACCAATGATGATGGAATCGACAGCCCAGGGCTGATCGAACTTGCCCAAACGTTTCTCATGCACGGTGCCCATGTCGACGTCGTCGCCCCAAGTGTCAACCAAAGCGCCATGTCAACTGCCGTCAACATTTTGACTCCTGTAACGCTGGCCCAACTGGATGAATGGCCCGATAGGGCACGTTGCAAGGCGGAAACGGTAATAGCACTCGATGCTTCTCCAGCCACTTGCATCGTAGCTGCTTTAAACACCCCTCTGGTCGAGCGTCCCGAGATCGTCCTCTCTGGCATCAATGCAGGGCCAAACCTAGGCTTGGACATCTTCACTTCCGGCACTGTCGGTGGCGCCCGAATGGCCAACTTGCTCGGTCTTCCATCCATCGCTGTCTCGACCTTTTACCCACCAAACGCCGATTGGCAACGGGCGGCTGAACTCGCTTTTGCCTTGGCCGAAACGCTTCTGGCAGAAAATCTCATCGATCCTCTCCTGTGGAATCTCAATGTCCCACCTTTGCCCCAGTCGATCGGTGTTGCCCCGCCGGCACGGTTTTCTGCCTTCCAGTGGACGCGGCCCTTCGTCGATCCACAGACCGATCAACTCCGGGTGCGATTGCCGCACGAGGCTCCTGCTCCCCCTCCCCCTGGTACCGATGCCTGGTACTTTACACGTGGGTGGGCCTCCCTGAGCGCGCTGCCCCTCGATGCCGCGCTCGTCTGTGATCCGCGTTCCGCAACGGTGGCCGATCGACTGGCTGAAAAGCTGTTGACCCGCTCTGGCAGCACGTCCGATCTTCCTCCAGAATCATCCTAGCCCGCCGTACGTCAAGCATTGCAAAGACGTGTCGCACAGGGCTTTTTTGACTTTTTTCTCACAAACAGCGTGCTTTCCCCGTGTGTCATTCGCCTACCCTTGTTCATATGCCATAGGTGAGGCAGACAGGGGGCGAACAGAAAGGTGCTCAAAACCAATCCATTGCAGCCTGCGCTGCAGAAAGAAGCTGAGGCGCAACCGAACAGACAGCAAGAGCGACTCAGCCGAGCAGAAGCCTTGCGAGAGCGACAAGAACGACATCTGCAGCTCGCACTGACCCTGGCCGCTCCACTCCTGCTATTGGGCATTTGGGAAGCGCTTTCGGAGATGGGGATCTTGGACCCCCGTTTCTTTCCCCCTCCTTCGCGCATCCTCATGGCCTTGTGGCAAATGCTCCTGGAAGGCAGCCTGTGGCAGCATGTGCGCATCAGCCTGATCCGCATTTTGCTCGGCTTTCTGCTGGGGAGCGTACCCGGTATTCTGGTAGGTTTGGCCATCGGGCTGTGGAAACCGGTGCGCGCTTTGCTCTCTCCTTTGATCGCCGTGTTAATGCCGATTCCGACCATGGCTTTGGTCCCTTTGATCATGATCCTCTTTGGGATCGGCGAACTCTCCAAGTGGGTGACCATCGCCACCAGTGTCTTTTTCCCCGTAGCCATCAACACGGCAGCCGGAGTAGCCAGCATCGATGCGGTCTATCTCGAAGTGGCACGTAATTTCGGTGCCTCACGTCTCGCCTTCTTTACGCGGATTGCCCTGCCAGGTGCCCTGCCTGTCCTCTTTGAGGGACTGCAAATGGGAGAAGCGATCGCGTTGCTCACCATCGTGGCAGCAGAGATGGTCGCAGCCAATAGCGGCATTGGCTATCTGATCTGGAGTTCCTACAAGACCTTTCAAATTCCACAGATGTTTGTCGGTCTACTGGCCATTGCGATCCTCGGCTACGTGTTCTCCCTGCTGTTGAGGATGTTGGGCCGACAGCTGACCCGCTGGAGGTGAGACCCTTTGGCAAGAAACAAGATCGAGATCCGCCACCTGTCCAAGGTCTACCTGCGTAACCACCGTTTGACGCAGGCATTGCAAGACATCACGTTAAACATCCGAGAAGGTGAGTTTTGCGCCATCATCGGGCCAAGTGGCTGTGGCAAATCCACACTGTTACGTCTGATCGCTGGACTTCAGCAACCGAGTGCCGGAGAGATCGTGCTGCAGCAGGAGGATCCCAACCGTCCCCCGACAGCCATGGTCTTCCAAGAGCAAGGCGTCCTGCCTTGGATGACAGTTGAAGAGAATGTCGCATTCGGTCTACGCATGCGCCACCTGCCAAAAGCAGAGATCGTCCGGCGTACCGACGGCTACCTGCAAAAGACCGGTTTGACCGCTTTCCGCCACGCCTACCCCAAAGAGCTTTCTGGCGGCATGAAACAGCGGGTCAGCCTGGCGCGGGCTTTCGCAGTCGATCCGGAAATTCTCCTGATGGATGAGCCCTTTTCGGCACTCGATGAGCAGAACAAGTTTTTGCTGCAGGAGGAACTGTTGCGGATTTGGAGCGAAAAGAAACGCACCGTTGTCTACGTGACCCACAGCATCGACGAAGCGATCCTGTTGGGGGATCGCATCGTCCTGCTCAGCGCCTCCCCAGGGCGACTGGCGTCAATTGAAACGGTACCGTTGCCGCGTCCCCGTCACATTGAAACCATCCGCACCGATCCTCGTTCTGCTGATCTCTTCTTAAGCATCTGGCAACATCTGCGCAGTCAAGTACAGCACGCCCAGGGAGCGTCCTCGGCTTCAAACGCGTAGACGTTCCTACACGATTCAGGAGGGATTTTATCTATGCGCTTCAAATGGATCCCACTTCCCCTTACCCTTGCGCTGGTCGGAATCCTTTTGGCTGGCTGCAGCGGGCAAACACCTACCTCGTCCCCTCCGGCTCCTGGGGGAACGCAGCCTTCCTCGCAGTTGCAGACCACCGGTTCGGATCTACCCCCGCTCAAACATTCGGTAACGGTCAAGATTGCCGAAGATGGTGCACCCAGCGGAGCCGGCTTCTACATTGCTGAAGCAAAAGGGTATTTCAGAGCTTACGGCATCAACATCCAATGGGTCACCTTCTCCAATTCGGAGGACATGTTGCCTGCCGTCGCCGCAGATCAAGTGGATCTGGCCGGCGGTATCAGTTCTGCCTCCCTGTTCAATGCGGTAGCACAAGGAATCGATGTCAA
This sequence comes from Bacillota bacterium, assembly GCA_014896485.1. Taxonomy (GTDB): domain Bacteria; phylum Bacillota; class Bacilli; order Bu12; family Bu12; genus Bu12. The sequence goes on along the minus strand of JADBKH010000001.1, from coordinate 75,870 downwards.
GGCGATCGCCGACAAGGGCCACGATTTGAAGAATCGCTCCTATTTCACCCTGGTCATTCGCAAGCAACTGGCTGGTAAAGTAAAGACGTACAGCGATCTGAAAGGGTTAACTTGTGCCATCTCGGGCCGAGACAGCGTCGACCAGTACATGCTTGACAAGGCTTTGGGAGCAGGAGGTTTAACAGAGAAAGACGTACACGTCGTGGTAATCGACGATTTTGGCCAAATGTTGGCCGCGTTGGCCAACGGCTCGGTCGACGTCGCTATGGAGATCGAGCCGTTCATCGCGCAAGGGGAAGCGCAGGGAATCTCCGTGCGGTTTTTGGATACCACGCAGTACCTGGAGGATGCTCAATGCGCCATCGTCTTGGCTTCCCCTGCTTTCGTGCAAAAGCGGGATGTTGCTGAACGCTTTATGCTCGCCTATCTGAAAGGTATCCGCGATTACAACGCCGCCTTTGTCACCGGAAACAAAGATCGAGCAGCCATCACCCGTATCTTGATGCAGTACACCCCGTTAAAAGATCCGGCGATCTGGAATCGCGCGGCTCCCACCGGTCTGGATCCCGATGGGAACATCAATATCGCCAATCTCCAGATGCAGTACGAATACTACAAGCAAGGCGGAAATGTAAAGGGCAACGTCGATCTTCATCAGGTAGTCGATCTCTCCTTGGCCCAGCAAGCCGCAAAACTTCTTGGACCTGCTTCGTAAGGCAAGATCGTCGTTCGGCCACCGATCAGCCAGAGAAGGTGTGCCCGTTGAGAGCACACCTTCTCTTTTGGAAGATACAACTTTGAATTCGGATGCCCGCGCTATATCTTTAGGAAGCAGGGGGCTTTTCCCCAAACCACTTTTCATAGATCTTGTCGTATGTGCCATTCTGGCGAATTGCCCTTAGACCCTCGTTGATCTGATTGAGCAACTGCTGATTCTGCTTGCTGACAGCGATCCCGTAATCTTCGCCCGTCAGCAAATTTCCCACCATCATCACTTCGGGATTGCCTTGCTGGATGTAGTAGGCCGTATTCGGCTCGTCGTTGATCACAGCGTCGACCTGTCCATTTTTTAATGCCAGAAAGGCATCGGTACTCTGATCAAACGTTTTGATCTGGCTCTGCTTGAGATGCTCTTGTGTCCACTGCGCCCCGGTCGTCCCCAATTGTACGCCGACGGTCTTGCCTGCGAGATCGGCCGGTTTGCTGATCCCAGTCGCTCCCTTTTTGACAGCGATGATCAATCCCTCATGATAATACGGTTCACTGAATGCAACCGCCTGCTTGCGTTCGTCCGTGATCGTGATCCCAGAAATGCCAAAATCATAGCGGCCGGTCTGCACACCTGTCACAATGCCATTGAAATCGACATTCTCGATCTTGTATTGCAACTTTTCTTGATCGGCGATCGCTTTCCAAATATCGATATCAAATCCGACAATTTGGTTGTTTTGATCGACTGATTCAAAGGGCACAAAAGTGGCATTGGTTGCGACGGTCAACACCTTCCCTGTGCCCTGCGATGCTGCCGACTGTCCCGTCTGCGGACTCACCCCGGTAGACGCATTGCTCCCAGCGGTCGAACCACCACAACCAACCAGCAACAATGCACTGATTATCCATCCACTCCAGAGACCCGTCCATCGCATCCGTCGTCTCATCTTGCTGCTCCTTTCCTCCTGCGCTGCACTTCATCATGCGGAAAAAAGGACAACTTGGCAAGATGACATTGGATGTTTACTCGCTTCAATTCATCAGCAGCTCATCTTCTGTCATCGTTTCGCCCTGCAGCTGGTGAAAAGCCTCTAAAAGATCGCGAACGGTCGCGCGCCGCTTTTCGCTCCCTTGTATCTCAAAAAGAATCCGTCCGCTATGGAGCATGATCAGACGGTTCCCTAAACGCAAGGCTTGTTCCATGTTGTGGGTGACCATGACCGTTGTCAGCCGTTGTTCGGCGACCAGACGCTCCGTCAGCTGGGTGACCAACGCGGCTTTCGAAGGATCGAGGGCCGCGGTATGCTCGTCGAGCAGCAAGAGACGTGGTTGGGTACAGGTTGCCATCAACAGGGTAAGCGCTTGCCGTTCTCCACCCGAGAGGAGACCGACCTTGGTCTGCAGCCGGTGCTCCAACCCCAATCCAAGATCGGCCAATGCCACTTCGATCTGCTCCCGCAAGGCTTTGTTCAATCCCCACTGCAACCCACGCCGTTGCCCCCGGCGATAAGCGATTGCCAGGTTTTCTGCAATCGTCATCCGAGGAGCGGTACCTGCCGCGGGATCCTGAAAGACCCGTCCGATCCACGCGGCACGACGCGCCTCTTCCCAGGAAGTGATCTCTTTTCCATCGAGTACAATCCGCCCTCGATCAGGCGGATAGACACCAGCGATTAAGTTCAGCAGTGTCGATTTTCCTGCACCATTGGAACCAATCACCGTGACGAAGTCGCCATCTTCCAGGGTGAGGTTGATCTTGCGGACAGCTACCCGCTGATTCACTGTGCCGGTGAAGAAAAGTTTGCTGACATTTTCCAACTGCAGCATGTTCCCGATCTCTTCTTTCTCAAGCTTAACCTACTTGTGCATCTGCCTTCTCTTGCAACGCTGCATCAACGGCCTGCTGCAGGTTCTGACGCTGCCGGCGCTGCGTGAGCCATCGTGGCAAAAGCAACGCCACCACAACGATGACGGCGGTAGCGAGCTTTAAATCTGTCGGTGCCAAGCCAGCACGCAGGGCCAGTGCAATCACCAGCCGGAACACGATGGCGCCTCCTACGGCTGCAGCCAGCCCCCGCCAGACATTCGGGGCCCCAAAAAGGACCTCACCGATGATGACGGCCGCCAATCCGACCACGATCATCCCGATGCCCATGGTAACATCGGTAAATCCCTGGTATTGGGCAACCAGCGCACCGCTGAAAGCGACAAAGGCATTGCTGATCGCCAGACCCACCACCACCGTCGCCGTCGTATGGCCACCCAGGGCCCGGACCATCTGGGGGCTATCTCCGGTCGCACGAACCGCCAAGCCAAAAGCCGTTCCCAAGAACGCCCACAGGATCACCCCACAGAACGCCACCAACGCTACGAAGGTGAGCAAGGTGGATACGTGCAACCCGAAGGGCAGAGCAGCGATGGGATCCATCACGGTCCCTGCCAACAGCGGTATGTTGGATCGCCCCATAATACGCAAGTTGATCGAATAGAGCCCGATCTGCACCAAAATTCCAGAGAGCAGTCCTTGGATATGTCCTTTTGTCGTCAATAGACCCGTGAGCGTCCCGGCCACCGCACCACCCAGCAATGCCGTCAAGGTCGCGATCCAAGGAGAGACCCCGTGTAGAAAAAGCGCGGACATCACTGCCGCGCCAGTTACAAAGCTTCCATCTACCGTAAGGTCCGGAAAGTCCAGGACGCGGAAGCTCAGATAGACACCCATGGCCAGAATGCCATAGAGCAGCCCGAGCTCGATCGCTCCTAGAAACGCAGCGATCATCTATACACCTGCTTCGCCTTGCTGAGCAGTTTCTCCGGCAAAACGGCTCCCTGGGCCTCCGCAGCTGCTTGATTGAGAATCAGTTGGGGTTCACCGCCGCGGATGGCCAAATCCGCAGGCTTGGCCTTTCCCTGTAGAATCTCAACCGCCATCTGGCCCGTCTGCTCTCCCAATTGGTGATAATCGATTCCGTACGTGGCAACGCAACCCTTCTTGACCGAATCGCCTTCCCCAGAGACAATCGGAATCTTGTTCTGATTGGCCACCTTTATCACCGCATCCAGTGCAGCGACGACGGTGTTGTCTGTCGGCACATAGATGGCATCGACGCGGCCCACCAACGATTGCGCGGCCTGTGCCACCTCACCGGCTTGGGTTACCGTTGCCTCGACCAGCGTCAGTCCATTCTGTTGGGCTGCCTGTCGTGCCAACTTGACCTGAACCAGCGAATTTGCCTCGCCAGAATTGTAGAGGATACCGACCCGCTTGGCTCCCGGCTTGATCTGTGGAATCAGCCCAATTTGCTCTGCCACCGGATTTAAGTCCGTCGTTCCACTGACATTGCCTCCTGGGTGATCGAGGCTTTTCACCAAACCGGCTGAAACCGGATCGGTCACGGCCGTGATAAGCACGGGACGATCTTTGACGACCTTGGCCACAGCTTGTGCCATCGGTGTGGCAACGGCCAAGATCAAGTCCGCATTGTCTTGTGCAAACGACTGGGCAACCGATGCGGTCAAGTCCGTTGCACCCTGAGCATTCTTTTGATTGTAAAAGACAGTCTCTCTTTCGACATACCCCGCAGCTTTGAGGGCATCTTTAAACCCGGCGACAGCGGCATCGAGGGAGGGATGCTCCACATATTGTCCAATATCGATATGCACAGGCTTTACCGCAGAAGACTGCCCTGCGGTGGACGACTGCGAGGACGGCGGAGCAGGGGGTGTATTTCCCGCCTGTGAGGCATTCCCCGCTGCCGATCCGCCACAGCCTGCCAACAGCAGGGCGCTCATGACAGCCCCCAACATCCATCCTGTTCTCCTGATGTGCACCCGTTTCCTCCATTTCTTTGCTACACTACAGTATCGACGCGTTGTACTACATGAGTATATCGAATAAACAGAGAAAGAGCAATCACACATCAAAGGGACCGTCTCATCCGCAACGGCCCCCATCAGAGAAGCAGGAGAGGAAGGACTTCATCCCCCCATCTGGGACATGTTCAACCGACTGTAACGTGTATTGGCCAAGGCGCCTTCCGGCACCTGCATATGGTGCTGCAGCGGTTTCTTGCGCAAAACGTGCCGCAACACATCCCGAACGCCTTCCTCCCCACGCATACGTAAGGCTTCTTTCACATCAAAGACATGATCGGAATGCAGGCAGGGTTTGAACAACCCGTCTGCAGTCATACGGATGCGGTTGCAATAACCGCAGAAGCTGGTCGAAACGGCATGGATCACGCCGATTTTTCCCGGCGCACCCATGTACTGGTAACGTTCGGCCGGACCACTGTAGCGTTCTTGGGGCACGTGGATCAACACGCCATTCTGCTCACAGGCGCGGAGAATCTCTGCTGCGGGCACGAAAGAGGCACGCCACGCTTCATAGGAGACACCGATGGGCATATATTCAATGAATCGGACCTCGATCGGATAACGCTGTGTCAGTGCAGCCAGCTGCCCGATCTCATCGTCATTTTGGCCACGCATCACCACCGTGTTGATCTTCAAGGGTCGCATGCCAACTTCCCAGGCAGCTCGAATCCCTGCAAAGACTTTCTCGATATTGCCCAGCCGCGTCATCTGTCGAAAGCGGTCGGGGCGCAACGTATCCAGGCTGATGTTGACCCGATCGACCCCAGCTTCTTTCAATGCTGCTGCCTTGCGATCGAGTAGAACCGCGTTGGTCGACAGAGCGATCTCTTCGACGCCTTCTATCGAACGGGTATCCCGTACAATCTCGACCAGCTCGGGTCGCAACGTCGGTTCACCGCCAGTAAAGCGAATCTTGCGAATCCCCATTTGTACGGCGACACGCAACACCGTGTTCAGCTCTTCCCGACGCAAATAATGGCTCGGGTGCATGAAGGTCATGCCTTCAGCAGGCATACAGTAAAGACAGCGCAGGTTGCACCGATCGGTAAGAGAAATACGCAGATAGGAAATGGTACGTCCAAAACCATCGATATTTTCAGGGGATGAAGCCCTTTCCCCCAGTGAGGTGGTCTGTGGGGCTTGTGCGATCATGGGATAGCTCCTTTCCAAATGCGGGAGGCAACGCCGTTTCCAGCGTTACCCTATCGGCCGTCCTGCATCGGCGGAGTGCCCTCAGCAAGCGCGGCTCGGAGCAATTTTTGTTGAGCCTCAGCATACCGCTCCGGCGTATTGACGTTGAAAAACAGATCCGGTGCGAACACTTCAGGTCCTCGAAATGCAGTATACCACGCGTCTTCTGCGCTGCGAACCCGGTCCAAAAGGGCCCCCATGGAAAGAGCGCCTTGTAAAAGCTGTTCCTCCACGAGTGGCAGTAGATTGCGATGGTAGAGCGCAGAAAGCGGTTGAAGCCGCTGCTGCGCATCGATCGGGACCACCACACCGGGTTGACGCACAGACCGGTGCCTTTCTGCTTCAGCGAAAAGGGCCTGAAGAAACCTTGCAGACAGAAAGGGGAGGTCGCAGGCAAGCAGGAGGTTCCACGGTGCTTCACTGGCTGTCAATCCCGCTTCCAGAGCCGCCAAGGGTCCCTTTCCAGGATGGCGATCTTCGAGCAGCACCACGTCTTCGGGAGGTTGCCACACCTCCGCAGGCCGTCCTACAACGAAGACAGGATCACAACCGGCCTGACGGGCGGCAGCAATCACCCATTGCAACAATGGTCGCCCCCCAAGTGGGAGAAGCGCCTTTGCACGGCCCATCCGACGGCTCTGTCCTCCTGCAGCGATGATGGCTGCACGTGGATGGGAATCCACTCGATCCCTGGTCAATCTCTCCCTCTTTCCACCCATGCCCCATTCGCCCACCCGACTATGCCCAAACGCGGTACAGGCCACCCGGACACCTTCCGAGTGGCCCGCACCGCTGCGCGTCTCCACCTTTCGCTTACGGGGTTAGCTGACGGGCTAGGGCGGTGGGTGCACCCCCGCTGTGAAAGCGTTCGCCCCAAGAAAATTGGTCTCCCCGCTCCCAATAACCTGGGATTCAGCGATTGGATGAGAAAAATAGAGAGAAACGTGCTTGATAAGGAGGATAGCCCCCTCACATCACAGCGTCAAGTCCAATTGTATGAAAAAAGGTGCAGTGTGACAGATGGCGCAAAAAGATGTCGGAACAGTCAACAACCCCGTCCTAAAGGCCGGAGCTTGCGTCTGGGCTCCACCGCAATTCAGAATACCTTTGCAGGCGTCCGGCTTTGGTTTCGTCACCCGATGCTTCAGGGACGTCTGACAATCGCCCCGTCCTCACCCAGTCCTGCCGGATGAGGAGCGTTCGCATACAGAGATTTCTCGCTGCCACCAAATCTGCATGAAGGGTATAGCTACAACAGGCGCATCCAAACAACAAGCCTTTGCCCGGCTGGTTTTCCGGTCCGATCTGCCCGCAGATCGGGCAGCCCTGGCTCGTGTAGTCGGCATCTACCCAGGTGGGAACGCCATCTGCAAGCCGCGTTTATAAGCGATCTTTTGCTGCAGGTCCGCAAAGCTCCAGGCAGTTGCTTCCCGGTTGGCCCTGCGCCGCTTTTCGGAAGCCTTTTTTGCGTGATGCGGCTCCGTGTGTTCCCGGATGTCTTTCAGCCACTCCATGCCGACCATCGCATGGGGTACTGCGATGGCTTTGGAAACACAATGCGTCACGTCAGCATTCAGCCGTCTCTCCTGCAAAGCAAGCTGCCTTCGCCTCCCTTTCGCTCCGCGGGTGCCCTTCGCTTGTAACGCACTGGGGGTACTGGCGTATCGCTGCGCCAGATGTTTGTAACGTCCGCCGTAGTAGAATCGGCAGGCATCCTGTGTATCCGATTCCACCGCAATGTTGCGGCGGTTCAGATCCACGCCTTTGACCGTAGTAATGCAGTCCAACACATCTGCTCTCAACGTTTTCTCCACACAGACCAGCAGGTACCAGATCTTGGTGCCGGGGTCTCGCCAGAGCTTGGCAGCACCTAGGGCAATGCCGTAACGAGCAGGTTCACGCAGCCAATCCAGGTGCTTGTTCCAGCCTTCGTAGCGGCAGCGGACCCGCCCATCCAGGGTGCCGATGCTGACGGTTTGGTTTTTGCCGAGCGACCAGTCACGCCTGTAGTTCAGGTTCACCGTCAGGGCAGTAAACTTTGGGGTCTTGTCAAGGCCTTTGTAACGGCGCTTGGTCCAGCCCTTGGTACGGTGGGCAGCATTGGTCCGGGCACGCTCCCACAGCGTTTTGTAAGAAGCAGCGACTTGACGCGGTGCGTTACAGGCCATCTGTGCGGGCAGGCTGAAACGTTCGCGTAACTCCCGATAGACCAGCTGTTGCAGCTGCATGGCCTTCGACAGCTTGCCATTAGCGAACGCAACAGCGGAAGCGTAGTTTAAGGCATCGCGATACGTCCTAGCCGTACGCAGCAGCGTTTGAGACTGCTCTGCGGTCGTCAGGAGCTTCAGCTTGCAGGTCAGGGACTGGGTCGTAGGCAACCCATCCACATTCACAAGTGTAGAATAATGCGTGTATGTCATGAAGGATATTTGTTGCCTTTGGTGGCGCTATCCCTCCCCGCCATTCATGGCGAGGACTCCCGCGCTTTTCGTTGAACTATTTGACTGAACCGGATGTATGATGGGGACAAGCTTCATCTTTACGACAGAGAGAGGAGCGGTTTGAGACGGCTATACTTTCGATTGCAGGGCGGACCCTTTCCTATACAGTCTATGGGAAGGGCCCTTGCTGCGTGGTCGCATTGGGGGGATGGGGTTGCCCACCGTTTATTTGGGAGCCCCTGCAACCTTTCGTAGAGGATGCGCTGACCCTCTATGCTTTTGGATATCCGGGCATCGATGGTTCGCAACCTTTGGACGACTTCTCTGAATACACACCCCAGGCCTTGGCCCACCGCTTTCTTACTGCAATGCAGTTGCTGCAACTGCACCGCCCCGTCCTGATGGCCCATTCGATGGGCACAGAAGTCGCCCTTTCGATGGTCTTAGAGGCACCATCGGAACTGTCGGCGTTGATCTTGCTGGGCCCCAATGCAGGCGGCGGTGCCCCCGGATTGCCCTTTTCTCTCAACGAGAAACGGGACGAAGTGCTCAGCTTCTACCGCCGTCACCCCCGTCAGATCAACAAGGCCTTACGTCGTCTGGTCCTTCAGCCGATGGTGACCCAGCCAGATCCGGTCATCGCCAAACGGTTGCGAGATGCCATCGATACGATGGATCGTACTGCCCTTTTGGGCGAGTTGTTTGGAGCCGCCAATGCCGATCTCTCCGCAGCCATTCCTTTATTGCCGCCTACGCTCTGTCTGATCGGTGACCAAGACCAACTCAGCACGCCCGAGATCTTTGCGGCCCACTGCATCCCCGTGCAGACTTTGCCAGACTGCGGCCACATGGCCACTCTGGAACAGCCGCAAAAAGTAGCACAAGCCATCTTGCCCTTTTTAGAGCAGCAAGAGCTCCTTTTCTCGTCCAGCCACAGCCAACATGCCGAAAAACGGAGGCCCTAGAGCAGTCCATGGGCAACCAGCCAGTCATGGGCCACTTTCGCCGGATCTTGATGCTCGATATCGACTTTGCCGTTTAGCGTCGCCATCTCTCGGTCATCGATCTTGCCGGCCAAGCTGTTGAGCACCTCTTTAAGGCCGGGGTAGCGTTCTAAGGTCTGTTGACGGACCAGGGGAGCGGCATAGTAAGGCGGGAAAAAATTCTTGTCGTCTTGCAGCACCTGCAAGTGCTCTGCCACGATACGTGCATCCGTGGTGTACGCATCAATGACGTCGACCTGCTTCTGGGCGATGGCCGTATACATCAATCCAGGATCCATCGCCTTCGTCGCTTTGAAGCGGAGACCTGGGTACGTTTTTTCCGCACCGGGCAGGCCATCGGCCCGTTCCAAAAATTCCGGCTCACTGCCTAAGACAAACTGATTGGGGTGCTTGGCCAAATCCGAAACCGTATGGATACCGTACTTCTGTGCATCTTCAGCCCGCATGGTAAAGGAGTACGTGTTGTTAAACCCAATCGGATCGAGCCAGATCAGCTGGTACTTGCTGAGAAATTGCGCTTTAACTGTGTCGTAAGCCTGCTTGGGATCATGAATGACCGGCTGATGAAGGATATCGACCAGACCGGTACCTGTGTACTCGACATACAAGTCAGCATCCCCGTTACGCAGCGCTTGAAAGACAAGGTTGGTGCCGCCCAGGCTTGTCTTGTAATGAACGGTTAATCCCAGTTTTTTTTCTACCAACTGTCCGAGCATCTGGGCCAAAATGGTCTCTTCCGACTGTAGCTTTCCCGTGATGGTAATGCTGCCTTGACTCGAAGAGGATGGGCTAGCGGTTGTCCCTTGCGTAGCAGAAGGGGGAGAGGAGGAGCCGCTGCTTCCACTGCATCCCCCCGCTACCAGTGCCAAGGCCAAGGCAGCGAATCCAACCATCCACTTTTTTCGCTTCATTGCACCCATCCTTCCTGCACCCCTTTTCGTCACTCCACCCATCATTCAGACGATTCTTTTGAAGTCGTGGTCTGCACCTCTACGGAAGAGAGAGGTTTGCTTCTTCTTTCGTAACCCTTTGGGCGTCAACCAACGCTCGACACCGCGCAACCCAAAATCGAAAGCGATGGCCAGCAACGCGGCAGGGATTGCTCCGGCAAGGATGAGGTTGTTGTCCAATGTACTGATGCCGCGATAGATCAGATCGCCCAATCCCCCAGCACCGATCAGCGAAACCAGCGTTGTCAATCCGATGATCAGTACCGTGGCTGTGCGCACACCAGCCAAGATGAACGGCCGTGCCAACGGCAACAGCACGATGCGCATCAATTGTCCCTGCGTCATACCCATGCCCCGCGCCGCCTCGACCAGAGCAGGATCGATATCCCGCAAGCCGGTCGTAGTGTTCTGCAAAATCGGCAACAGACCATAAATGGTCAATGCGACCAATGCGTTCTTTGCACCGATACCTGCCAAGGGAATCAGAAATCCAAGAAGCGCCAAACTTGGGATAGTCTGTAAGACCGAGGCAATGGTCATCGCGACTGCACTCAAGCGGGGACGATGGACGATCCAGATGCCAACGGGGATAGCAATCAAACAAGCAAAGAGAACCGCTAGAAAGGAAAGATAGAGGTGTTGCACCAGTGCGGCTGCGATCTCTGGACCCCGTAAGAAAAACGTCTGCCACAGCGAAGGTGGGTTCACTTCCCCTCCTCCCGTTCCAAAGCGGGCTCGATCGACGCTTCCAATCGTGCTATCGGCGCGGCCGCCGTCAAGAATTCACGGACAAAGGGATCTTTCGCTTCCTGTATCAGGGCTTTCGGCGTCCCTTCCTGGACCACCCGGCCGGCTCGAACGACCGCGATCCGATCAGCCAGACGCAAGGCCTCGTCTAAGTCATGGGTGACAAAGAGCACCGTCTTGTGCAGTCGCCGTTGCAAAGATGCAAACTCTACCTGCAGCTGGCGTCTTGACAACGGATCCAGTGCCGAAAAAGGCTCATCCATCAGAAGCAGCTGCGGATCGGCTGCCAGGCCCCTCGCAACGCCGACACGCTGCTGTTGGCCGCCGGAAAGTTCGGCAGGATAGCGATCGCCGTACTCCTGTGGATCCAATCCGACCAGTTGAAGCAACGCATCTGCACGTTGCGCCCGTTGGGTTGGGCTCCAGCCTTTCAGACGTGGCACCAAAGCGACATTGTCGCGGACACGCATATGCGGAAACAGCCCGATCTGCTGGATTACGTAACCCACCTGCCGCCTGAGTTCGACCGGATCAAAGCTGTTCACAGCACGGCCGTTAAGGTAAAGTTCCCCACTATCCGGCTCGATGAGCCGATTGACCATCTTCAGCGCGGTCGTCTTGCCCGAACCACTGGGCCCGACCAAGACCATGAAGCAGCCAGTCGGCACTTCCAGCGAAAAATCATCCAGCGCCAGTCCACTGGGATAGCGCTTGACCACGTGTTCGAAACGGATCAGACAATCATCCCTTTTCCTAGGGCCAAAGCCGTCCCTACCCCCCGTCCGGCATACTGCTCTCTATTGTATACAATTCAGTTTGATCACTTCCACCCTGCCAAGGCGAAACATGCTGATGGAGAAGCAAGGTGCTATACTGAACGAAACGTTGGACAGAAGAAAGGGCAAGGGAGGAAGTACGACGCGCGTATCCGGCATCCTGACGACCACGGGCGCACGTCCCCAATCCTTAGAGCGGGCGTTGCGAGCAATGTACGGACAGCAAATGCCCTTAGACGAGATCATCGTCGTGCAGGATGGCCATCATCATCCTACACCCATCCTACCCCCACTCCCTTCTCTCCGGCTGCTCTCTCTGGGTAATCCGGTCGGTGTCTCTGCTGCACGCAATGCGGGCGTTGCAGCCGCTCAAGGGGAAGTGATCGCACTGTGCGATGATGATGACGAATGGCTGCCCGGACACATCGTCCGTGCGTATCCACTGGCCATACAACACCCTCATCCTTTGGTTTACTCGGACGCACTCATCGTCTTTGATGAGACGGGGGAAAGTGTCCCTTTCCGTTTTGAGGCTACGGCTGATCTTTTGAGCAAGACCAATCCTCTCATCCCTTCAACCATGGTCTTTCACAAAAGCCTTTGGAGCCGCCTAAACGGTTTTGACAGCAGGTTTCGTCATTATGGGGATTGGGACTTCGCACTGCGGGCGCTTGCAGCCCAGATTCCGCTGACCCGTCTTTCAACGTGTACGATCCGCTACCATTTTTCCGAAGACTCTCTTTCAGCACACGAAACCGTTATGCGTGACGAACTCGATCAGCTGTGCGCACGCCATCGGCTCGGGTCACTCCCCGTTGCCAACTTTGCACGTATGGCGATCGATCCTCGTTGGGAAAAGTGGCGAAAAAGTGCCTCTGATCCATGCGGATAGAATGCTATCTTCAGTATCTCGCCGACCGCAAGACGTCACAGAGGAGCGTGAAAGGTGCAGAATAATGCCTCTTCCACTGCAAAAGGTCGACCGCCTGCCCCTTCCCGTGTACGCTGGTTTATCCTTCTCATTGCCGCCATCGTCACCATCGGAAGCGTTGTTGCTTGGAGACTGACCCAGTCTCCAGCTGTAGCGACACCACCAAGCGCGAGTGGGGAGTGGGCAAACCAACCAACACTTGGCGCTGTATCAGCTCCAGTTACAGTGGTCGAGTTTGCCGACTTTCAATGCCCATACTGCGCTCAGTTTGAACGAAACTTTTTCCAGCAGCTGCGCGACCATTACATTGCAACAGGGCAAGTCCGCTTCGTTTTCGTCAACGACGTCGTCTTAGGCAAGGATTCCCAGACCGCAGCGGAGCTTGGAGAAGCGATTTATCACCAAAATCCGCAGAATTTTTGGCTCTACTACCAGAATGTCTACGCCCACCAAGGAAAAGAAGGAAGCGGTTGGGCTTCGGCCGGCAATTTGATCGCCTTGGCCACCGCCGTCGCGCCTGAGCTTAACCCCGTCCAGCTGCGCCAAGCACTCGATGCACATACCTATGCGAAAGACGTCGCACAGGACAAGCAGCTGGCCAAGGACCACGGCGTCTCGGGAACGCCAACCTTTTTGGTCAATGGTCAAAAGGTCGTCGGTACCCGTTGGTCCGAGCTAGAAGCGACCATTCGCGCCGCCCTCTCTTCGGCCAGCTCCTCAAGCCCTTGACCGCAGAGCGGCCAAAGAAAAGAGTCCGCCCCCTTCTTCCCTAAGAAAAGGGCTCCTGTAGCGAAGAAGGGGGGGTTGGGTGATCGCCTGCACCTTGCAATCGTGCCGCAATCTCATCGATCTGCATACGGCTTTTGGTCATCTCTTGCTCAATGCGAAAAACGACCATGATCAGTTCCAAGACGACACGCGCGTAAAGGATCATCAGGAAGAACGAAAGAGGTGCGAGGATGATCAGCGTAAAGAGGCCAATGCCAATGCCAGACGAAAAGCCACGGACGATCTCGGCAATGCCTACCAATCCCGCAACGACGATCGCGATGAGGTAGAGAATCCGGATGATGTTGTCGGTCACAAAGGTCCGGAAGGAAAAATCAAAGAGCGAATCAAAGAACCCCCGACCCTCTGGATCTTCTAAGCTTTGCATGGAATCGCCTCCTTGGGTACAGACCATTGGACCGGCGCGCAGATCCGGTACGTCTCAAATGCTGCATGAATGCTTTACCTTTGTCAAGAAAGAAGACACTTCCTAAACTTCCTGTTAACAAGAGGCCCCGGCAGTGCCGGGGCCTCTCTCCTGCTTCCGAGCGGCAAAACATTGCTCTGTCAGGCACTGTGCAAATGGCTCAACACCGTCTGAAGGATGCCACCGTTTTCGACATATTCGATTTCCACCAGTGTATCGAGCCGTAGGATCACAGGAAAGGTGAAGATCGAGTCGTCGGGCCGATGTACCCGCACCGTCAGCGTCTGGTGCGGCGTAAGGGGTTGATCCAATCCGATGATATCGAATCTTTCTTCCCCCGTGATACCCAGTGACTTCCAGCTGTCGCCGGGTTGAAACTGCAACGGCAGGACGGCCATATCTGCCAAGTTGGAACGATGAATCCGTTCGAACGATTCTGCAATCACCGCCCGAACGCCCAACAGCGCCGGGCCTTTCGCAGCCCAGTCCCGGGAAGAACCGGTCCCATACTCTTTGCCAGCCAAGACAATCACCGGGATGCCTTCTTGCTGGTAACGCATCGCGGCATCATAGATGCTCAGGATCTCTCCGCCCGGCAGATGTTTGGTCACTCCGCCCTCTGTGCCGGGTACCATCTGGTTGCGAATGCGGATATTGGCAAAGGTCCCCCGCATCATGACTTCATGATTGCCCCGGCGACTGCCATAGGAATTAAAGTCTCGTGGCTGTACACCATGCTCCATCAGATATTGGGCAGCCGGACTGTTTTTGGCGATCGAACCTGCCGGAGAGATGTGATCGGTTGTCACCGAATCCCCCAACAGGGCCAGTGGCACTGCTCCCAAAAGATCGTGAATGCCTTGGGATTTGCCGGTATAGCCTTCGAAGAAGGGCGGGCGCCGGATATAGGTGGAATCGGGATCCCACTGGTAGAGCGCCCCTTGCGGTGCGGGAAGTTCGTTCCACCGCTGATTCTGTGTAAAGACAGCATCGTAGGCTTCATGGAAAAACTCCGGCCGCACCGCTTGTTCCATCACTGCCTGGATCTCTTCGGAGGAAGGCCAGATCTCCCGCAGAAAAACCGGTCGTCCGTCTCGGTCGACGCCGATCGGCTCTGCGTTGAGATCGATATCGACCGTTCCAGTCAAGGCATAGGCCACCACCAACGGAGGCGACGCCAGGTAATTTGCCTTGACCAACGGATGAATACGTCCCTCAAAATTGCGGTTTCCAGAAAGGACGGCTGCTGCGGTCAGATCATGACTGGTGATCGCTTCCGCCACCTCTTCCGGCAAGGGGCCCGAATTGCCGATACAAGTCGTGCAGCCGAAACCGACAATATCAAAGCCGATCTGCTCCAACGCATCGAGCAATCCCGCTTCCTTCAGGTAGCGGCTGACCACCCGGGACCCGGGTGCAAGGGAAGTTTTGACATATGGGGCAACCTTCAAGCCCCGTTCCACGGCTTTCTTCGCCAAAAGTCCTGCCCCGAGCATCACCGTTGGATTGGACGTATTGGTGCAGCTGGTGATGGCAGCAATGACGACAGCTCCGTTGCGCAAGACCGACCGTTGCCCGTCGGGATGCTGCACGGTCACTTCGGTCTTTACGGCTTGTGGGCTGAGCCCAAAGCCGTTTTGGGCAACCGGGGCGTTTAACGCCTCTTCAAAGCGCTGCTTCATCTCGGTCAGCGGTACGCGATCCTGGGGACGGCGCGGACCTGCCAGCGTCGGTTCCACAGTACCAAGATCAAGCTCGACGACGTCGGTATACGTCGGTTCAGGCGCTGCAGGAGTGTGAAAGAGTCCCTGTGCTTTGCAGTAGGCTTCGGCCAAAGCCACCTCTTCCTCAGGCCGACCGGTCTGTCGTAAATAGCGCAGCGTCTCCTCATCGATGGGAAAGAAGCCCATCGTGGCCCCGTATTCTGGAGCCATATTGGCGATGGTGGCACGATCAAAAAGCGGCAATGCGTTAAGCCCTGGGCCAAAGAATTCCACGAATTTACCGACAACGCCCTTTTGGCGCAAGCGCTGTGTCACCGTCAGCGCCAAGTCGGTTGCCGTGGCACCTTCTGGCAGGCGGCCGACCAAGCGTACGCCGATCACGTCCGGCGTAAGGAAGTAAACCGGCTGGCCCAACATCCCTGCCTCGGCCTCGATACCACCGACGCCCCATCCCAAAACGCCCAAGCCGTTGATCATCGTAGTATGCGAGTCGGCCCCGACCAGCGAATCGGGGTAAGCGATCGTTTCGCCGTTCTGCTCTGCATACCGGATGGGTTTGGCCAGGTACTCCAAGTTGACCTGATGAACAATTCCCGATCCGGGAGGCACAACGCGGAAATTTTGGAAGGCACTTTGGGCCCATTTCAAGAAAAGGTAGCGTTCCCGGTTGCGTTCAAACTCGCGCTCCATGTTACGTTCCAGCGCGTCCGGATTGCCAAAGACGTCGACTTGGACCGAGTGGTCGATAACCAGATCGACCGGAATCAGGGGGTTGACCTTTTCGACGTCACCGCCCAATGTCTGCATGGCATCGCGCAACGCAGCCAGATCTGCGACGGCGGGAACCCCCGTAAAATCTTGCAACAAGACACGGGCCGGCTTAAAAGGCACCTCTGAGGTGCGTTCCGCATCGGGAAGCCAACGCGCCAGCCGACGAACATCCTCTTGGGTGACCACACGGTCGTCACATTGGCGTAAGACGGCTTCCAACAATATCTTGATCGAGTACGGCAAACGACTGACCTTGCCAATTCCCTGCTCTTCTAAGGTTTGCAAACGCCAGTAGGTGTAGCTGCGATCACCAACCGATAGCGTGGCCCGCGCACCAAACGGATCATGGATCGGATTCAATGTATCACCTGCTTTCTTTTTAAGCACTCAGCAAGGTTTCAATGCTCTCCAGATCGCCTTGCGACAACTGGACGCCTACCCCTTTGACATTTTCTTCGACCTGTTCTGGTCGACTTGCCCCGATCAATGCCGAAGTGATCTCGGGACGTCGCAATACCCATGCCAACGCCAATTGGGATAGGGTCAATCCATACCCTTCTGCAATCGGCTTCAACGCCTGAACTTTTCGCAAGGTGCTTTCCTGCATCAATGCCGAATGGGCCAAGGAAGAACCCGGCGCGGCAGCCCGGCTGCCACGTGGCAACGATTCTCCCGGCTGGTACTTGCCGGTCAATACCCCTTGCGCCAGCGGTGAAAAGACAACCACCCCGATCCCTTCCCGGTTACACAGCGGGAGGATCTCCTCCTCGATCTCCCGCTGGAGCAGGTTGTAGTGGGGTTGATCCACCGCAATCCGATCGAAATTGCGCCGATCGGCTACATGCAGCGCATCATCGATCTGCACCGCACTCCATTCCGAGACCCCTGCATAGAGCACTTTGCCTTGGCGAATGAGATCGTCGAGCGCCCGCAAAGTCTCATCCAGCGGTGTTTCCTTGTCGTAGCGATGGCAGTAAAAGATGTCGACGTACTCGACGCCCAAACGCTTCAAACTGGCGTTGCACTGTTCGATGAGGTGCTTTCGCGAAAGGCCACGATCATTGGGACCCTCGCCCATCGGCCAATACGCTTTTGTCGCCAAAACGTAGGAGGAACGTGGCACATCGCGTAGTGCCTTCCCCACGATCTCCTCTGCACGCCCATGCTCGTAGGCATTGGCGGTATCGAACGAATTGATGCCAAGATCATAGGCGCGGCGGATGGTCTCGATCGCCTGCTGCTCTTCTACATAGCCTCCGTACGTCAACCAAGAGCCCAAGGAAATCTCGCTGAGTTTGATCCCCGATCTGCCTAAATGCCTAAACTGCATCGACAACCTCCTCCAAAACCTGAGGGACAGCGCCCACCCGACCCCGAGGCATCAAACCACCCCGCTACGGCTTCGCGCCATTGCATCAGCGTGTATACTATATCAAAAGGAGCAGGATTCTTGAAAAGCAACGCTGATAGAGAGGGCATGCACCTGGGGGTAAGGGGGTCTTTGCAATGGACGCAAAGAACAATATCGTACAATGGCTCACCGAAGCCGATCTCCGCTTTTTGGCCGAAACATACGCAAAGGAAAAGGCCGATGTCGACGATTGGGTAGACTGGCTTCGCCAACAACCGGAAAGAGTGGAAACGTTGCTGGACGACGAAGCCCTCTACCGGCGCATCAGCGACGAGCACGAACCCTTGGTCCACATCTCGCCGTATCTGCTCTTTACCATCCTCATGCGCCAAGCACAGCGCGATCTCGCCCAGACCAGCTTTTACATGGATTGGGACGGCAAAGATCGAGTGCCCGTTTTCGACGTCACTCAAGCACGTTGGGTGTTCGATGACGAAGAGCTGCGCAGCTATCTGGTACGCCTCCTTGCCAGTTACACCAAGTTACAAGGCAGTGTCGTCTGGATGAAAAACGGCCAGCAGGTTCGGCGCGTACGCCTTTCTGACTTGGATTTAAACGATTGGCTGGCATTCGCGGCATCTCTGGACGAAGAGGATCGCTACCCGATCTTCAAACGCATGGGGGATCTCGCCCTTTTCCTCAGCGGTGTTTTCGCCGACGCGGTTGGCTACCGATATCGCCAGCAGAGCAATGTCCGCCCACAGATCGGCAAGCTCTTGGAGGGCAAAGTACACCTTGTTCCGACATCCCAACCGGTTCAAGCACCCCAAGACATCCGTGCATTAGAAGAGGAAGGTGCCACCTACTACCGCTTGGCCGCTGCCCATCCGCAAGCCAAACAGCGTGGGGAACAGGTACTCTTGGAGCGCTTGGCCGACTCGTTTCATCCTACCCGGCGCGCACTCAACTTTGTCAGCCAACGTTACTTGATCAACCGGCGCAACCGTCTCTTCGAGCGTCCTGCCTAGGAGCATCCTAGGCTTTCCTACGCCGCTACACATCGATGCTGCGATCCAGACGCGTCCCGCAAAAGCCGCAGACAACGGCTTTCTGGGGAACCCGCCGGCCGCAGCGGGGACACTGTCGATGCGGCCCACCCTCCGGCAGAAGGAGTAGGACGAGAAAAGCCGGAATGCTCAGAAAAAATCCAAGCCAAAACCATGTACGCCCGTTACGGTCTTTTTCCAACGCTGCGCGACGGCAAAGCAGGCCAAAGACCACGCCTAAGATCAGGTAAAGATATAGGTAAGCCATCTGCCCTCCTCCCTTCCGACCGAATGTAGGCGTCGAAGCCCAGGCATTTCCCGGGAAATGCGTCGAAAACGCTCACTTCGCGGCTGTACGGACTTTCTTGACACGTGATGTCGCTGAAGAAGGGGCGCTGATCCCCTTTTGCTTGCGTTCAGGGGCCAGTTCACTTTCCAGCTCGATGATGGCGTCCCGCAACTCGGCGGCACGCTCGAATTGAAGATGCTGCGCCGCCTCTTTCATCTCTTGGCGCAGCTGGCCGATCAGCGTACGCAGTTCGCGCTTGGACATCTTCTGGATCTCTTTTGCGGGCAGGTGATAGAGCACCTGCTCTTCGGCCACCTCGGTTGCTCGGATCAGATCCCGTACCGCTTTTTCGACTGTCCGCGGGGTGATATGGTGCTCCTCGTTATAGGCCATCTGGATCTGCCGGCGGCGCTGCGTCTCGTCGATCGCACGGCGCATCGCCTCGGTCATCGTGTCCCCATAGAGAATTACGGTACCGTCGACATTGCGAGCGGCGCGGCCAATGGTCTGAATCAGCGCCCGCTCGCCGCGCAAAAATCCTTCCTTGTCCGCATCAAGAATACAGACCAGACTCACTTCCGGAAGATCCAGTCCTTCCCGCAACAAATTGATGCCCACCAAGACGTCAAACGCGCCCAACCGCAGATCCCGAATGATCTGCATGCGCTCCAGCGCCTTGATGTCGGCGTGCATGTAGCGCACGCGGATACCTACGTTTTTCAGATACTGGGTCAGCTCTTCGGCCATCCGCTTGGTCAAGGTGGTGAGCAGCACCCGCTCCTGTCGGGCGATACGTCGGTTGATCTCTCCAATCAAATCGTCCACCTGCCCGCGCGCCGGACGCACCTCAATTTTTGGATCGAGCAAACCGGTAGGCCGGATGAGTTGCTCGACCACCTGGGCGCTGTGCGTCAATTCCCAGTCCCCTGGGGTTGCCGAAACGGCGATCGTCTGTGGCATACGCGCGACGAATTCGTCCCATTTCAGTGGTCGGTTGTCCAGCGCGGAAGGAAGGCGAAATCCGTGCTCGACGAGCATCTCCTTGCGTGAACGATCCCCCTCGTACATTCCCCTCACCTGCGGCAGGGTGACGTGGGACTCGTCGACGAAAAGAAGGTAATCGTCCGGAAAATAATCCAGCAGGCAGTAAGGTGTTTCACCGGGTTTGCGCCCGTCAATGTGCCGCGAATAATTTTCGATTCCCGAGCAAAAGCCAAGCTCCTCCATCATCTCGAGATCGTAGTTGGTGCGCTGCTCCAACCTTTCTGCCTCAAGCAGCTTCCCTGCCTGACGCAGTTCGGCCAGCCGTTCCACCAACTCGGCCCGAATCGATCGGATGGCCCGACTCATCCGATCCGGAGCAGTCACATAATGGCTGGCAGGAAAGATAGCGACATGCTCGCGCTCTCCCAACACCTCTCCCGTGACCACATCGATCTCGGTGAGCCGTTCAATCTCATCGCCGAACAGCTCGATGCGGATGGCCTGTTCGAACTGAGAAGCGGGAATGACCTCGATCACGTCCCCCCGTACCCGGAACGTCCCGCGCTGAAAATCGATATCGTTGCGATCGTATTGGATTTCGACCAGGCGTCGCAGCAACTCGCTTCGGCTCTTCTGCTGACCGACCCGCAATGAAAGCATCTGGTTCCAGTACTCATCCGGAGAGCCTAGGCCGAAGATGCAGGAGACCGAAGCCACGACAATGACATCACGCCTTTCAAAGAGGGATGCTGTCGCCGAATGGCGCAGTTTGTCGATCTCGGCATTGACCGTCGCATCCTTCTCAATGTAGGTGTCGGTCTGAGGCACATAGGCTTCCGGTTGATAGTAGTCATAATAACTTACGAAGTATTCGACACGGTTGTGCGGAAAAAATTCCTTGAACTCTCCGTATAATTGTCCGGCCAAAGTCTTGTTGTGGGCCAGAATAAGCGTCGGTCGATTCATCCGGGCAATCACATTGGCCATGGTAAACGTCTTTCCGCTCCCCGTGACCCCCAACAGGGTTTGCAGTGGTGCTTCCTGACGTATCCCTTCACACAGCTTCTCAATTGCCTCTGGCTGATCGCCCGTCGGTTCAAAGGCTGAGACGAGTTCAAAGCGCTCCTCTGCCATGCAACTCACCCCTCGTCTGTCTGTACCTAATTATATACCCCCCAGCATACCCGTCCGATCCTCCTTCTAAGGCGATCCCTCTGCCATCTCTTCAGAGGAAAACGCCACAGGGCGCCTGCGGCGACGATAGGGGGGGCGCCGCAAGAAGATCACAGGCCGCTGCCAGCGGCTCACAGGACGCCAGGCCCCAATCGGCATCTCTTCTTGCAGGAAGACCAGCCCCAGTGCTGGCGGATCGCGTTGAAAGACAGGGGTCTGAACAAGGGTGGGATCGCTGTCGGTGTGGGAGACCACAATCTTCGCATAGGTCGGCACGGCTGAAAGGGCGCGCATGGCCTCTTCGCGGTTGTGTACGGGTCGGCCGTTGATCTGTAACACGACGTCGCCACTGCGCAGGCCGAGTCGTTGTGCAGGCGATCCCTGCCGTACAGCAGCGATGCGTAACCCCGCGTTTGCAGGCAACAGAAAAGGTGGCTCCTCATCTTCGAGGCGTTTCCACAGACGGGTCGCCCCAGCGTAGAGCAGTGGTGGCAGGAAAAGCAGCACAGGCAACGCACCGGAAGGAAGTGGCAACAGCAGTACAGCCACCATCGCACTACCCAAAAAAAACTGTATGTAACCGCGCCGGCGCAGGGCCCTCCAGGGATGGCTGCCGGTCAGATAACCACCCACACCGATCACCATGGGCATAGCCATCCAAAGATCCGGACCTCCTGAAAGTGCCACAAGGGGCAGTGGCAACCAAGCTGCATACCAATGGGCGCCTACCGGCTTGCCGCGCAATCCCGGTACCTGGGCAGGCCAAATTGCCCGTCGACCCACCAGGAAGCAGCCGGTGCAGAGCGCCGCAATGCTGCCAAGCAGCAGCAAAGCCCGCACGTCACAGATTTGGAGAAAACGGATCACGGCATTGGGCAGACTGCGACCCGCCGGCAGCGCGGGCAGTTGGTGGGCCAACCAGACAAAGCACGCACCTGCCCATGCGCCTACAGCCGCACCTCCTCGCCCAAACAGCAGCAGTGCAATCACACTCAGCGACGAAGCAAGGAGCGCCTCTTGCCGACTAAACGTCACCCCAGTAAAAAACAACAAGGCACTGCCGAGCAGGCCAAGAGCCAGACCGGTGCCGATGCTAAGCAACAACCGTCGGCGATAGGAAGGGAGTGCGACCCCGGCAAGGTGCCGGGACGCATCGGAGAACGCCAATGGGGCCGCGGCTGCCAGTGCCACCGACACCCACAGCCAAGGGGAAAGGAGCAGGGTCATCCCCGCTGTGCGGAGCCAGAAAGTGAATGTCGTCGCGCTGACCTCCCCTGGCAGACGCTCCTACGCGTTTGATCATGCCGCGCCTTGTGCATAGGACTGCCCCAAGATTCCCGCCAACACCTGACGTGCCTTAGCAAGCTGCGGATCCTCTTCTTTTGCCTTTTGCGTCAGGGCATCCTGAAGCGCCATAGCCGTCTGGGTATCAATGGAACCGGTCGGTGCCAACCCATGTCGCTGCTGAAACGTGGCCACCGCCTGCTGGGTGGAAGCATCAAAATACCCGTCGGTGCGATCGACACTCATGCCGAGTGCACGCAGCATCTTCTGTGCCGTTGCGACATCGTCACCCGTGGTATTGGGTTGTAGGGGCAACTTTTGCAAGGGCGGCAGCGAAGCCCAGGAAGGTGCTGCAACTGGATAATCGGGCTGTAATCCCTTCCCTTGGATCCAGACTCCTTTGGGCGTCAGCCATTTCAACTGGGTATATTTCAGTGACGATCCGTCTCCGAATGTCTCTTCGGTTTGGGCGATGCCCTTTCCGAAACTATGCGTCCCCACCAACGGCGCCTGTGCCGAATCATGAAGAGCTGCTGCCAAAATCTCTGCGGCCGATGCCGTGTTCCCATCCATCAGCACGACAATGGGTACATGGAAAGGAATCGTACTGCCATTGGATCGGGCCACTTGCTCGTGTCCATCGCGATCCACCAATCGATAGAGTACAGCGCCCTTGGGAAGCAGCAGGTCCCCAATCTCTTGAACAGTGCTCAAATATCCGCCCGGATTGCCACGCATGTCAAGGACCAATCCGGAAAGTCCTTGTTTGTTCAGGGTCTGCAGCTGTTGTTTCAGCTTGTCACCGGTATCTTCACCAAATTGGGTGATCTGCACGAGCACTGTCTGATCGGAGTAACGCTTTGTGATGACACTCTGCAGGGGGATGGCTTCCCGCGTGATCGTCAGCTGGATGATCTGCGGGTTATCATCCCGGCGCACACCCACCGTCACCTTTGTACCGGCAGGGCCCTTGATCTTGGAGACAATCTCATCGACCGGCTGGCCCGCCACCGTCTTGCCGTCGACGCTGATCAACTGATCTCCTGGGCGCATCCCTGCCTTCTCTGCCGGACTGCCCTTCATCGGCGTCAGCACGATGGCTTCTCCGACTTGCTCCACCTGAGCACCGATACCCTCGTACTGATCGCTTAATCCCTCGTGAAAAGAAGCGGCCTGGGACGGCGGCATATAGACCGTATATGGATCGTTGGTCGACTGCGCCATCCCTTTTAGGGCGCCCTCTACCAACGTATTGCTGTCTACGGGATACAGATAGTCGGAGAGCAACGTCCGATAGACCGAATAAAGCTTCCCAAAACTGCGGTTGCCAAAGAGGAGCGCCGAAAGCGTTCCTCCGCTGAGCCCGTCAGCCAAAAAAGAAAGTACGCTGGAGATGACGACGCTGCCTGCAATGATGATGACCAACGTTCGCCTTCGCAAATGCAAGTTGGGCTACACATCCTTTGTGCTCTCAAGAGAGCCAGCAGATATCCATTTGCCTCATTATAGAAGGCACCGTGTCGCCCATTCAACGTTGGTCAATCCCTTGCCCCACGTCGTCTCAGCGGTACAACGTCCACGGATTGACGCTGGCCCCATTTCTGCTGGCCCCAAAGTGCAGGTGCGGCCCGGTCGAGAATCCGTTGCTGCCGACCAGCGCGATCACTTGACCCTTGCGCACATGTTCCCCCACGCTGACCAACAGTCCCGAAGGATACATGTGTCCGTAGAAGGTGGCAATGCCGTTGCCGTGATCGATGACGATCCAATCGCCGTATCCCGAAGCAGGCCCTGCCGCGATCACGATGCCGTCACCGGCCGCATGGATGGGCGTACCCAGAGGGGCCGGAATATCGATCCCGTCGTGAAACGATCCCTTGTGGACAGAATCGTTGGCAAATCCGTAATCGGTCGATATGTACGAATGGCCGGGAAGCGGCCAAGCCCAGACCCCCTCCTGTACCGGTGATCCACCGGAGCTGCCTGAGCTGGAAGCCCCGCCGGCAGCGCTGGACGCTGCCCTTGCCGCTGCAGCAGCTGCAGCCTGTCGCGCTGCTTCCTGCTGTTGCAACTGCTTGATCTGAGCCTGCATCTGCTGAGCCTGTGCGAGGGTGGTCGTCAACTCTCCTGCGGCCAAGTTACGCCCTCGGGTGGCTACCCCCAGTTGCTGACGCTTTTCTGACTGCTGCTGCTGCAATGCGTCCTTGATGGCCACCAACTGTCGCTGTTGTTGGGAAAGCGCATCCTGTGCAGCGACCAATTGTTCCTGCTCTTTTGCCAATTGCGCCTTTTGTTGCTGCTGCTTTTCAAGGTCGGCCTGCTGTTCCTTGAGTAGGGTGCGATCCTGCTGTGCGATGAACGTCAGCTGATCTAAGCGGGTGAGGAAGTCGCTGAAACTCGTTGCAGAAAAGAGCACCTCCAGATAGCTGACGGTGCCATCCTCATAGGTCGCGCGCAATCGCTGATCCAGGTATTGTTGACGCTGCGCGATGCGCTGATGGGTCGCTTCAATCTCGTGCTGCTTGGCAGCGATGGCCTCCTTTTTTTGGGCAATCTGCTGCTTGGTCTGGTTGATCTGCCGGGCCATCTGTTCGATCGCTTGCAGCTTGGCATTGATCTGATCGTCAAGATGGGCAATCTGTTGGTTGAGCGAAGCTTCTTGTTGCTG
Organism: Bacillota bacterium; assembly: GCA_014896485.1. Taxonomy (GTDB): domain Bacteria; phylum Bacillota; class Bacilli; order Bu12; family Bu12; genus Bu12. The sequence continues at coordinate 50,758 of JADBKH010000001.1, read as the reverse complement.
ATACGCACCGATCTGCTGACGCAGCTGTTCGGCGCGTTGATTGGCCTGTTGCAACTGCTGTTGCGCATTCGAAAGCCCACTCGCCTGAGTAGCTGGCGATGGCAAGCTGACCATTAGAAGGGCAGCCGTCGCGACCCCACCCAAGTAACGGCCTGTCTGTTGTTGAATGTAAAGCGAACGCCTTCTTTTCCCCAAAGATTCCCTCCCCTTTTGAGCTGTACGCTCAGACGCGCAGACTGCGCCGCATCCCGGTCAAGCTGCCCCCAACGCCTACCGCGATCGAAATGAGCAACAACACAATTGTCAATGGGCCCAAGAGGGCATCTGGCGACACCATCGAAAAAATCAGCGAGCTTCCCCACCGTTGCGCAGCATACTGATAGCCCACATTGAGCACGACAATCGGCAAGATGGCCCCACAAAGGCCGAGGAGAAACCCCTGGATGATAAATGGCCAGCGGATAAAGCCGTTGGTCGCCCCCACCAGGCGCATGATTTCAATCTCATGGCGGCGTGCATAGATCGTCAGACGGATGGTATTGGCAATGAGAAACGCCGAAGTCAACGCCAATGCGATCACCAACGCCGCACCGACACCGCGCACGATGTTGGTCACACGTGTGATCTGCGGCACGACTTGGCCTCCATCGTTGACCTTCTCGATCGCCGGATTCTCCTGCAACATCTGGGAAAGGGCGGCTACCTCTTCGGTCTGCTTCGGTTTGATCTGCAGGGAAGCAGGCAATGGATTGCGATTCTCCATCCCCGCCAGCAAGCTTGAGTTGGCCCCCAGCTGCTCCTTCATTTGTTGCAGGGCCTGGGCTTTGCTGATATAACGGACCTCCTGCACCTTGGAGTCGCTGCGAAGCTGCTGCTCCAGCGCGGAAATCTGTTGTGTCGTGACCCCATCTTTAAAATAAGCAACCATAGTCACCTGACCACGAACCTCCGTGGTCAGGTGATTGGTGTTGGCCACAAGGGCCAAGAGAAAACCAAGGATCAGCACCGTAACCGCCACAGCACTGGCTGCCGCGACGGTCATCGCCCCATTGCGCCAAAACCCTTGCAGCGCTTCCCGCCAATGCCTACGGAAGGAGTGCGCTGACACCGGCGTACATCCCCCTTTGTTGATCGCGTACAATCCGTCCTCCATCCAGCTCAATGACGCGCTTCTTGCGCGCATTGACGATCTCCCGATCGTGGGTCGCCATCACCACGGTGGTTCCATCGACACTGATGGTTTCGAGCAATTTCACAATTTCCCAAGAAGTTTCTGGATCGAGGTTGCCTGTTGGCTCATCTGCCACGAGAATTTTCGGCCGATTGACGATCGCGCGGGCCAACGCAACCCGTTGCTGCTCTCCGCCGGAGAGTTGTTCCGGAAAAGCGTCGGCTCGATGGGCCAAGCCCACCTGATCGAGTGCCTCCATCACACGGCGATGAATCAGTTTCGGCGGCGCTTCGACAGCTTCCATGGCAAATCGAACATTTTCAAAGGCTGTCAGGCGCGGCAACAATCTGAAGTCTTGAAAGACAACGCCAATATTGCGCCGCAAGTAGGGAATGCGACGCGACGGTACCTGGCTGACATCGACATTGTTGACAAAGACCCGTCCGCTGCTTGGCCGCTCCTCCAAATAGATCAGCTTGATGAGCGTCGTCTTTCCAGCGCCGGAAGGCCCCACGACATAGACAAATTCACCGAGATTGATGCGCAACGAGATGTCCTTCAACGCCTTGACACCCGTCTGATAGCGCACGGTCACATCCGCAAACTCGATCACGCACTCCCTCCACAACAAAACGCCACTGCAGAAGCGCGGCCGACTCTTTGACCTTCTCTTAAATATCATTTCGCCACAGCCGGCGGAACTCCTGCCCAGCGACGACGAAAAACGACATCTTTCGCAAAAGCAAGTAATCCCCTTCTGCCAAGGCGAAAGCAATCGAACCGGCAGAAGCTATCGCCAACCGCCATCGACAGGAAGCACTGCTCCATTGATATAAGCGGCAGAAGGAGAGAGAAGAAAGGCGATCAACTCCGCCACCTCATCGGCCCTCCCAAGGCGGCCCAGTGGAATAGATTGGGCAAGTTCTTGCTGTTCTTTAGGGGTAAGCCAACCATTGAGCGGGGAAGCAATGGCCCCGGGAGCGACGGCATTGACCGTAATTCCGGCGGGACCGACTTCCTGGGCCAACGCGCGGGTCAACCCTTCGATCGCTGCCTTGGCGCTGCTGTAAGCGACTTCAAGGGCTGCCCCCCGCTGGGCGTACACACTGGACAAAAAGAGAAGCCGCCCAAAGTGCTGGGCCCGCATCGCCGGAAGCAGCGCCTGGCTGAAGGCAATGGCCGCATCGATGTGCACCGTACGCAGCTCGGTCCAAGTCGCTGGCGTCATCGTCTCAAAAAAGCCCCGCCACCCGCCGCCTGCAGCATGGACGAATCCGTCGATCCCGCCCCACCTGGTCTGTGCCCATTGCACCACGCGTTGCACAGCGCCAGCTTGGATCAAATCTGCCGAGCAACAATCAAAGAAAGCACCATCGGGCAATCCGGCTTTCGTGACTGCAGCTACGATAGCAGGCTTTGGACGCCGGCTGGTCGCAGCTACCTCCCATCCTGCCGCAGCCATGCGCGCAGCGACGGCAGCGCCAATGGCTCCTCCTGCTCCGGTGACGAGTAAACGCTTACCCTTCTCCCTCATACCGACTCCTGATGTCGACGTGGCCGTCCCAACAGGAAGCCTTGCACACAGTGGACCGGCATCTTGCGCAAGGCAACAAGATCTGCCGGGCGCTCAACCCCTTCTGCGATGACACCAATCCCCTCTTTCGCCGCCCACTGGGCTACAGCCATCACCAGCGCTGCCAAGGATGGGTTTTCGGCAACACCATCGACCAAGCGGCGATCCAATTTGATAAAATCCGGCTTGAGCACTGCCAGAATATACAGGTTGCTGTGTCCCGCACCAACGTCATCCAATGCCAAAAAAGCACCCCGCTCACGCAAGGGCTGAAATGCTTCACGCATATGTTCGGGATGGACCACCGGTGCACTTTCTGTGACTTCGAGAATCAGTTTTGCTGCGCCAAAGCGATCGAGCAGATCGCTGCGGTAGAGATAAGAGACGACACTGTCAAAGGAAGGGGGGCGTATGTTGACCGATATGTACCCGTGCAACTGCGCTGCCAATGCATGATCCAGAGCAGAAGTAAAAAAAAGCCAGTCCATCTCGTCGGCCAGGCCAACCCGTTCGGCCTCCTGCAGCAGCCAATCCGGTCGTTCATAGGGGGTACCCGCCGGTCCACGGGAAAGGGCCTCCCACCCGATGATCTGCATCTGCTGTAAATCGACGATCGGTTGAAAGAAAGTATCGACCGTGCGCATCGAAAGAATCCGTTCGATATCGATACGCCGTTGTGTGTAAGAAGAGACTTCCCCGCTCCAGAAGCCCTGCACCGTTGCCATCGTAGCCTCCTGCAGCTCATCCGTGAGCGTACAGATTCTGATGGGATCATGATAGCGCGGTAAAATAGAAAAAGGAAGCGGCGTTCGCCACAGGTGCGGCGTTCCCTGTCGGTTACCCCATGCGTCCACGCACATAATCTTCGGTCCGCTTGTCTTTTGGCAAGGTAAAGATGGTATCGGTATCGTCAAATTCGACCAGCTCTCCGAGCCAAAAGAAGGCGGTCTTATCCGCGATTCGGGCCGCTTGTTGCATGTTGTGGGTCACAATTACGATGGTGTAGACCGATTTGAGGGAGACAGCCAACTCCTCGATACGCGAGGTGGCAACAGGATCCAATGCCGAGGCAGGCTCGTCCATCAAAAGCACCTGGGGCTGCAAGGCAATGGCTCGGGCAATACAGAGCCGTTGCTGCTGCCCCCCGGAAAGGCTGGTTCCCGGAGCAGACAGCCGGTCCCGTACCTCATCCCACAGGGCAGCCAGACGAAGGGCCTCTTCGACACGATCGGCAATCTCACTGCGACTGTGCATCCCGTTGAGTCGGAGCCCAGCGGCTACATTTTCAAAGACGGACAGATGCGGAAAAGGGTTGGGGCGTTGAAAGACCATCCCTACCCTTCGGCGAACCTCTACCGGATCGACCCCTGGCGCGTAGATGTTGGCCTCACCAATGATCACAGCGCCTTGGACCGACGCTCCTTCGACCTCTTCATGCATGCGGTTGAGGCAGCGAATAAACGTGCTTTTGCCACAGCCGGAAGGGCCAATAATCGCTGTCACGGCATTGGCCGGCAACATCATCGTCACGCCCTTGAGTGCCTCCTGACGACCATAAAAGGCGTGCAGATCCTTGACCTCGACGGCTACACTCTCTCGACTGACCGAAAAACCGTCCGCTGCGCGTAGTGCACCCACCGCGATCGCCCTCCCTACAGACGTTTTTGCTCCTAATCCCGGGCCCTCTTCCGGCCGAGCAGTCGAGCGACGATGTTGAGGATCAGTACAATCACTACCAAAAAGAGGGCACCGCCCCACGCCAGCGTCTGCCAACGGTTGTAAGGGGATGCGACGAAGATAAAGATGCGCAGGGGCAGCGCGTCCATGGGCTGGGTAATGTTAAACGTCAGGTGAGTGTTTCCAAAAGAGGTAAACAGCAACGGCGCTGTCTCGCCAATCACCCGTGCTACGGCGAGCATAATCCCGGTCAAGATACCGCGCAGGGCCGAGGGGAAGACGATGCTGGTGATCATACGCCAACGCGGCGCTCCCAATGCAAGCGCACCTTCCCGCAAAGCATCGGGCACCAACTTCATCATCTCATGGGTTGTTGTCGTCACCGTCGGGATCATCAGCATACCCAAAGCGATCCCACCTGCCAAACCGGAGTAGTGTCCCATCGAGGCGACCACAATTCCATAGACCGCCAAGCCGATGACGATGGAAGGGACACCAGCGAGCACATCGTTGACAAACCGGAGGCTTTCGGCCAGTTTCGGCTTGCCAAACTCAGAAGCGAAAGTCCCCGCCAAAATGCCGGTCGGCACCCCGAACACCAAGGCGATAACCAGGGTGAAAAGCGTCCCCACAATGGCATTCCGCAAGCCGCCTCCGGAGGCACCGGCCGGCGGTTGATCCATCATGAAGAAACGAAGGTCCAAGGCCGGAAGGCCTTTGACAATGGTGTACCCCAAAATGAAGAGCAACGGGACAACCGCAACGATCACGGCCAGGATGCAGAGAACAAGCATCGTCTTGTCGCGACGCCGGCGAGCACCGACATGACCGCGGGGCCTGCGTTCGGCGTTCACGTCGTTGTCCCCGCAGGTGCTCGGTGATTGACAGACCGCAGCAGTACGCGCGCTACCACATTGACCAACAAGGTCACCACAAACAAGCCCAAGCCAATCTCCATCAAAGCCGATCGGTAAAGATCGGTCGTCGCCTCTGAAAATTCATTGGCAATCACCGAAGACATGGTGTAGGCCGGCTGGAAAAGGGAAGCTTTCACTTGCGGGGTGGTGCCGATCACCAGCGCCACCGCCATCGTCTCCCCGAGTGCCCGTCCCAGGCCCAAGATAATTCCGCCGAAAATGCCGCTGCGCGCGTAGGGAAGGATGGCAAGGCGTACCGACTCCCATCGCGTCGCACCGAGGGCGAGCGCGGCTTCACGCTGACTCACCGGTACTGCCCGCATGGCATCCCGTGCAATGGAGGTGACGATCGGAATCACCATGAGCGCCAAAATGAGCCCAGCGGTCAACAGACCCGTACCGGCCAACACTGGCCCAGAAAAGATCGGTAGAAATCCCAGATGATCGGCCAGCCACGGCTCCGTATGTTGCTGTAGGAGGGGTGCCAAGACGAGCATGCCCCACATGCCGAAAATGATGGACGGGATTGCTGCGAGCAGTTCGACCAAAAAGCCGATCGGCTCCCGCAACCAGTGGGGTGCCCATTCGACCAGGAAGATGGCGATGCCCAACGAGACAGGAACTGCGATGACCATGCCAATCAAGGAAGAGACGAGGGTGCCGTACAGCATCGGCCACGCACCCATCCGTCCCTCAAGTGGTGCCCAGTCACTTCCAGTAAAAAAAGAGAGGCCAAGGTTTTTCAGCGCTTCCCACGAACCACTGATCAGCGAGATGAGAATGGCGATGACGACCGCGAGAATGACGGCACCAAAGAGCGCACAGAAGCCGAAAAAGATCGGATCCCCAAGGCGCAGGTGTCTCCGTCTCAAAGTCGGTTGAACGGCAGACAAACGAAACTCCTTTCCTGCTGGAACAATGTCTCGCTTGGCCTAAACGGTAGTGCTGCTATCTGTTTGCTATCACTTTGCAATGCGATATTCAAGTGTAACGCGTCGCCTGATGTCGTGCCTTCCCGCAACGTTAAGATTTCGTTAATTTGACAGATTACCTCACGCGACATGTGGGTTTGTCGAATGGAGTCGCTTTTTGGTATCATGCTCAACGAGTTTGATAGGCAGCATGGCCAGGCCAAATCCAGTAGATGGTGCTACAGGAGGGGTGATTGCATGACCGACGCCCAACGTGCGTTGATTGCTCCTTTCGTCTCTGAGATGGAAGGCCCCGTCTTCGCCATCGCTGGACTTCCCGAAGAGGTCATCGCAGTCGTCTTCGCTTATGTCAGCCGACGCCCCCATGGATTTCGCGAGAACCTGGCCGAATTGCTTGCCACAGGGGAGATCACCCAGGCACCGACAGGCCACAACTGGCTGGCCCCCAGCGCCAAAGCCGCTGCTTTCCACGAGCGTTGGGTCGTCGGCTACGGGCATTCCAGCGTCGCCGAGCACGCGGTCGTACATCTGGGTGTCGAAGGCATCTCCCGACTCGCATCCGCTCAGCTGGAGCTGTCCAATCCCTACCTTTCGTTTACAGAGTATAGTCAGCGCTATCAGCAGCCCAAGGCCGGTGCTTTTGCCATGCCTGTGGAACTGGCCGATCATCCCAGGTGGAAAGAACGTTTTTCCACCTTGCAGAATCGCTTGTACCAGAGCTACGAAGCACTGCTGGACAAACTGGTCACAGCCCGCGCTTCCCAGGAGCCCGCAAAGCCCGACGAGCGTGAGGCTCAGTACCAGCGCCGGTTGCGGCGCGCCTCTTTTGAAGACGCCCGGTATGTCCTCTCTCTTGCCGTACGAACCAGCCTCGGGATGACCACCAATGCCCGCGCCTTGGGCGAAGCGCTCCGATGCCTGGCTGCTTCTCCTTACGGCGAGGTACGCCAGTTGGCCGAAGCCTTGCGGGAACAGGCGTCGAAGGTGACCCCGACCCTGTTGCGCCATGTCGAACCCTCCGTTTTCGAGCGTGACTGGTACGATCACCAACCCCCCGCTGTTTTCGATTCTTCTGGCGAGTTGGCCTTGATCGACTACACGGGGGCAGGAAGTGCTGCAGCGGAAACAACTGCCGTCTCCCAGCTCATCGGACAAGCCCTCCCCTTCGCAGCGGATGCTTCGCCAGCGGAACGGCTCCAACAGCTGGAAAGGTACCTTCAGCTGCTGGGCCCTTTCGATGCGTTGCCGGCAGCCTTTACCTCGATCCGCTACCGGTTCCGCTTCTCTCTCTCCGAAGCAGCTTTTCACCAGCTGCTGCGCCATGGCCGTCGGATGCTCCTCGTTGCCGGAGCGCCCACGACAGCAGGCACGCCGGTAATTCCCCCGGCTGTTTCGGCTGCCGGCGGTGAACAGCTGCTGATCGATGCAACCGAAGCGGCAAAAGAACTGTTTGACGAACTCGTCCAGGACGTCCCGCAAGCAGCTGCTTATACCGTCACCAATGCGCATCGGCGCCAGGTGATCTGCGAGATCGACTTGGCAGAGCTCTATCACTTTCTCAATTTGCGCAGCACGGCAGAAGCACAATGGGAGATCCGGGCACTGGCAGGCGCCATGCAGCGTGCTGTTGCCCGCGTCCATCCCCATTTGATCGGCTTTGCCGTACGTCGCGCGTAAGGAGCGAAAGACGTGTCCTCTGTGCGTAACGCGCTTTGGATATTGAGCCTCGGCTTTTGGGTGGGAGCGTCAGCCTACTTTACCTTTTTCGCAACCTCAGGAATCTTTGCCGCTCTCGGTTTTGATCGCGGCGGAGCGGTGCTCGCCGTGCTTTTCCCACGGTATTACCTGGCTGGAACGATCGCGTTGGGCATCGCGCTGTTGATGCTGTTGTGGCGTCTGATCGACGTTGGCCGCCCGACAAGGGCGCTGTGGGTCGTGCTCGTTCTGATTGGCCTTTCTTGGGTCTTCAACCTCGTCGGGGAGTTCTATCTACTCCCCCAAACCGACACTGCCCTCCACGAGATGCAGGCAGGCACTGCTGCCGCTTCAAGCCGCTTTGCCACCTATCACGGGATCTCTTTGGGCATGAATGTCGTGGAGCTTTTCATGAGCGCAATCGCCCTCATCGTCATAGGCGCACGTCCGCAGTTGTTGCATCCGCGCCTTTCGCGTTGGTAATTCGTAGGGAGGGGGTACTACCGATAAGTGCGCTTTGGAGCAAGGAAGAAGAAGCCCTCTTGCGACGTCTGGTCGCCTCCGGGGCATCGGATGTGACCATTGCCGAGCGTCTCGGCCGATCGACAGCTTCTGTGGCACGCAAACGCCAACGCCTGTCCACTTCGTCCAAGCACCAACCGATACCGCCCCTCCCTCGGGATCCGGAGCCTTCGACTTTTGAAGATCAGACCCGGGCATTTTTTACAGAGTTGCTCTATGCCGCAGCAGTGGCAGAAAAGCATGGGTACACCGTCGATCTTTCCTTTATCGATCGTGTGATGGAGCTCTACCGCAGGGAGAGTCGCCGGGCCAAAAGCCATCGTACCGAAGGGTACCGCTGCACCTATCCGACTGCCAACCCGCACTAACGGTCATCGGGATCGGATTTGGAGTAAAAGTGAAAGGCATTCGCACGCCGTCGCGCCTGGGTAGAAGCAGTACCTTGGGAGCGCGAAGCCAGCTGAAGCTTTTGGGCACAGGTCGAGCACCACTTTCCCTGGGTAATCGGCTTCCCGCAGTTGGCACAGGGATACTGCAGCGGAGCTGAGGATTGTGCGAGCAATCGCCCTTTGTGCAGCAAGCGCAAGATCAGCCGTTCTTCTATTCCTGTCTTGTTGGCCAAACTGGCCACATCGGCCACTTCCCCTTCCCGCAGGACTTCGTTACACTGCTGAATCGCCGCTTCCTCTTTGGCGATACAAGCCGGGCAAAGTCCCGCTCCGTTGTCTACAAAGAGTGCCCCACAATCCGGACAGTTGGCCAGTGCCATCGTTCTCGCCTCCTAGTTGGAACGCAGTCTTCTTTCAGACGAGCGGCTGATCCGAAACAAAAAATGGATGATGCGATCCTGCAGCGTGCTACGCAGCCCTTCAAACTGCAGACCTGCCGTGACAGCCCCCTCTTTGTCGCGGCGCCACACCACCCGAGCAGGTGTCCGTATCTCAAATCCTTCCAGCCAAAAGGCGAGCTGTACCGTGCTCCCAGGCACAAGGGAAGCCGATAGCTGTCGGAAGTGCAGACAGATCCCACTTCCGGAAAGGTCTTGCGTCTTGGCTGAAATCACCTGACCGTCTGGCAACTGCACCTCTACGGGAAGACGGAAAGGCACGCGAAAAAAGCCCCGCCGCTGCACGGGCACCGCTTCCTGGAGCGTTTCCAGTTGCAGAAACAAGAGAGGCTCCGCAGCAGACCAGTAGGTCACCCGCCCCAGAAAGCCCACCCGTCCCCCGCTGGTTAGCACCTCCCCACGAATTCGGGGAAGTGGTCCCCTGTCCCCGATCGCCTCGAGCGGTTCCCTGTCGCGCACATCTGCGACAAAGCGCACCGCTTCTTTTGGCCATTGCTTGCCATCCGGTTCCCCTGGCAAAAAGAGCATCCCACGGATGTGTTGGCCGGAAACCAGGGTTAACTCCGTTGGCCACATTCTCGGCGGCACGGCCATCCCCTCCTCATACAGACATGAACAGCTCAGTGCTGTCCTGGCAGCAGCAACACCAAGTCGACACGTCGGTTCTGCTGACGATGTTGCGGGGTGTCATTGGGATACAGCGGGCGTTGTTCACCGTAGCCCGTCTCTGAAAGTCGGGCCGGATCGACCCCAAAAGTGGTCAACACATGCAAGACCGTCAGTGCGCGCGCTGCCGAAAGCTCCCAATTGCTCCGGTAGGGACTCGTCGGCCCGATGGGAATATCATCGGTATAGCCCTCCACCGAAATCAAATTCGGAACTTCCTTTAAGATGGGGGCCAGATTCCGCAACAGCGTCTCTCCCTCCGGGGTGAGATCGGCACTGCCTAGGGGAAAGAGCAGCGCCTCCCCCAACGTGATCCGGACGCCTCGACTGGTTTGCGTCACCTGCGCCTCTCCATTGAGATGGTGCACGGTCAGGTACTGTTCGATTTGGTTGGCTGCTTGCTGCAACGCGGCATTTTCCGGCGGTGCAGCAGTGGCAGGCATCGCTTGCGTAAGGGCTTGCTGAAGGGACTGCGGCGTAAGGGAGGTAAGGGTTTCCGATGGGCCCTGGGACTGCTGGATCGTGCTCACCGGGCCGTTGAAAAAGACAGCCTCGCCGGCAAAAATGCTGTGCAATTGGCGATAGAGTTGCTCGTACTTTTGGCTGTTGAGATTTGACAGGGCGTAAAGGATAATAAAAAAAACCAGCAACAGCGTGATCATATCGGCGTAGGTGAGCATCCAGCGCAGCCCGCCCGCATTTTCACTCTTCTTTCGGGGTGCCCCCCTGCCACCAGACCCTCCAAATCGACGCAGGAGCAATGATGGACGGCTCATGCACTCCCCCTTCTCTCCTGCTGCAATGGTTCCGCCGGGGCTGTACGACTTTTTTCCTGCAACTGTATATAACGCGCCCGTTGCTCAGAAGAGAGAAAAGTCAGCAATTTCTGCTCGATCACCCGAGGATTGTCCCCTGCTTGGATCGAAAGGACGGCCTCAATCTCCATCTCCCGGACCGCTTCTTCCTCGCCATGCAAATTGCGCAACTTGGTCGCCAGGGGTAACCAGAGGAAATTGGCCGTCGCCACCCCCCACAGGGTTGCCACAAAGGCCGTCGCCACCGAAGAAGCCAACCGGGTTACATCGCTGATATTGCCCAAGACAGAGATCAGCCCGACGACCGTACCCATGATGCCCATGGTCGGCGCGTAGCCACCTGCCGCTTCAAACATGGCCGCACCATTCTCATGACGCTCCGCGATGGATTGCAGCTCGCTTTCCATTACGTCACGGATCAAGCCCGGATCGGTCCCATCGACGACCATCTGCATGCCCATCTTGAGAAAAGGATCGCTCAGCTCGTCCAGGGAATCATCCAGCGCCAAAAGGCCGTCCCGACGCGCCCGGTCCGCCAACTCGCGGACCTGCTCTACGATTTCTTCCGCATGGAAGGCGGGCGGGCGAAAGGTGAGCAGCAAGAGTTTGGGCAATTTGCGCAATTGGCGCAAGGGAACACCGGTCGCTGTCGCGCCCAGCGTACCGCCAATCACGAGGACGATGGCTGCCAGATTGATCAGCGCAGTCACATTGTTGTGTTCGATGAGCATGCTGCCGATCAGCGCGCCGATGCCCAACACGAGCCCGAATAGCGTGGCGATTTCCACAGCGGAGACTCCCCTTCCGCAAACGTTTGCGGCAACGACTACGAGACGGTCTGGTTCAGACGCGCCAACATGCGATTGCTGCCATCCAGCACAGCCGCGTTGGCTTGATAGGCCGCCTGAGCGATCATCAAGCCGCTCAACGCATCGCCCAATGCCACGCCAGAAAGCCGCTGCATCCCCGGCAAGAGATTGCCCGCAGCTGCCATCCCTATGAAAGGACCCGAAGCCGGGGTCGCCGCATATGTTCCTTCGCCGGCAGCTGCCAACGCCGCCGGCTGTGCGAAGCGACCGACAGAAAGGGTGCCCAACGTCTGGCGTCCCATCGCTGTCTGCACCACCAACTGCCCGTCAGCCGTCACCTGCAATGCCTGCGCCCCACGCAGCGGCGGAAACGGTTGGCCATTCGCATCAAGTATAAGGTTTCCCCGCCCATCGGTCACTTGCCCCGCTGCATCGAGCGTCAGATGCACCCAGTTGACGTAGCGGGGCTGCCCATTGTGCAGCACGGCCAGAAAGAGGCCATCTCCCGCTGCCACATCTTCCGCTAGCCCGGCAATGGTCTGACCGGCTCCCCCCAGCCAGACCTGGGTAGTTGCGCCCCCCGACCAGACGCCAGGACGTGCTCCGACGTCCGTTGGAGCATCCGCAGCCTGCGCAAGCGCCTCTCCTGTCTGCACCACCTGGGGAAGATACCCGGCATCGGTCGCATGGGCGATGTTGCCCGCGTAGCCGTCCATCTGGCGGCCTATGGCGCGCAACCCGCTCAAACTGAGATCCAGCACACTCAGGTTCACATTCTCCCTCCTTCAGATAAAAGGCACGGTCGCAACACCAATGCAACCGGACGCAAGGGATCACTAGGCCAGTCGAATTTCACCGAGCAGCTGCTGCATTCCTTGATCTTGCAGCTGAAGCAAGGCCACATTGGCATTGTAGCGTTGTTGCGCTTCCAATTCCTGGATCAGCAGACCATCGAGCGAAACGTTGGATCCCATCAAAAAGCCGGGCGCCACCCGTCCACCTGCCACCTGTCGCATGGTGACAGCAGGATCGAGAAAACGGGCATTGCCGACAGGCACCAGCCGTTGGCCGTCCTGCGGAAGCATCAGCAGCAACTGACCAACCGCTCTCCCATCGGCTCCCCATAGACTGCCATCGCTGCGTACCTGCAAGGGCCCCTGGGGTACAACCAGCGGTTGGCCATTGACCCCCAACAGTTGCGCGCCATCTGGGGCGATCAGCGTACCATTTGGAGCGCGCAGAAAGCCGCCGTCCCGGGTATACGCGGTCGTACCATCCGGTTGGCGAACAGCCAAAAAAGCGCCTTCCAGGGGGGCTACCGCCAGATCCAGGCCGGCCGGGGCCGGCACAAGCGGGCAGGGGGCGAGATCGAGCGCAGTACCGACCAGACGAACCCCCGTTGCCAACGCTCCGGCCGCTGCCAACGAGACGAGCGTTGCATTCCCCTGTACGCTCACCCCACGCAACGCTTGTTGGGGTGCTGCCTCTCTCTCCGGCCAAAGGGCAAGAAAACCCGGCGTCGACACGTTGGTGGCGGAACGGGCCAACGTCTCCTGCTCCCTCCCCAAGGCGATCAGCGCAGATGCGCTGGTATCCATGCCGCGTATCATCCGTCTGCCTCCTTTGTCAGCTGTGCGCGCAATCTTGCAATGGCCTGGGCATGGAGTTGGGAGACGCGCGGTTTGCTGACAGTAAGCAGCTGCGCAATCTCCCCCATGGTCAGCTCTTCCTGATAGAAAAGTGCCAGTACGAGTTGTTCACGCTCGGGCAGCCGTGCCACTGCTTCTGCCAGAGAAGCGGTCTCTTCCTGGTAATCCACCCATTCATCGGGTCCCCGCTGCGGATCGATCACCGCCGTCGCCGCTGCCTCCTCTTGCGACCCGTCTGCAGGCACGCTGTAGGTATAGGCGCTGCACGCCTCCTCCCACTCGCGCAAGGTGGCGACAGAAATGTGCAATGCCTTGGCCAGCTCTTCTTCAGAAGCCTGCGGCCCAAGCTGGTCCAGGGCGCGTCGGATCTGCTGCTGTTTTCGATACAAGGCATGCGGCATCCGGGCAGTGCGTCGAATCTCATCGATGATGGCGGAACGTGCCACCCGCATCAGCAGGGGTACATCCGTCTGTTGAGGATGCTGGTTGGTAAAGGCAACCACAGCCTCAACCCCTGCCATCAGCAGATCCTCTTCGTCGACTTCAGGGGGAGCCAGGTCCCGCATGTGTTGCACAAGTCGGCGAAGTTTAGGAATCAGGGAGACGGTCGTCGCTTCCGATGCAGCTGCCCCTGCACCGCGTTGATAGGCCGCCACTGCCCGCTGCAACTCATGCACGATGCCTCCAACGCCTCCTCACCCCACCATTGCCCCTGCCTCTGGCGCTCCTGTAGCACGTCAGGCGGTCTGTGCAGCCTCTCCGACCTGCTGCTCGCTACTGCCCTGTAACGTGATGACCGCAGCACGTTCCACCTGGACATTCGGCTCCAGCTCCTGGTAGGAGAGGACAGCAAGACGCAAGGCCGCCCGCTCGAAGAGTCGCGCAAGGGCAAAACGCAACGCCGGTTGGCAGAGAAAAACCGGTCTTTTCCCCTGTGTCTCCAGGGACTCCTTGTGCATCGCTGTCTCCTGTAGGACCCGTTGCAGCTGAAGGGGATCGACCTGCAAGATCGGCTCCCCTTCTTCCTCGCGGATCCGTTCTACCCACTGCATCTCGTCGGCAGGTGCCAAAAGTATCGCGCACAGCTTTCCGTCCTGGACAACCTGTTGGTTGAGAACACGTCGCAACGCCTTACGTGCCCGCTCGGTCAAAGCTGGAATGCGCTTTTCTTGGGGGGCTGCATCCGCCAGCGCCTCCAAGATGAGCGGCAGACTGCGGATCGGTACCTGTTCACGCAAGAGATTTTGCAGGACCTGCTGGACCTGACCCAACGTGAGCAGATTGGGGACCAGTTCGTCGACGACAGCAGGATGTTCCTTGGCCACCGCGTCCAACAGGGTCCGCGTCTCTTCACGGCGTAGCAGCTCCCACGCGTGCTGTCGCAACGTCTCCTGCAGATGTGTCGCGATCACCCCTGCAGCGTCGATCACCGTAAGCCCCACCTGCTCGGCCTGCCCCTTCTGCTCCGGTAAAATCCAGATCACCGGCAACCCAAAGGTCGGATCGACTGCGGAGATGCCGGTCACCGTCTGCTGCGCTGCGGCGTTTCCAATCGCCATGAGCCGATCGGGGTAGACTTCGCCTTCTGCCACGATCGCCCCGTAAATCGACAGACAATAGCGCAACGGCGGCAGGGCCAGATCATCATGCACCCGCATCACCGGCAAGACAGCCCCCAATTCATCGGCCAACTGACGGCGGATCAGCGTGATGCGCTCGAGTAGATTGCCCCCATGCTGGG
The DNA here is from genome assembly GCA_014896485.1 of Bacillota bacterium. Taxonomy (GTDB): domain Bacteria; phylum Bacillota; class Bacilli; order Bu12; family Bu12; genus Bu12. The sequence continues at coordinate 35,744 of JADBKH010000001.1, read as the reverse complement.
GATCAAAGAGGGGCAGCAGTCCTACCCCAAAAGCCAGTGCCAACGGCTCTGCCGTCACGCGCTGGGCCAGCTCCTCCGGACGCTCCGGGGCAAGGGAAGGCACAGCTGTCGGCTGAACAGACGCAGTGTCCGGGGTTTTTTGCCGATTTTTCTGCCACCAGGCGAAAGCGGCCAACAGCAATGCAACCGGCAGCGCAACCCCTTTGTTGACCGGTGTGGTCAGCCCGAGCAGGCCAATGACCCCTGCCACAATCCACAGCAACTGAGGCCGCCCCAACAACTGTCCAAAGATGGCCATGCCCAACTCGTTTTGTTGGGACTGTCGGGTAACGATCACCGCGGTTGCCGTCGAGAGCAACAGCGCCGGAATCTGAGTGACCAGGCCATCCCCGACAGAGAGCAAGGTGTAGCGGGAGAGGGCCTGTCCGAAGGAAAGGTGTTGCAACAAAAGTCCGCTGAGCAAACCCGCAATGATGTTGACTGCAAAGATGATGATGGCCGCGATGGCATCTCCACGGACAAACTTGGAGGTCCCATCCATGGCTCCGTAAAAATCGGCCTCGCGCTGAATCTCCTCGCGACGGGCTTTCGCCTGTTCCTGGGTGAGCAGTCCGCTGTTGAGATCGGCGTCGATCGCCATCTGCTTGCCGGGCATCGCATCGAGCGTAAACCGCGCAGCCACCTCGGAAACCCGCTCGGCTCCACGGGTGATCACGATGAACTGCACGACGAAAAGAATGAGGAAGAGGACGAAACCGACAACGGCGTTGCCCCGGATGACAGATGAACCGAAGGCCTCGACCACCGAACCGGGATTGCCCGTGGTCAAAATGAGGCGGGTGGTCGAGACATTCAACGCAATGCGAAAAATGGTTGCCAAAAGGAGCACTGTAGGAAAGGTTGAAAACTGCAAGGGCTCCCGCGTCGAAATGACCGTGATAAGGACGATCAGGGCGAAGCTGAGATTGGCCAGCAAGAGCACATCCATGGCGACGGGCGGCAAGGGCTGCACCATCATGAAGACGACGCCGATCGCCAGCAGCATCACACCGAAATTGGCCATCCGTCCTGGGTTCATCGCTGCCCTCCCTGCAGGCGCATCACCAGCGCCATCACGTGCGCCACAGCCGCAAAAAATTTGGGCGGAATCGCACGGCCAACCCGCACATCCCGATAGAGCGCACGCGCCAGCGGCGGGTTCTGCACCACAGGCAGCCCCTGCTGCCGTGCCGCTGCGCGCATCGCCAGAGCGACCGCATCGATACCGACGGCCGTTACAGTCGGCACCTGATCTCCTTCTTGCGGGCGATAGCGTAACGCTACCGCCACATGGGTCGGATTGGTCACGACAACATTGGCCTTCGCGACTCCTGCAATCGCCCGAAGGCGCGCCAACTCCTGCTGGCGCATCCGCCGGTGCCGCCGCAACAGTGGATCGCCCTCCTCTTCTTTCAGTTCCTCCTTCATCTCCTGCGCACTCATCCGCAATTGGCGCATGAAACGGTTGCGCTGCAGTACATAATCCAAGACGCCAATGCCCAGGTAGGTGCCGCCCATCGCTAAAGCGGCCGTGCGCAAGTGTGTCCCAAAGAAGGGCAAGAAACGCTGGGGCGGCGCGCCGACTACCGCCAACACGCTTTGGACCACACCATAGAGCACCAGTGCCAACAGACCCAAAAGCAACAACAGCTTCAGCAGTGCGATAAAGCCGCGCATCAGCCCTTCCCGGGAAAAGAGCCGGCCGAGGTTGGCCACCGGATTGATACGTGATCCTTGGGGCAACAAAGCACGGCCAGAGAGCAACCCCCGGGTTTGGGCCAACCCTGTGGCCATACCCGCCAAGGCAGGAACGCAGAGCACAATCGCTGTCGGCAGAACCAGCGGCAACAGCGCTTCCCCAAACCGTGCTGCAGAGAAAGCGTTGCTTTGCGTCACAACATTGGGCAGCAGGACCCACAGGCGGCGCATGCTCTCCCCCAGGCCTTGCGCGATCGCTGGCGCCTCGACGCCCAGCACCGTCAGCCCGGCGATCAGCGCCACTGCCGGTCCCAGCTCTGCCGAACGCGCCACCTGTCCCTGTTGACGGGCTTTCTGCAAGCGGCGCGGAGTCGGCGCAAAGCGCTTCTCCTGCCCCCCTGCATCCCCTGCCATGACCGCACCCCCCTCCGCCGCGATTACAGATGTTGGATCGCTTGCGTCACTGCTTGCATCCACGGAGCCAACAGTCGACCGAAAGCCGGCAACGTGATGGCCAACAGCAGTGCCGCCAGCATCGTCTTGACCGGAATGTTGTCGGACAAGAGGTTGATCTGCGGTACCACCCGCCCGATGATCCCAAAACCGATGTCACACAGCAGCAGCACCACGGAAAACGGCAGTGCCATCGTCAATCCCACCAGAAAAAGCTTTGTCCCGTCCTGCACCAGAGCGGCCACTGCTCCGCTGCCGAGCGTTCCCTGGCCAACGCCAACCACTGCAAACGACCCCAGCAAAGCAGCCACCATCTCCTGAAGACCCCCTGTTGAAAGGAAGGTAAGCGTGCCTACCGCCACAAAGAAAAGGCGAAACGGCGCCCCCGGAGCTGCTTCATCTGGAGCAATACTGACAGCCAACCCCAGGCCGGCCTGGTAATCGATCAGCCCCCCGGCCAGTTCGATGGCATAAAAGACCAAGGCACCGGACAATCCCATATACAGGCCTACTGCCGTCTCGCTCAGCAGGGTGGCCACCAGGTTGGGAGCCGCTCCTTGCGCAGCATCTCCCTGTTGCACGGCGAGGATGCCGGCCAACAGGGCTGCAAATCCGATCCGCCACAGCTGCGGCAGCTCGCGGCGGGAGAGCAACGGCAAGGTCCACAGCGCGGCAAAAACCCGTGCAAACGCACCGAGCGCCACCGTCAACGGAACCACCCTTCTCTCCCTCCTCTCACCGGGCCGCCTGGGGCAGCAGATCGATTACATGGGTCAACAGGCCCTCCATCTGGTGAAAGAGCATCGGCCCCAACAACATGAAGACGAGCCCAAGCACGATCGCCTTGGGCAGGAAGGTGAGCGTCGGCTCTTGGATCTGGGTCACGGCCAAGATGAGACCGACCAACAAACCCACAGCCAGCGCCGCCAACAGCAGCGGTCCGCCCACAGTCAAAGCAGTGATCATCGTCTGTCGCAACAGCGCAAAAACCGTCTGTTCGCTCATGGAGTCACCACTGCAAAAGATTGGAGCAGCGAGCCGACCACCAGCTCCCACCCGCCTGCCAATACAAAGAGCAAGATTTTAAAGGGCATCGAGACCAGCACAGGCGGCAGCATCATCATGCCCAACGACATCAGAACAGCAGCAACCACCAAATCGATCACCAAAAAGGGCACAAAGAGGAGAAACCCCATCCGAAATGCCGTGGTCAACTCGCTGAGCGCGAAAGCAGGGACGAGATCATGCAACGGCACCTGCTGGATCGAAGCGGGGGTCGGCGTCCGGTTGTAGTTGAGAAAAAGCTGGAGATCAGACATACGTGTCTGTGCCCCCATGAAAGTCTTCAAAGGTCCCTCAGCGGCCGTCAACGCCTGCTGAACGGTGATCTGCCCGTTGAGATAAGGCGTGATCGCCACCTGATTGATCTGCGTAGCAGTGGGATACATGACAAACAGGGTCAAAAACAGGGCAAGGCCGACAAGCACCTGGGTTGGCGGGATCTGCTGTACCGAGAGCGCAGATCGCAAGAATCCCAATACAACGATGATCCGGGTAAAAGAGGTCATGAGCACCAATGCTGCCGGCAAAAAGGTCAGCGCCGCGATCAGCAGGAGCAGCGTGACCGGCAATCCAGAGCTGCCGGAAGATTGCAGCAACGCATTCAAGGCGTTGTTCATGGCGCGAGTTCCTTCAAGATCTGTACGGCATACCGTCCGTCATGCTGTCCGACGGTGACTTCAAATTTGGGTGTCCCATTGACCAGCAAGAGCATCGGCTGGTCGGCCTGCTCCTGCAGGCGCAGATAGGTACCAGGGGCTAGTTGTGCAATCTCGTTTAAGTGCAGCGTGGTCTGGCCGAGCTGTACCCTCAATTCGACAGGCGCTGCTTCCAACCGCGTGACAAAAGGAGCCTTCTCCGCCTGAGGCAAAGGGCGTAAGGGTGTCGCGTGTTGCGCAGCGATCTCTGCCGGCAAGCCAAAGAGATCCTTGACCGCCTCTTGGGGCAGGCAGAGGCTGAGGATCCCATTGGCCTTACCGGCGGTCAGCGTCGCACTGGCGACCAAAGCCGGCCCTTCGACACTCGAGATATCCAGATAGAGGGGATTGGTCTCCAGTCCCTCAAAGGCCAAGCTCTCCCCGCTGCTCTCCGAAGCGGCACGGGCGAGGACACTGCCAACCTGGCGCATCAGTTGCTCCACCAACACCCGATCGATCTCGGTCAGCCCATGGACCACTGCAGGCATCTCCTCAGGACCACCCAACGTGCGATCGACCAAGGCAAACGCCAGCGAGGGAATCAGGCTGATCCACAGCGGTTCTCCCCCGTGCTCGGTCCGGCAGAGGCCGATGGCGGCAGGCTGCGGTTGTGCACGGATGTATTCGGTCACCGGCAGCGCTTCGATCGAAAAGTCTACTGCCCGGCAAGCGATACGCGTCAACATTGCCAGCTGTGTCTCCAAAGCACGACGGAACCGCTCCACCATGACAGTGAAAGCCCGCACCTGCTCACGGTCGAAGTGGTAGCTCCCGCGAAAATCGTACCGCTGTATCGGCCCCTGATCGCTGAGCTCCGGCGCCAGAGCCGCCGGCTGCCGCAGTTGGGAAAGAAGCCGGTCGATCTCCGCTTGGCTGAGCACATCCGCCATGCACGTGCCTCCTTTGCTTGCGCTGCACGCTGTTGCCCAAAACAGGTCGCAACAAGCGAAACGTTAGCGGCCCAAAGTGACCAACGTCTGCAGGATCGTGTTGTCGGTCGAAAGCACCCGGGCGTTGGCCTGATAAGCGCTCTGTGCGACCAACATGTTGGAAAGTTCACGGCCCAGGTTGACGTTGGACAGCTCCAGGCGATTCTGTAACACCTGGCCGAAACCGGGGGCATCCGGTGTCCCATAAAGGGGAACCCCTGCATTCGCCGACGCGACAAACCGCGTATTATCGGACTTCTGAAGCCCGCCCGGGTTGTTAAACGTTGCCAAGGCCAGCTGCCCCAGCGAATAGGTCGTCCCATTGTAGACCGCTGTCACCGTACCATTTTGGCCAATCGACCAGCTCTCCAGTTGGGCACCATTAGCTGGCTCATTCGGATTGGGCGGGTTCTTTGCGACCCACACCGAGGGGATGGCGATCGGATAGGTCGGGGCTCCAGTTGCTGGCCCATTGGGATCGTACCCATAGACGAAAAGCCCGTCGCTGGTGACCAGATTGCCGTTGGCGTCGAGATGGAAATCTCCGGCCCGGGTGTAGGCATAGGTGGGTCCGGCCCCTGTATCCCGTCCGACGACAAAAAAACCGTTGCCGTTGATCATCAAATCGGTCGGCATGCCCGTCGTCTGCACTTGCCCCTGGTTCATGTCGGTATCGATGGCCGCGATGGTCACGCCGGTCCCCACACTCTGTGGGTTGACTCCGCCAAAGGTCGGCGCTTGGGTCTGGGGCGCTGTCGCACCTGCAAGCAGCTGGTTGTAGAGATCGGCAAAATCGACCCGGCTCGATTTAAATCCCACTGTCGTCGCATTGGCCACATTGTTGGCAATCACGTCCAGATCCCGCTGTTGTGCGTCCAGCCCGCTGACCGCGGTGTAGAGGGAAGGTAACACGAGCATCTCCTCCTTTTTGAAAATGGCGCTAGGGCAGCGCGGCAGAGACCACTTGCGCAATGCTGTAAAGACCTCCGTTGACACTCACCTGCGGGTAGCCCTGGGCAAAGCTGACAGAGGCAACCGGCCCGCTCTCCCCATTGTCCAGCGTCACCTGCTTGCCCAAAAGGGCGAGGGCTGCTTGCTCAGAGGCGGCCGTCTGCTGTGCCTGTGCCGCCTGGATCCACTGTTGGGTAGCCTGCAATGTCGCCAGCTGCGAAAACTGCTGCATCATCGTTGCAGCATCGACCGGTTGGGTCGGGTCCTGGTACTGCAGCTCGGTGATGAACAACTTCAAGAAGGTGGAGGGATCCAGCGTCAGCGGACTCTGGGCTGCAGAAGGCGTATTGCCCACTGCATTGGCTTGCATCGTCAAAGGATCGATCAACCTTTCACCTCCCTTCATCGCGGCAGAACAGAGCAAGGCTTACACGAACCACAGGTAATCCGTCCGGGCCGTGGCAGAAGGGCCCGGTACCGGTTCGTGCCCAGCGGGCAACGCCGGCCCATCCGATGCCGGTCTTTCTCCCTCAGCCTCGTAAGAGAGGGGAAAAGGCGGTTGCCCGTTCTCTTGACCACCGGGGTGACTGCCCATGGCCAGCGAAAGGCCGCCCCACCCTACCCCGTTTTGGGCCAAGCTCTGGGCCAACGCCCCCTGGTGTTGCTGCAACTGGTGATAGAGCCATCCAGGCAAGAGACTGAGTGCTGCCTGCGCCACCTCCTTGTGCTGTTGAAAGGAGAGCAGCAGCGTCTCCGTACCTGCAGTGATCGCTGCGGTCCACCGATCGGGCTGGAAGGAAGCCGACTGATGCGTCCAAGCCGCCAACATTGCGCCGGTCGAAGCTCCCTCGCCTCCTGTCGGTGAATGTCCGGACGGCACCGTCGTCTGCCCTACGGCGGGGCCGCTGGACGCCGGGAGGGTGCCGATTGTCCCCACCGCAGCGACAAGGCCCGGATGGGGAGCTCCCGAATGGATCGGCGCGGGCGTCACCCCGTCCGATACGTGCTCCGGAGCAGAGAAAGAGACGCCAGGCATATTTTCAGGCACATCCGACAGTGGGCTTTGTCCCCTGTGCGCCTCCTGCACAGGTGCTTGTCCCCCTGCCTTCGGCCCCGATGTGCCCCCCTGCACCGAGGCAGGCACCTGCTTGACGGCCCACTCTGGAGGGGAAGGGGGAGCAGCTGGAAAGGAGGACGCAGGCAGAACCGCTTTGGGGGAAGCTCCGCCCTCCGGCTGAGGCCGTTGAGCCGGAACCCCTTGTCCAACCTGTTCGTCTTGGAGCACAGGCTTCTGCTGCGGGGCCGGAAAAGGCCCGGGGATCGCTGCTGCCCCAGGCTGAACGCCGTCTTTCAACAGCTTTGACGCCATCTCTTCTTTGGGGCGTTGCACCGTCTCCTGCTGGGTCGGCCTTGCCAGGGCCGAAGAGGAAGGGGTCTCCTTTGCCCCATCTGCCCTATCGCGCTGTTCGGCTTCCAGGCGGTACCATTCAGACCGACCTGCAAACGAAGCTCGCCCATCAGCCGGCTGAGGCTTGCCTGTTGCCGCAGCCACCGGAGCAGGCCGATCGCCACTTCCTTTGACGGGCGTCGCCGGCCGGTGAAAAGAAGCCCGTTCTTGAGGCGCCAGCTGGCTCCCTCCTGCTGCCGCCAACAGCAGGGCAAAGGGCATGGCTTGCTGCCCCTCCCCTTTTTTGTGCTTCGGACCCTGCTGTGGGGGGAGGTCCTGTTGCCCTTCCGACACGGTCGGTGCCTTCAGCGATGTTGCTGCCACCACTGGCGCACCCCCACTTCATCGAACTCTTCTTGCTGGCGGTGCAGTTGCTCGGCCCGCTGCGCAGCAAGGTGATGTGCCTGCAACTTCTTGAAGCGCCGCAACGCAATTTTGCTCTCCACCCACTGTGCTTCGGCTTGGTGAAAGGCGTCTACAGCACGCTGGCGGGCAGCGGCCGTGTAGTGGAGGTACTGCGCCGCCCAGGGCAGCTGTACCCCATCGGCAGCGGCTGCCTCACGTTCGGCGGCCTGACGTGCCTCCCCTGTTGCAGCTTCCGCTTGCTGGAAGGCACGTGCAAACGCCTGCTTGCGCATCTCCTGCTCAAAGGAGGCCCTATGGAGCAAACGCTCGTAGGGAAACGTCGATCGGCTCATGCGCTCTTCTCCTTCTGAAGCGGTGAGAGCACGTGCTGAAGCGTGTGAAAGCAGCCTTGCAGATCGCTTTTTTCTTCTGGCGATTGGCACAAGAAAGCCTCCAGGGGTTCATGCACCGCAATCGCCTCGTCCCAACGCCGGTTGCTGCCCAGCGGATACGCTCCAATCTCGACCATCTCCCGGGCCTCCTCGTAAACCGCCAACAGCTGCAGGGCGGCGTCGGACAACTGCCGTTCGGGCGCCGCCAACACTCGGGTGCGCAGGCGGCTGACACTCTGCAACACATCGATGGCAGGGAAATGTCGACGGTTGGCCAGCTCCCGCGACAAGACGATATGTCCGTCTAAAATGCCACGAACGGCATCGGCGACCGGCTCGTTCATGTCATCGCCTTCGACCAGGACCGTGTAGAAAGCTGTAATTGCCCCCTTCTCTCCTGCACCGGTACGCTCCAACAGCGCCGGCAGACGAGAAAAGACGGAAGGGGGGTAGCCACGCGTCGCCGGAGGTTCGCCGATGGCCAATCCGGCCTCCCGCTGAGCCATGCAGAAACGCGTGACCGAATCCATCAGAAAAAGCACCTGCCCGCCGCGATCGCGAAAGAATTCGGCGATGCGTGTCGCGACAAAGGCGGCTTTGACCCGTACCATCGGCGGCTGGTCCGAGGTGGCCACCACGACAACGCTGCGGGCCAGCCCTTGCGCCCCCAGATCGTCTTCGAGAAATTCCCGCACCTCGCGTCCCCGTTCCCCGATCAATGCAATCACATTGATATCCGCCAGTGCATTGCGCGCCACCATGCCGAGCAGCGTCGACTTGCCGACACCGCTGCCGGCAAAAACGCCCACCCGTTGCCCTTCCCCCAGCGTCAGCAAGCCATCGATCGCCCGGATGCCGGTGACAAAGGGCCGATCGATCATGCGGCGGCGAAGGGGATCGGCGACGGCATGATCGACTGCACCTTCCTGAACCCCCTGCAAAGGACCTTTGCCGTCGATTGGCCGCCCCAAGCCATCCAGGACCCGCCCGACCAATCCCTCTCCCAAGGGAACGGGCAAGCCTCCGGCAACGTGGCGCACCCGCATCCCCGCCTGCAGGTGTCCTGTCTCTCCCAGAGGCAGCAGTACCAACTGATCGCCCCGAAAGCCGGTCACTTCGGCATAGAGGGGCGTTGCTGCATCGATCACGCAGACTTCCCCCAACGGGACAGGGGGACCGTCAGAGACCAGCAGCAGACCACCGGTTTTGGTCAATTTTCCTTCGATATGTACCAGCGGCCGGTTACGCACCAGCCGAAGCAAGCGGTCAAAATCCCAAGGGGACTGCTGGGCATCAGTCACCGCGCCCCACCTCCTGCTGCAGCAGCGCTTGCAGCTCCTGCAGGCGTTGCGCCGCACTGCTTTCGACAACTCCCCGCCCGGAGGTGACCCGTACCGTTCCTGGTTCCATCTGTAAGTCGGGCAGAAGCCGCACCAGCGGGCTGCCGGTCTCCTTTGCCCACCCCTCGATCAGCGCTTTGGCCTGGGGATAAGAAGCAGGTGCTACCCAGAACGTGCAATCAGCCATCTGGCCCAGGGTGGCCACACACTCGCGCAATGTCTCCGCCAATAGCAGCTGTTGCGCCTGAGGGACGCTGCCCGCCCAGCGCTGCAGCAGGGCAAAAAGCAGCGCGACGAGCTGCTCCGACCAGTCCTGTTGCCAGCGGTCGAGGTAGGCATGGGTTTCGGCGCTCCAGCGCGCCACCTGAGCCTGCAGTTCTTCGGCAGCCGCCTGCTGCCCCGCTGCATACCCCTGCGTCCACCCCTCCTGGCGCGCCTCCTCGCAAATGCGTTCGGCTTCTTGTGCCGCCTGCGCACACACTCGCTCCGCCTCTGCCTCTGCTTGCCGACGGATCTGCGCAGCCTCTGCTTCTGCTGCTTGGATCAGGGCTTGCTCCTGTGCGGTTTTTACCTGCGGCCCTTCCCCATCGGCGTCCGGATCCTCCCCATGCAAGGAGGCACAGACGAAGATGGGATCCTCGGAAGCCACCGCCACCTCGGCCGCCGTCAGCAGGTTAGACGAGGATCTCATTGCTGCCGCCGCCCCCTATCGTGATCTCCCCTTGTGCATGCAGCATGCGCGCCAACGAGGCAATCCGCCCCTGCGCTGCCTGCACATCACGCAGCAGCGTCGGTCCCAAGTAGCGCAGATCTTCTTGGGTCACTTCGACGGCACGCTGGGACATGTTGGCAAAGATCTTCGCCCGGGTGATCTCGGAAGCCCCCTTGAGGGCCAGCACCAGATCCTGATGGTCCACCTCGCGCAGCAGACGTTGGACATCGCGGTCGGACAGGTGGGCGATATCTTCGAAAACAAAGAGCTGCTTGCGGATATCCTCGGCCAGCTGGGGATCGGTTTCACTGAGGTGGTCCAAAATGTCGTTTTCGATGGCCGTTTCGCTGTTGTTCAACAATTGGACCACCGCAGGGATGCCCCCGGGCTCCGCATAAGAGGAAGTGAAAGCGGTCATCCGCCGTTCCAGCATCTGCTCCACCTGCTGCACCACATCCGGAGAGACCGCTTCCATCTTGGCCATCCGGCGCACGATGTCGACGCGCTGTTCCTCGGGAAACCGGGAGAGCAGCTGCGCCGCCTGATCGGGTTCGAGGTAGGAAAGTACCAGTGCGATCACCTGCGGGCGCTCCTCTTGCAGGTATGAGAAGACCTGCTCCGTCGCCGATCGCCGCAGCGCATCAAACGGCCGCGCCTGCAAACTCGCCGTCAGGCGGTTGAGCACGCTGGCCGCCTCTTCTTCCCCAAATGCCTCTGCCAGCAGCCGTCGTGCCGAGCTGATGCCCCCGGTTGCGACAAAACCCCGTGCCTGGGCCAAACGGGTGAATTCGGCGGCAACCTGTTCGGCCTCTTCCTTGCTGACAAACTGCAGCTCGGCAATGGCGAGGGTGAGCAGCTCCACCTCTTCGTCAGAAAGCTCACGCAACACCCGCGAAGAGATCTCGGTGGGCAAGCTGGTCATCAATACAGCGGCTTTCTGTCGCCCGGTCCTTGCGCTACCGGTACTCGCCATCTTCTCTTTCCTCCCCTAGTGGCGTGCACTGCCGTCATCGTTGAGCCAAACGCGCAGCAGTGAGGCAAACTCCCGAGGATCGCTGCGTGCCAACTGCGCCAGCTGATCCTGGGAAGAAGGCGGATGTTCCGGTTCCCTGGGCATTTCCGGCGGCAAGGTTGCGTCCATCGCCGTCGCACTTTCTCGACGCCGCACCACCAGCAGGACGAGGATCAGTCCCACCACTGCCGCTGCAGCAGCTGCATACGCCCAGATCGGCAGGCGCGACCACCAAGCCATCGCCGGTGGCTTGGACGCCGGCTGCACCGCTCCGTTTTGGAAGGGCAAGCCCGTCACGACCACCCGGGGGGTAAACCCTTGCCCGTAAGCCGAAACGGCATTGGTCAGCAAGCTTTGCAGCGCCTGCTGCTGCGCCGCTGTCAGAGGGACCGCATTCGTATCGACGACGGTGGAGACGTTGAGTCCGCGGATGGTGTAGGGCTGGGAGGTAATCGTCTGCTGGACCTTGTCGGCGGCGTTTTGAATGGAGGCGGTCAGGCTCGGCCCACTTCCGCCTCCGGCAGTGGCTGCATAGTTCTGCGGGGCGATGGGAGCCCCTGCCGCGGTACCGTTGGTCCCGGCAACCCCTCCCGTCGCAGCGGTGGCTCCCGGCCCGTTTAAGATGATCTGGATGTTCTCTGGAATCGATCCTGCCGGGCTTTGGATGGTCGCTTGATTTTGCCCACCGATCACGATGGTATTGGGCTGGGCCCGGCCATTGGGATCCTGTACCGGGACGGTCTGTGTCTGCTGGCTTTGGGTCTGTGTGGTATCGAGGCTGGCCTGCACATCGAGGCGGTAGTGACCGGCACCGAGGAGCGGATCGAGCATGTGCTGGAGTTGATCGGAAAGCGTCTTGCTGAACGACTGTTCGAGGGTCAGCTTGTCCGAAGCCGCCGCGACCGGCGCACCGGCGTCCGTCGATTGGGAGAGCACCGTACCGCTCTGATCGACGACCGCCACGTCCCGGGCGGAGAGGCCGGGCACCGCATGGGAGACGAGCTGCTGGATGCCGTAGACGGCGCTCTGGGAGAGCGGCTGTCCCGGATAAGTGCTGACCAGGACCGAAGCCTTGCCTTGCTGTTGGGGAGAGGTAGCAAAGACGCTCTGTTGTGGCTGGACGATCTGAACCACCGCCGACTGGACGCCGTCCATCTGGCCAATCGTCGTCGCCAGATTCTGCTGCAAGGCGTCGAGCGTCTTGAGGTTAAACTCCTGATCGGTCATGCCGAAGGTATTTCCGGAAAAAACACTGTCATAGCTAATGCGCCCGTTTTTTGGGAGCCCTTGCGCCGCCAGCTGGACGCGGATCTTGTCTGCATCCTTGGAAGGGACCGCAATGCTGTCTCCCGAAACGCGATACGGCTCTTTCATCGTCTCCAGCTGATCGACGATGGCCCCTGCATCTGCTGCCGACAGGCCCCGGTAGATCGTCGTATACGGCGTCCGCGTCGTCGTCACCAAAACGACGACCAAGGCGACGATCAACAGCCCCACGCCACTCAGCAAAGCCAAGCGGCGGTTGGGACTCAACGCCGACCACCACCCCTGTACCCGCTGCCACACTGCCCCCACGTTCATCTGCCGTCGCTCCAGAATCCTGCTAGATCTGCATCTGCATCATCTGCTGATAGGCCGACAAGGCACGGTTTTCGATCGCCGCTGCCGCAGAGAGGGCCAAGGAAGCCTGCTGGCTGTTCAGCAAGACCTGATCGAGGGAGACAGGGGCACCGGCTGCCCACTGGTTGGCCACCGTATCGGCTTGCTGCTGCAGGCCTTGCAGCTTGTCTAAGATCTGCGCAAACGAGCTCCCCAGGCTCACCGACCCGCCGGCGTCCAGACGGGGGGCAGCCCCAACCGCCGGGGAAACGCCCTGGATGGATAGCATTGCGACTCCTCCTTCTCTTCAGATCCGCTGCCGCAGCGCCTCAGCCCATCTTTTGCAGGGCGTAACTCTCCATCTGGCGGCTGGTGGCATAGGCATTCACATTGGCTTGGTAGGCCTGGGCAGCTTCCAGTGCGTCGGTCATCTGCGTCGCCAGATCGACGTTGGAGAGCGTCACATAGCCCGCCGCATTGGCATAGGGACTGGTGGGGTCATACACCATCGGAAAACTCTGGGGACGCTGGTCCTGGACCACTTGGGCGGTAACCCCGCTGCCGTAGCCCGGGACCTGAAAGAGTAGGGTGAGCTCCTGGGCATAAGGGCCATTGCCCTGGGGATTGCGGCTCTGCAGATTGGCGATGTTGGCGGCGATGACGTCCAGCCGCAACCGCTCTGCGGCCATGCCCGATCCGGAGACTTGCAACGCTTGAAAAGCATCCATCGGCCTTTCCCCCTCAGCGTGCCGCGCCCAAGACGGCCGCCACTTCCTGGTAGCGTTGTGCCACCAGGCTGGCCAATGTCTGGTAGCGCAAACCATTCTGTACGATCTGCTGCAATTCGAAAGAAAGATCGACACCTCCTCCAGCATTCCGCTGAAGGAGGTGCTCCTGTTCCAACGTCGCCACAGAGAGGGGAACGCCTGCAGGCGCCGAACCGGCAAAGCGATCGAGTTGCGCAGCAAAAGAAGACTGGCTCAAGCTTTGCGGATCAAAGCGCAGATCTTGCCGTTGGTAACCCGGCACTTCGGCATTGGCGATATTGTTGGCCAACACCTGTTGACGTGCACCTGCAGCCAGGTAAGCAGCCTGCAGCATCCACCAACTTGCCATTCCAAGACTCCCCCGCACCCCGGTGTCGTAACGCACCGTTCCTACGAAGGAGTGTACGCGCTTCCTCGACTTTTTGCGACCTCTTTCTACACCATTTGACGTTTGTTTTTAGCAGAACATCACGTGGAATGCGCCACTTTTTGCCAAGTTTCAAACCATTCCTCTGCAAACTGCTGAATTTCTGGCAGTAGTCCCTCGTCGTGGTGGAGATCTGCCTCGACCAGCCGGTGGTAATAGAAGGCGTAGAGCGCATCCAGCCCGCTCGCCACCTCCTCATAGCGGAAATCGAGCGTGCCGCGCAGCACTGCAAGGATATCTTCTCCCCGCAACAGCTGCCGATGGGCTTCCTCCCAATCGCCATTTTGGCCCGCTTGCTGCGCCTGACGGACAAAGATCCCCAGCCCTTCAAACAGCTTGGCAACCAGCGCCGGACCTGTCAGGGTCGACAGCGCTGCCTGTTTGTACAAAGTAGCCGCATCTGGCATTCCCTTCTCTGCCCCCTCTACATGCCCATTTCCGTCCTGGTACCGGCCCTGTTTCCTTTTAGGCGGAAGCAGAAGAGAAACTTCCGCCCGAGGAACTGCTCTTTCCAAAGATCTGCGGGAATTGGGCCACCAGCAAACTTCCCATCTGCTGGTAGCGGGCGACGGCCAGATCCATCGCATTCAACTGGGCGGTAATGCGTTGCTTGTAAGCATTGAGCTGATCCTGAAACGTGGCCAGTTGGTCGTTGACCATCTTCAGCGAGGCATCCAAGCCCTGCCCGACCTGTGCCAAGGTCCCCATGGGGCGGGTGACGCTGTCCAGCAAGGCATAGAGGCTGCCGCTGAATCCTGCCGTTGGACTCAAGCCGCCGATCGACTGCACTCCGAAAAACGACTGCACGGCCTGAGGATCTGCCGCCCAGGCGCTTTCAAAGATCGCCTTACCATCTAAGCCAACCTGGCCCGCATTGGCGCTGTTCCCAGACGTCGTATCCCAGCCGAGCGTTCCGTCACGATTAAAGACGATGCCCAGCTGGGCCAACGAGGTGATCCCTGTGCCACTGGTTCCTGATCCCAAGATGGTCGCAGACAAGCGATCCAAGATCCCTTGCAGCACCGTATCCCCGAAGAGGGGCCCTGCAGTCTGGGTGCTCGCATCGTAGGAGGCCTGTTTGTCTACCGCCTGCACCAGTGCGTTATACGCTTGGATGAAGCTGTTGAGGGCCGCTTCGGGTTTAGAGAGATCGCTGGTGACTGTCAGGGTCGTCGTACCGGTGCTTTGGGCGGTAAAGGAGACTCCCTGGAGGACATTGGAAAACGTATTGGTCGCACTGGTGACAGCAATACCGTTGATCAATGCCTGGGCATCCTGGCCTGCGGTGCGGAGAAAGGGGGTAGGCACCGTATCGCCGACCGGACTGCTCCACGTGATCATCAGGTTGCCGGAGGCATCGACTGGCCCTGCACTGGCACCTGTCTGGTCGTTGGTCAGCACCAGATAGGTACCGTCGCTGCCATGGATGACGGCGGCAGAGATCCCCGGGTGGCTGGCATTGATCGCATCGGCCAGCGCTTCGACCGTTTCCGACGACTGGACCGTCAACGGCTGTGTCCCGTCATTGCCCACCTGGAACGTGCCGTCAAAGCCGAGCGTCTCTCCTGAAAAGCGATAGGTGACCGAAGCCGCCTGGGCCAGCTGGGAGACCGCCACCGTGTAGGTACCGGCAACAGGAGCCGGGCCTTCTGGTGCCAATGCAGCCGTCACCACAGAAGCATCGCCAGAGGAGATCTTTTGCGCCTGCCAGTTTGCCGGATCGCTCAGCCCCTGCACCGCGGCCTGCAGCGCCGAGAAGGGCGAGGCGAGGGTGAGCCAGGCCGCCTGTACCTGGGTCAACTGGGTCTGACGGGTCTGCAGCGGCTGCTGCTGTGCCTGCTTGGCCTGCACCAGCGCGTCGATCATCTGGTTGACCGGCAACCCTGATCCAATGCCCCCAAACGAGATCAGTCCCAGCGCCATCCTGCCACCTTCTCCTTACGCAAAAAGGATATGTACCCCAGGGCCGGAAATCCGGGCCTGGGAAAAACAGAAGAATCAGAGCCTTGCGACCTCCGTGTCGCTGCAGTCCTCCGTGGTTCCTGCACTGCCACATTTCGCAAGCGATCGTAGGACGCCGCCCGTCCCTTCCCTGGGCATTCGACACGCCTTCAGGCATGCTGTAGGCCCCCTCCGTGGGGCCCTGTCGTTTCCCTTAAGGCAACAACTTCATGATCAGACCGGGCAACTGGTTGGCCTGAGCCAACACGGAGATGCCAGCCTGCTGCAGCACCAGGTTCTGCTGGAACTGGGACATCGTCGCTGCCATGTCGGTATCGGTGATCTGCGACTTGGCATCGGAGAGGTTCTGGGACGAGTTGGTCAGGTTGTTGATGATGTAATTCAGGCGGTTCTGTACCGCACCCAGGTTGTCCCGATACCCGGAGATGGTGTCAATCGCATTCTGAATGGTCGTAACGGCGGCATCCGCACTCGATTGGGTCATAATAGAAATGCCGCCTGAAACTGTAGCTTTCCAACCGTTAGCAGCACTCCCAGAAGCCGAAGGTGAGGAAGCACTAGTATTCACAGTAGTAGTGACGTTCCCACTTCCTGCAGCAGATGCAGCGGGTTCGCCCGAAAAGTGCAGGTGGATAGCTTGACCGGTCGCTGCATCCCCTACGACATAGTCACCTGCTCCAGCGCTGACGTCTACAGCATTACCAATGTTGTTACCGGAACCATCCTGTAACTGAAGGGCTTGACCACTGAGTGTGTATGGGCCAGTGCCAGAGGCAGTAGCGCTATAAACCACTTGATATGCGCCAGTACCAGCAGTCAGCGCATACCCATCACTCGAAGAAACTGTCAAGTTGCTGACCACAGCCGTCGACCCAGTAAATACTGTTCCGTCAGAGCTTGTTGTCCCTGCGGATGCAGTGTCAACCATATCTCTCGTAACACCCAGAGACTTGGCATCTGCTGCAGCGAGGGTCACCTGCATGTTCTCTCCGGCATTGGCACCGACCTGGAAGGTGAGTCCCGTGGCAGAATACTGGCCCGTCAGCAGCTTTTGGGTGTTAAACTGGGTGGTGTTGGAAATCTGGGTCAGCTCTTGGGCAAGCTGATCCATCTCTTTTTGGATCTGCGCACGATCACTGGTAGTTGCGGTGTCGTTGGCTGCCTGGACCGCCAGCGTACGCATGCGCTGCAAAATATCCTGCTGCTGGCCCAAGGCACCTTCTGCGGTCTGAATCAGCGAGATGGCGTCCTGGGCGTTTTGGGTCGCCTGATTGAGTCCGTTGATCTGGGCGAGCATCTTCTGGCTGATCGCCAGACCTGCGGCGTCGTCGGCTGCCTTGTTGATGCGCAGGCCCGAAGAGAGCTGGGCGCTCAGGTTGTTCATCTTCTGGCTGGTGATGTTGAGGTTGCGCAGCGTGTTGCTCGCCTGTGGGTTGTAGACCACCGAGAAAGCCATCGTCCTTACTCCTTCCTTGTATCAAAGTGGCTGACCTTCCGAAGCCTCCCTGCTTGGAAAACACCGTCAGGCCAAGTAATCGGCCAAGCTGGGCAGCATCATCCTGGCACCTGTCGCCAGGGCCGCCTGGTAGACCGTCTGGTTGAGGTTTAAGGTGGTAATGGCTTGCGCCATATCGGTGTCGGCCAGCTGGTGCAAGCGATCGGTGTAGGTGGCAACTGCGGCAGCAAGCATGTCCGATGTGGCCTGGGCTTGGTTCTGCTGGGCACCGATCCGCGCCCGTGCAGCAGAAAGGTGCGCCGCCTCCTGATCCAGCTGTGCGGTCGCGTCCCCCAGCGCCGTGGCATCGCCGTTTTCCAGCGCCTGATAGGCGCTGTACAGCGCATCGAGCAGCTTGGAGCTCGTCCCCGTCACGTCGAATACATCCTGACCGTTGGCGGTGGATGCCAACTGCGTGCTGCTGCCTGTCGCCAGCATCACCTCCTTCCCATTGCCGGACCAGACCACA
This sequence comes from Bacillota bacterium, assembly GCA_014896485.1. GTDB lineage: Bacteria > Bacillota > Bacilli > Bu12 > Bu12 > Bu12. The sequence goes on along the minus strand of JADBKH010000001.1, from coordinate 17,950 downwards.
GGGGAGAGATCGCCTGCGGAAGGCTGTGCCGGGCCGCGCTCCCCTGCCCCAAAAAAGGAAGTTCCGCCGAACAGGTACTGATCGCCGAACGTGGTGTTGGCGATGGTCACCGCCTGCTGGTAGAGCTGCCTCATCTCGTTGGCCAAAGCCGCCTGGTCGGTTGCGGTCATGGCCCCATTTTCTCCTTGAATGGCCAGCGTCCGCGCCCGCTGCAAGACCTGCTGCAGCTCCCCTACGGAGCCGTCGGTTGCCTGCAGCGTCGAGACTGCCGTTTGGGCGTTCTGCTGCCAGCCCTGCATCTGGGCGATGGCGCCGTTGTACTGCAGGATCAGCTGGGAGGAGCCCGGGTCTTGGGAAGGGAAGGAGATCCGGTAGCCGGTGGTCATCTGCGACTGGGTCTGCTGCAACTGCGACTGCAGGGCAGAGAGCCCGGCAAGGAGCTGCTGCTGTAACATGGGCAAGGTCACCCGGTTTGCCATCATCGTTGCCCCTCCCTTCCCTTATCTCTTATCTTCAGACGTGCTGTAGCAGATCCTGCAGCATCTGGTAATTGACCGAGACCACCCGCGCCGCTGCCTGGTAGGCGCTCTGGCTGGCGATCAGGGCGGCGACTTCTTGGTTGAGATCGACCCCGCTGAACTGCTGGCGTTGCTGCTGCAACGTCTGCACGACGCTGTCGCTGATCGTCGCCTGCTGCTGGGCCGATTGGCTGTCGGTGGCCAGGGCGTTGACCACCTGGGCCCACTGACCGTCCGCTGCAGGCTGCCCACCAGCGATCCGGCCAGCAATCTGGCCATCGGTGCTCGGACGGCCCGCATCCGGCGGCGCTTGCGCCACCGCCAAGCGGGCAGGATCGTCGATCAGCGTGGGGTTGACGGCGAGGGGCGCACCCGCTTCTGGGGGCTGATAAGCGCCGCTCACCTGGATCGGCTGCCCCGTGGCATCGGCCAGTACAAAGAGGAACGTCTGCGTGCTGCCTTGCGCGCCGTAAAGGTCATAGCCCGAAGCCAGCAGCGCATTGGCCTGGCTGGCCACCTGCTGCATCAGCGCATCCAACCCCTGCAGAAAACTCCCTGCCTTTTGTGCCGCCGCCAACAAGCCGGCGATCTCTCCGCCGGAAGCCAAGACCACAGGATCGCCACCGTCGCCGGGGACCGCCTGCAGTGTCCCGCCCGTCGGATCCAGTTGCAGCGTTTGCTGCACGGTCACCGTCCCACTGCCTGCTGTTCGACCCAGCAAGGAGATTTCGTTGCCGGTGGCATCTTTTGCCGTAACCGTAAAGCCCTCTCCCGTACCTGCCCCGCTGGACGGTGTGATCTGGACGCCGATTGGCATCAGCTGGGCCAGCTGATCGAGGAGCAGATCGCGCCGATCCATCAGATCGTTGGGCTGCTGGCCCATCGCCTGCTGCCGGGCGATGGCGTTCTCCAAACCGGCAATCTGGGAAAGCAGCTGATTGGCCTGGGTCACATCGGCCTGCGCCTGCCCCTGCAAATCTCCCACCAACTGCTGCACCTGCATGGAGAGATCATTGGCTGCGATCACCAGCGTCTGGGCCTTTCCCAGCGCTGCTGCACGGACCCCCAGGTTCTGCGCATCCTGGGCGACGGCGTTCCAGGCGGTAAAGTAGCCGTCGAGCGCCTGCTGGAAAGGCGCGGTCGCCGGTCCGCCCAACAGCGCCTCGACATGCTGCAGGCCTTGCGCCTGGGCATCCCAAAAACCGCCGGTCGCAGTCGCCTGGCGATATTGCACATCCAGGGCAAACGAACGGAGGCGGGTGACTGAAACCACCTCCGCACCGGAGGAGACCATTCCTGGCCCGGGATAGGCGTCACCAGCAATCGTCACTGGCGGAGCGGAGACCAGGTTGGCGCGCTGTGCGGAGTACCCGGGCGTCGCGGCATTGGCGACGTTGTTGCCGGCCACATCGACCAGCTTCTGATAGACGTCCATCGCCTGTGCCCCTGCGTAGACTCCCCACAGTCCCATCGTATTGCCTCCGTTCCACTCAGCCTCTTTGGGAGAGACCGTAGCGGTTTAGATAACGGTCCGATTGACCTCGCAGCCTTTGGGAAGCCTGCATGTACGCCGCACGGGCCTCGCGCAGCGCAGCAAGCTTTCTCTCCACCTGCTCGGCCTCGTACAGCTCTTCCAGCAGGCGGGGCCCTTCCTCAAAGCGCAACGCATACAGCGGAATCGTCTCACGCATCCAACGTGCTTCGGCCACCTGTCGGGCCAACTGCTGCCGCAAGCGCTGCTTTTGTGCCAAGGTGCTGGCCCACAGCGTCTCGTTGTTGCGCTCCATCGCCGTCTGCTCGGTCGCCAGCAAGGCCAGCATGTGCTGCCATCCGGCTGTCAACGCGTCGAGCTGCAAGCCCCAGGCCCGTATTCGGGCTGCGATCTCCTCACGGTCGGAAGAGTTCATAGGCCACCAACGACTTGGCAATGGCAAACGGATCAATCGGGTATTGATGTTGATTCACCAATGCTTGCAGGCGTTGCAGGTTGGCCAGTTGGGCGGCATCGCTGCGCAGTGCCTCGGCAGAGGCATCCGCCGTTGCCTCCACCTGCTCCCCGTCTGCGACAGCTGAACGCTGCACCTCAGCAGGTGGCTGCGGTTGGTTTTGCAGGTTGGGAGCAGGTCCGATGCCTTTGGAAGGCGGCGTACCTCCGATCGGTTGAATCGGCTCCGTCACAGCACCACCCCCTTTGTTCTGTCTTGTCTATCGTCCAAAGGCGCTCCCCGTTAAGGGCATGTTCCGATCGCCACATCAAAAGTTTTCGTGTATGCTAACGGAAAACGTGTTGCACTTGTCAACATGTGATCGCCCGCAAGGAGGCATTCCCGTGGAGGGAGAAAAGGGTCTGTCCCAATCCGAGATCGATGCGCTACTGCAAGCCAGGGAAGGCAATCCACCATCGGGAGAAGCGCCGCATCCGCCATCGGCCGCCCCACCCCTCACCCACGCCGAGCTGGATGTGCTGGGAGAGCTCGGCAACATCGCACTGGGCGCCAGTGCGACCACCCTCTCGACGTGGATGGGGGAACGGGTCACCCTGACCACCCCTCACGTCGCGGTGCGTACTGCCGCAGAGATCGCCGCCGATTTCCCCCATCCCGCCGTAGCCGTGATGGTCGATTTTGACCATGCCTTTTCTGGAAAGACACTCTTCCTGCTGCAACCCGAGCAAGCCAAACGGCTCGCCGCTGCCATGCTGGGCATTGAAGAAGAGGCACCTTCCCCATCAGAGGAGATTGTCCTCAGCGAGCTCGAATACAGCGCGCTGGACGAGATGACCAACCAGATGGTGGGCGCGGCTTCGACCGCCTTGGCCGATCTTCTCCAGCAGCGCGTTGACCTGACCCCGCCAACGGCCATGATGATCGAGCCAGGCCGAAGTGGCGTGCTGCCCGGCTTTGCCCCCGAGGATCGGCTGATCGAGATCGCCTTTGAACTCCACGTCGAAAAGATGCTCAGCGCCTCGATGGTCCAATGCATCCCGTGCGAGATTGGCCGCATGATCGCCGATCGCCTGTTGCGGGGGGTAGGAGAGGCACCGGAAGCACCGGCCCCTGTCCCCCCGGCTGCACAAGCAGATCCAGCTGCGGCGGGGGTACAAGAGAGCGCTGCGGCATATGCGCCGGCACCCCCTTCTTCCGCTGAGGCATCTCCCAAAGCGAAGGTCCGTCCTGCCCGTCTTCCCGAGCTCACACCCAAAGCACCTTCTTCAGCCGCGCCACTGAAGGGATTGCGTCGGGTCTACGACGTCCCCCTGACGGTGACGGTCGAATTGGGCCGGACACACCGGACCGTCGCCCAGGTTTTACAATTGACCGAGGGCAGCGTGATCGAACTGGACAAGGCAGCGGGTGCGCCGGTCGACATCTTTGTCAATGGCAAACAGATCGCCTTTGGCGAAGTGGTGGTCATCGACGAAAATTTCGGCATCCGCATCACAGGCCTCATCGACGAGGAGACTGCTGCGGAGAACGTAGAGCAAGGAGGCATGGGCAACGATGAGTAAGCGGGTTTTGGTGGTCGACGATGCTGCCTTTATGCGCATGATGGTGCGGGACATTTTGGAAAAGAACGACTACGAGGTGATCGGCGAGGCGAAGGACGGCAACGAGGCGATCGAAAAGTACCAGGAGCTCCACCCCGATGTCGTGATGCTGGACATCACCATGCCAGAGATGGACGGTTTGACCGCACTGAAACAGATTCGCGCGATCGATCCCAATGCCAAAGTGATCATGTGCACGGCGATGGGCCAACAGGCGATGGTGCTCGACGCCATCACGGCGGGGGCTGTTGACTTTGTCGTCAAACCGTTTGCCGCCGAACGCGTCCTGACGGCGCTGCGGCGCGCGGTCGGGGACTGATCTTTTTGCAGCACGCTGCCGCTGCGGAGCCATCTGTCCTGCAGGCTTTGGGGCAACAGGCCACTTCACCTGCCAACGCTGCAGGCGGCGGGGGACCTTCCGTCCTGCTGGTCGTATTGGAAACCGCCGCCATCCTGGCTTTCATTCTCGCCTTGGCTTGGCTGGCAAAACGACTGCTGGGCAAGGAACGCACCGCCCATCCGAAGGGCCTGCAGGTGGAAGCCGAGTTGCGCCTTGATGCCCACCACCGTCTGGTTATCGTCACCGTGGAAGACCAGCGGCTGCTGTTGGGCGTCGGCGAATCGATCACCCTGATCACCGTCCTTGAAGCCGGTGAAACGATTGCCCCCTTTGATCCGTCCCAAACCCCGGCTTCTGAATCGGCTACCGCCGACGATGCCAAAAGCCGGGGGTTTGCCGCCATCTTGGCAGAGGTACAGCAGCGCTACAGCGCATGGAAGGGCACATCGGCATCGAGGCTTCCCCCGCAAGGGCCGACCTCTCAGAGCCCGACAGCGCGGAAAGGAAAAGAGCCGTGAACTCCCTTCTTGGACTGGTCGGCGTTGCTGCTTCGACGGGCGGACCCGGGGCGCTTCGGTCTTTCTGTAGTGTTTTGCCCGGAGATCTGCCGATTGCGGTACTGGTCGCGCAGCACATGCCCCAGCCCTTTACCGCTCAATTGGCACGTCATCTGAGCACGCTCACCGCTAGCAGCGTCTGCGAAGGGCAAGAGGGAACAGCGCTGGCAGCTGGGCAGATCGTGATCGGCCAAGGGGGACACGACCTGGCCGTCGTGCGGCAAGGAAAACGCTGGTTCATCTCCGAACGGCCGCCCAGCGCAATCGCTTCCCCTTCTGCCGATGTCCTCTTCGCTTCTTTGGCGGCATCGGCACAAGACCCCGATGCACCCAGACTGGCCGCCGTCGTCTTGACCGGCATGGGGGTTGATGGCGCTGCCGGAGCTGCGGCGATCAAGGCTCGGGGCGGACTTGTGGCTGCGCAAGACGCGGACAGCAGCCTGATCGACAGCATGCCTAAGGCGGTGCGCACCCGCGGTCTGGCCGATGTGGTCGGGCCTCCAGCGTGTCTGGCGCAAGCGATCGTACGGTGGGCACAACAGCTTATCAAAGGAGCCGACAACGGTGGATGAGCAGCAACAGCGCTATTTGCAGGTTTTCATCGAAGAGGCAGAGAATCACTTGGAAGAGGCCACCGAGATCCTGACCGCACAAGCACCTCTTGGTCCGGAGGCCATCGCCACGCTCTTTCGCCTTTTCCACACGCTCAAGTCGATGGCTGCTTCCATGCAGCAACAGGCTTTGGCCGATCTCTTCCACGCCTTAGAGGATCGGCTGAACGAGGCACAGCACAAGGGCACGCTGGCGGAACGCGATCGTCGGCTCGGAAGCCTGTTGGCCGGCACATCGACGCCTTGGGAAGAAGCTGTGGCAGCGATCTCGAACGACGGCCCGTGGTGGAGCATCTGCAGCAGGACTTCGCCAATCAGGACAAAGAGACTGTCACGCTGCGCCTGTTCATCGACGAGAGCCCCCCGTTGCGTGGTGCACGGGCTTTTTTGGCACTGCGTGCCCTACAGGAGGCCCAGATCACCCCCGTCGGAGAAGATCCTCCCCGTGCCCAGCTGGCGAACCTGACACCCGAGATGCTCTCCGTCCGCCTGCAAGCCGATCAGCTGAAGAAAGCCCAGTCCGTATTGGCGCAGGTACCTGGCATCCGCATCGCAGAGGTGTTGACCGAAACAGCCCCGGCTCCGCCATCCTCCCCTTCCGGGACGGCCACGCCAAAACGGCCAGCGGTCCGGCACGACCGCGGCATCCGCATTGAAGCGGCCGTCCTCGACCAACTGCTCGATCGCTCCAGCGAATCACTGCTGCTGGTCACCCAGCTGGAGCACCTGCTGCGGGAGAACCGCACCGTCGCCTCCTTCCTCTCGCGGCTGCGGGTGCTGGTTTCCGAGGTCAACCGCATCGTCGAAAGCTATCGCCTCATCCCGCTGCGCAGCCTACTGGCAAACGCTTCCCAAGTGGTCGCAGAGACCGCCGCAACCCTTGGCAAGGAGGTGACCCTCGATCTCGATGTCGGCACAGCAGCGTTGGATCGCACGGCCGCTGCCGCTCTCTCCGAACCCTTGCTTCATCTGCTGCGCAACGCGGTCGATCACGGCATCGAAGCACCCCAGCAGCGCCTTGCACAGGGCAAACCCCGCCAAGGACAGGTCCGCGTTCAGGCGCGTACCGACGGACAACGGGTCCTGCTGACAGTGGAAGATGACGGTGCCGGCATCGATTGGAAACGCGTCCGCCAAAAAGGCGTGGAAAAGGGCCTCCTCTCACCGGCAGCAGCCGAACAGCTCGACGAACAGGCGTTGACCGCCCTGCTTTTTCAGCCGGGCTTCTCGACCAACGAGCAGGTGACGGAAATTTCGGGTCGCGGCGTTGGACTGGACGTCGTCCAGACGGCTGTCGAAGGCCAGGGGGGCCGTATCCAGGTAGAGAGCACCCTGGGCAAAGGGACCCGGTTTCTCCTCTACCTGCCGGTCCGGCTGACCGTCTTAGAAGCGCTGCTCGTCCAAAGCGACGGTGCCACGTTTGCCATCGCGCTGCAACAGGTGCAACGCTGCGTAGAAGTCCTCCCGGAGCAGTTGGTGGCACGGGGAGGAGCCCTCTATTGGCAGGAAGGGGGGCAGTTGCTCCCCTATCTTTCCCTGACAGCATGGAGCCAACGCCAGCCTTCCCGTCGTCCCCGGGAACCTCAGACAGGTGTCGTCCTCTTGTTGGAAGGACAGCCCCTCCTTTTGGGCGTCGATGCACTGTTAGAAGAGCGCGAAATCGTGATCAAGCCGTTGGGAGGGCTTTTCAGTCAAACGGCTGGCATACGGGGCGCAACCATCCTACCAGACGGCAGCGCCGCCATCATCTTGGACATTGAAGGGCTGCTCGCCCTCCAAGAGAAAGGAGCTTAGAACGATGGAAGCACAGATGCGGCTGTTGCTCTTTGCCCTCGAGGAAGAACGCTATGGGGTCCGCATCGAACATGTCCGCTCCGTAGAACGTCTCGGCAAGCTCAACAGTGTCCCCCGGACTCCTCCCTTTATCGCTGGGATCATGACGGTTCGCAATGAAGTGATCCCCGTCATCGACTTGCGACAACGTCTGGGGTTTGCGCCCCAGCCCCCCACGCCGCAGGCGCGCGTCATTATCGTAGAGATGGGGGAGATCGTGGCCGGGCTTTGGGTCGACCGGGTCATCGATCTGGTGGAAGTGGCCCAGCAGGCGGTCAGCACGCCGCCCCCACTGATCAGTGCAACCGCAGGGCGCTTTGTGGAAGGAGCGGTCCTCTACCGGGATGAACCCTTGATCCTCCTCGATCTCTCAAAAACGCTGGAACCCACAGAAAGCGCGGCGCTGTCAGCGATGATGCAGCAGGAGCAGCTGTCCCCCGATGCGTGAGCCTTCCTTGCCTTCCCTGGAAGAGATCGTCCGCGAGCTCGGCAACATCGGGGCCGGCCACGCCGCGACAGCTCTCGCCACCCTTTTTCGCCGCCGCATTGCCATGGATGTGCCGGCTGTCGCCGCCCTTCCCCTCGATGCATGGCAATATTTTTTCCCGTTTGAGGCGCCTGTGATGGCCGTCTGCATGCCCGTTTCGGTAGGTGAGGCTGTGCCACAGGCGCTGCTCGGCTTCTTCCTGCAGGAAAAGGGCGGCCAGAACTTGCTGGCGCAGCTGCTGGGCAAGGCGGTGGATCTCCCGCTAGGGGAAGAGGCGCGATCTGCGCTTGCCGAGCTTGGCAACATCGTCCTCAACGCCTTCTTGACCGTCATCGGCGATACCACGCGGCTCCGCCTGCGTGGCACCCCACCCTTGACCGCCACCGACATGCTCGGTGCCGTCGTTCAGGAAGCGCTCGCCCTCCTGGAGCCTTCCGAGAACACGGTTCTGGTGATGCGCACCCGCTTTTGGGCGCAAGAGGCGGAGGAGACATTTGGCGGGCTCTTCTTCCTGCCCGACCAAACGACGCTCGCCGCACTGCAGGCATACGCACAGAGGACGATCGTATGAAAGAGAGCGCCCTTGCGGCTGTACAACCGACAGTTGATGTCGGCATTGGGGCGCTGCGCACCCTACAGGGCAGGGGTTGCTTTCAGGCGCTGGGGATCGGCTCCTGCGTCATCGTCTTTCTGTGGCATCCGGCCAGCCGACGAGCCGCCATGGCGCATGTGCTGTTGCCGACCGGGGAAGCGACCCCCTTGCCGGGGAAATATGCCAATACGGCTGTGCCGGCTCTGGTGGAACACTTTTCCACGGTCCCGGCCGAAGCGCTCCAGGCCAAGCTCTGCGGAGGGGCGAGACTTTTCGAACAGCCGTATCAGCCGCCCCAAGCCAGCATCGGCGCACGAAACGTTGCAGCGGTGAAAGCGGCACTGGCCCAGTTTCACATTGCCGTCGTGGCCGAAGATATTTTGGGAAGTCGGGGACGCAGCCTCTGGGCCTCTGCCGCCAACGGGCAGATGAAGGTCCGCCGTTCCGATGGCACGCAGCTGCTGCTGTAGTACCATTTTAAGTCCCTGTTGGCCCCCTACGAGAGATCGGCCGCCGCTTCTGCACTCCCGGGAGGTGATGCCTCAAGCGGGGACGCCTCTTCTTTCTGTTCATCAACCGCAAAGAACTGCAGCTGTTTATGGAGGGCTTCGATTTCCACAGCGACGGCACCCAGCGCCTCGTCGATCGCCTGCATGGTGGCACTCTGTTCTTCGGTGATGGCAGAGATCTCTTCGACCGTCGCCGCAGACTCCTGGGTAACTGCTGCGATGTTCTCGATGCGCAGCTCCGTCGCATTGACCTGCTCGATGACCTGCGCCACCGCCGTCCGCGCCCGCTCGACGCGTCCCTGTAACTGCGCGATCCGTTCCGCCGTACGCCGGAACGTCTCGCTGCTCTGCCCCGCCAGGGCAATCTGCTGAGAAACCACCGTACGCATCTCCGCCAGCCGCTGGGCCGCGTTGGCAGCCCGCTCTTGGATGTCGGCGACGATCGGGGTCACATGGCCCACCTGTTGCTGGGTGCGTTCGGCGAGCTCGCGCACTTCGTCGGCTACCACGCCAAATGCCGCACCGGCAGCGCCCGCATGGGCGGCTTCGATTGCAGCATTGAGGGCCAGAAGCGTCGTCTGATCGGCCGTCTCTCGCACGGTTTCGACGATCTCCGGAATCTCGCCGAGGCTTTCCAGCAAGGTGTGCACCTCATCGATCGTCTCTTGCGCCGCATGATCGAGGGTACTGCCATGGCCCGTCAGCTCCTCCAGTTGGGCCGAAGTCGCTTGGCTCTCTTGGGCCAACGCTTGCAACGCCACCGAGACTGCTTCGGTCTCTTCTCCTGCCTCCTGCGCATGGGCGTCGCTCTCCTGCGACATGCTCAAAACCAGCCCTACATCGGTTGCTTGGCTGGTTGCCCCTTCGGCAATCGAAGCCACTGCCGTCGCCACTTGTTCGCTGCCGTCCGCGCTGTTGTGCACCTGCTCACGTGCCGAAGCCATCTCGGCGGTTACCGTGGCACTGGTCTGCTGGGCAAGGTGGAGGACTTGAGCCAGATGGACCAGTGCCACATGGAGGCTTTCAGAGAGATCCACCAATTCGCGGGGGCCGACGACGCGGCCCACTGCAGAGATATGGCCCTCGGCCAACTCTCTCGCTTTCTTGTGCAGCCGCTCCACAGGTCGGACGATACGCTGTCGCAGCACCCAGCTGCCCCCTACGGCAAACAACACTGCGAGCACCCCTGCCGCAACGGTGGCCAACACGATCCCGTTGCGGGCTTGGGTGGCGGCTGCCAACGAGCTTTGCATCAGCAGCCCCCAATCCCCGTTTGGAGAAAAGCTGTCCAGCCGGCTCCCTACGACCTGCTGGCGAAACCCATTCCCTTTTGTCCAACCAGAGGATTGCTGCCACGATGTCCGCAACGACGATACGGCGGCATCGGTGTTGGCGGCGACCAGATGGCCTCCCATCACCAATCCCAGTTGCACCTCTGCACTGCCAGCCGCCTGTTGCAACAGCTGTTGGACGCCGCTTTTGGAAAGGGAGAGCAAGACCCAGCCTGTGGCCTGATCTTCCGAGCGGACACCTGTATTCGGCAAGGCCAGGATCAGCCGACCGTCTCCCTCATCGACCCAGGTTGCCAGCTCCCCTTGGCTGAGCTGCTGGACAGCCGCCGGGTACCAGTTTTGCCGCTGAAGCTGAAAGTCGTTGCCAAATCCAATGCCCCACCCATACGTCTTTCCGGCACTGTCAATGACCGCCCCTCCCTCGATCTGCGGCCAGGAAGAGAGGGTATCGCGCAAGACCGGCGTCACCCGGCTCAAATTGATCGCATACTGGGCCTCATTGACCTGGGTGCCGAGCAGTACGGAGGCGACGGCCGGGTTGTTCTGAATCGACTGGCCCAAGTGAAAGAACGTATTCAACTGGTCTCCCACAAACGCGGAGGCCGTCTGGAGATGCTCACGGCTCTGTTGTTGCACAGCAGACTCCACCGCCGCAGCGGCGCGGTTGTTTGCCACGATGCCTACGATAGCCGCCGGCACGATGCCGATGACCAGGGCAATGATGAGGATTTCGAGGCGCATGGGATGAGGGGCCAAGAGACGGGCCATCCAGCGAGACCACCAAGTTGTGTGTGTAGAAGAAGAGGATGCATCCATGCGGAGCGCTCCTTTGCCATGCTCTTCCCGTGGGAAAGTCGCTTCCTTGCTTCAGGACTGACGTCTACGGCGGCGCTGTTCGGACATTTTCCTGGAAGGGGGTGCATGTGCATCGAGCTTGCGCAGCGCTTCTTGCACAACATCCCCTCCTTCTCCCTCGTCAGGCTTGTCCGATGTCGTCCGCTGCAGCGTCTCATAGACCTCGCGCCGAAAGACCGAGACATCTTTGGGCGCATCGATTCCAATTTTGACCGCATCACCTTCGACGGCGATGACCGTCACCACAATATCTTCCCCAATAATGATCGACTGGTTGGCCTTACGCGTCAAGACGAGCAAGAGACGCACCTCATTTCGGCGCCATAAACCGCCCCACAGACCGCGCTTTTGGCACAAGTCAAGAGCATCATAGAACAAACTGGAAAAAATGCAATGCTAACCGCTCATTCTTCTACCGCTACCGGCACGCAGATCTTCTGTCCAGGGTAGATCTTGTCGGGATCCTTGATTTGGGGATTGGCAGCGATCAGGCGGCGCAACGGAATTCCGAAACGCTTTGCAATTTTATACAGGGTATCTCCGCTGCGCACACGGTAGAGATAGCCACTGCATCCCGACGGCTGGGGAAACGGAATGAGCAGCACCTGCCCCGGGTAAATGAGATCGGGATCTTTCACCTGGGGATTGGCGGCGATCAGTGCCTGCAGATCGATGCCAAAGCGCAGCGCGATGGCGTACATCGAATCACCGGGCTGTACCGTATAGTACCAGCCTTCCCCTTCCGGTGGCTTTGGATAGCGCATCCCTTCTTCTTCGACCATCTTGCATCCCTCCCGACCTACCCTATGCGCCCGGTGTTCCGATGGATTGGGCGCGTATACCAGGGACGACCTTTGACAGAATAGGCCGCAGGAGGAAATGCGGTGTTTACAGATCCCCTTCGGCTCCGACAATGGGCGAAAAGGCTCTCTTTGGCCGCCGGCGTGTTCGGCATTTCGCTGCTGTTTTCGCAGCAGGACGCCTACAGCGCCCCTTCTCCTTCGGATGACACCAACCTGCTCGCCCGCCTGATTGCTGCAGAGGCGCGCGGAGAACCGTTTGAAGGTCAAGTGGCAGTTGGCGCGGTGGTGCTCAATCGCGTGCACAATGCCGCCTTCCCAAACACGCTGGCTGGGGTGATCTTTCAGCCCGGCGCCTTCGAACCTCTTCAAAGCGGCCTCTTCTGGAGCCGCACCCCCAACCCGCAAGAGCAGCGTGCTGCGATCAGCGCCCTGGCAGGGTGGGATCCTACCTTCGGCGGCCTTTATTTTTGGGATCCATCCAAGGTCGGCAGCAGCTGGATTAGGTCCCGACCCGTCATTCGCCAGATCGGGCACCATCTTTTTGCCCACTAAACCAAAAATGGTGTGGGGAGGACCGAGGGATGCGTTGGCAGTCCGGCGTGATCGGCATCTTGGCAACCGCTCTGTTCGCTTGCAGCGGATGGGCCTACAGTGGCTGAAGAACCGCCAAACAGGAGGAACGCGCCTTGGAGACGCTCTACCAAAGTGCCTTCTATACACAGCTGAGCAACGTGGAAGATGTCGATCTCAACCTGGGCAAGGCAAGCATTTCGGCGGACCCTGCCGGTGAGGTACAGGCGCTGAGCCTGACCTCGGCACGTGCACCCGAAGTGGCCCGCGCAGCACAGACACCCCTCGACGTCCTCTTTGCGGCCAACCAATCGATCGCGGGCCTGCCCACCCTTTGTCACACTCAGCGGCTGCAATATCCAGGAAGCCAATGTGATCAGTACCGTCGTAGGCCCCCTGCGCGCCTATGACGTTTCGGTCCGTGGCTCCAATGAGAGCGGACTGGTCGATGTCAGCCAAACCGGTGGGCACGTCGTCCTCTACCAATCCGATCGCAACGCCGCCCGTGCCACATGGGATGAAGAAAAGGCCAAACGCCGTGCCGAAACTTTTCTGGATCGCGTCGGCTTCCACGGCTTTCAGATCATCTATAGCTTGCACAACGGCAACAGTCTCATTGTCCAAGCGGTCCCCCGCATCTCTGGTGCACTGATCTACCCCGACATGGTCAAACTTTCCATTGGCCTGGACAATGGCGAAGTGCTGGCCTTCGATGCTCGATCCTACTTTACGAACCACCACACCCGTCACCTTGCACCGCCAAAGCGGACAGTCGCCCAGGCCCGCGCCCAGTTGAACCATCAGCTGCAATTGGGTAGAAGCCGCTTGGTCGTCGTGACGACCTCCGACCAGGCCCATGAGGTGCTTGCCTATGAAACAGAAGTCTCCAAAGACGGGGAAACGTACCTGGTCTACAACCACGCCGACAATGGCCAGGAGGTCAAAGTGCTGCGCCTCATCGATGTCGGCGGCGGCCAGCTGACCCGGTAAGGCTTCTCCAATCCGCAGAGTGTAGTATCTTTTCTCTATTGACAACTATCCAAATCAGAACTTATATTCGACATGATTCTCTTTGCAAAAGTAGCCACGCCAAAAAAAGTCCCTCCCTTCCAAGAAGATTACTTCGGATATACATCGATCAAATGGTGAAATAAGGGGGATAAGCCGAAGCAATGAATGAAGGATGGTCCCCCATAACCACTCGGAAAACCGCGAGGAATCAGTAGTGGCTTTTGTTCGGCATCTCGTTACCGAGTTGTGGGCCTTGTGTATTGTTGCGCTCGTTCTGGTTGCAACGGGGGGCTTCTATTTTCTTTTCTTTACATTTCCACTCCTGCTGTTTCCTCTTCTTTTTGTTTTTCTTCTTCTTATGACCCGCTTATTTCAATTTCGACAGAGGATGATAAAACGATGTTGGTCACAGGGAACCGAACCAACCCTGTCATCGAGATCTACAAAGAGAGAAGAATGAATCCATTTGGTGACAAAATCTCAGCAGATACTGCTCCATCCATCGATGCATGCTCCTGATTTTCTCGTACAGGATCCTATCGATCCTCTCTTGGCCCGACGTTTTTCGTATGTCGAGGCACAAAGCTGGGGGATATTTCCTTTTCGCAAGACTGACAGCGGTATCCACCTGGCTGTCGTCGCGGATCGCATCGAAACCATTCAGCAAAAATTGAAAGCGGATGGAATAGACAATGTCACTCTGTGGCCTGTTGAACAGGATGAATTTGAAGCTACACTTGCACGCGTTTGGGCTGCCTCTGAACAACGGCCCTTATTGCCTCTGGGAGAATTGCTGCACAAGTCCGGCCTTGTCACAACACAAGAACTACGTCACGGATTGGAAATTGTCACAAAGACACAGCAGCCTTTGGCTATTGCCTTAATGCAAGAAATCGGGTTGAAAGGAACGGCGATAGCCAGGGTAGCCGCATATCATACCGGCTATCCGCTTTGCTTTTTGCCAGCACCTGACTCCGCAGCGGCAAAACCAATCGTCGATCAAATCAAGCTGCTCTTTGCCGAGGGAAATGCTGATTTTCTACTCGAACATCTTCTGCTGCCGCTTTGTCAAGCTGGTAGAAAAGTCATTGTCGCGTCAGCAGATCCAACCCAAAAATCCACTTTCGCAGCATTGGAAGCCACGAAAAACTGGTCACTTGAACCAGTTGTTGCTGACTGCAACGATCTTTTGACTTGGCTGGAGTGGCTTGCTTCCATCGAGAGGAAACATCTGCCTTGTTGGTGGCCAAGCGAATACCTCTCTGAGCAGCTTTGGCAAAAAACCTTCAAAGTGTCGGAGCCAATCTCCCCCTCAACCGAGCAAATCGCTGCTGCGCAATCGTCGCTCTCAGCACCTGAGACACAGCAAAAGCGCTTTGGTGAATTGTTGCTGGAAGCAAAGCTGATCCATCCCGAAGATCTCGATCAAGCTTTACAACAGCAGCAAAAACAAGGGGGGAGAATCGGGCAAATTTTACTAAGTAAGAATTTGCTCAATCCTTGGCAGGTAGCCTTTATTCTGTCTCAACAGACAGGTTTTCCGCTGGTCAAGTTGGTGGAAGAAAAAGACGAGGGATCTTTGCGTGACAAGTTGGATCCTCATCTCTTCGCGGCAATGCCAGATGCCTTTTGGCGACAATATTTGCTCGTACCGCTCCAACAGGCTCATGGACAGATGCAAGTCGCAATGGTCGACCCTACAGACGAAGAGGCAGTCTATCTGCTCACCTCAGCGACGGGGTGGAAGATAGAAAGGCTGGTTACCGGCTTTCGAGATGTCGAAGCAGCCTTGACCTACATTTACAGTGATGCTTTTTCCGAGGAAGCGCGGTTCGGCCTTCTGCGCCGCGATCCAGAGGAGTCTGCCTCACGGACTTTGTCAAAAATGCAGGTCGCTGGACTTGTGGGTTTGATCGCTGTCATGGTAGGCGGAGCCATTGTCCAGGGAACTGGGGAAATGCTCCAGTTGGCAAATATCGTAAGCCAACTCCTCTTTTTCGCCATCTGCATAGGCAAACTGATCGGCTTGGGGCAAGTGGCTTTTCGCGCCCGAAGTGGCATGACCATCAGTGATATCGAACTGGCGGAACTGGCTTGGTCTTCCCTACCTGTTTATACCGTACTTGTGCCCGCTTATCAGGAAGCCGAGATTCTCCCTACACTAACCGATGCGTTAAAAGCGTTGCATTACCCGCACGACCGACTTGATGTAAAGCTTCTCCTCGAAGCCTCAGATCATGCCACATTGGAAGTTGCTCGCTCACTCGGTTTACCCAATTTTATAGAGATTGTTGTCGTCCCTGACTCCGATCCAAAAACGAAGCCAAAAGCATGCAACTATGGACTGGCACTCGCCCGCGGCACGTATACGACCATCCTTGATGCCGAAGATATCCCGGAAGCTGACGAGTTGCTCAAAGCCGTGATTGCGTTCCGCAAATCCCCTTCAGACGTAGCTTGTGTGCAGGCCAAACTGGCCTACTACAACCGGCGCCAAAATCTACTCACACGCTGGTTTACCGCGGAATACCTGCAGTGGTTCGATTGGATGCTCCCAGCGTTGCACCAGATGAAAATGCCCATCCCTCTCGGAGGTACATCGAATCATTTCCGCACCGATGTTCTACGGGAGGTAGGTGCCTGGGATCCCTTCAATGTCGCAGAAGATGCCGATTTGGGGATGCGCTTGCACCGCAAGGGGTGGAAGACGGTTATCGTCGACGCAACAACATACGAAGAGGCAAACTCCGAATGGTTCAACTGGATCCGCCAACGCTCACGATGGGTCAAAGGCTATATGCAGACGTGGCTTGTCCATATGCGCCATCCCCTGCTCCTTTATAAAGAGATGGGTGGAAGGGGATTTTGGGGAGTACAGCTCATCCTTTTCGGTACCCCTTTCAGCTTTTTAGTAACACCTATCTTTTGGGGACTCACTTCTTTGTGGTGGCTAATGCAGCCCAGTTGGATTACCTTCTTGTTTCCTCCATGGATCTATTTCATTTCCGTATTCAACATGCTCTGGGGAGGCTTCTTCTTCTCGTATTTGAACTTGTTTGCTGCAGCACGGCGCGATTTTTGGGAATTGGCTATCGCTTCTCTTTTTTCCGTCATCTATTGGTCCATGATGTCGGTTGCTGCTTGGCGTGCCCTTTGGCAGTTGACTACGAAACCGTCCTACTGGGAAAAGACTGAACACGGCTTAGCGCGCGAGTTCTGGACAACTGATTCCGCAGGTCGCGCTGCATCATGACTGCTTCCTACTTCATTGATACGCTTTCCTTGGGTTCTCGAACAATAGTGCAGAAACGGTCGACGAAGATGGAACCCCTCCTGTATGCGGGGATCTTCGGTACTTTCTATGCGGGGTTGGGCGTATGGCTTGCTTTACACAATTTTATACTTGGCGATGCGCTCTCACGGGTAGCCAATGCATTTTACGTCCTCTTTTCGCGTGACCCCCATCTTGAAGCTATCGGTTTTGTCTGGAATCCACTGCCAAGTTTCCTGGAATTTCCTTTGGTTGCACTCCATTTCCTCTGGCCCCCTTTGGCTACCCAAGGCGTCTCAGCAAATTTGATTAGCGCAGCATTTGGCAGTGTGATGCTCTACTATGCAGCACGGCTGTTGATTCAGTTTTCCCTGCCTCGTTGGGTCCGTCTGCTGGCTCTCATTAGCTTGGGAACCAACCCGGTGCTGGCCTTTTATGCATCAAACGGTATGACTGAAGTGATGATGATTGCCACACTTCTCGGATCCCTCTTCAACTTGTGCGCATACATCGATTCTCGTGATCTGCGGGCACTGGTTTTTTCTTCACTCTGGCTTGCCATGGGATTTCTCATTCGCTACGAAGTGGTAATTTGGGCTGTAGTTGAAACCGTGATTCTGATTACTGTCCAACTTCCGGTAGTAAAGAAAAATGCCGCTGATAAAAAACTCCAACGTTTGATTTCCCCGATGTATAGCCAGGAGGAGCAGACAGCTGGCATCCTCTTACTCTGGCTCAGCCCGTTGGGGTATGTTGCCACCTGTTGGGCGTTTTGGAACTGGAGTACAATGGGAGATCCCCTCTATTTCATGAACTCCATCTACGGAAATGCCGCCCAACTGAAAACCGTGACCGCTCAATCGGGCATTCAACAAACCCTTCAAGGCAATTGGGTAAGAAGCTTCGTCTATGTTGCCAATGAAGTACGACTCTACCCGGTGGTACTGCTTGGCTTCGCATTCACGCTGATCAGTCTCTTTTCCCTTAAGGCTCGAACGCGTCTTTTTGGGGCATTACTTCTTGGAAGCGCAGCTGCCATTCCAGTACTACAGATTGGATTGTTGTACAAAGGGGCATCAGCTGGGTGGATGCGCTATTTTATATCTTACATCCCCTTCGGCTTTCTGATGGTGACCTACAGCCTCTCCCTCTTA